>JBAZOF010000009.1:0-28661 GCA_041648855.1 Sulfuritalea sp. | reverse complement strand
AAGCGTGTTCTGAACCGCTGCCGGGGTGACGCCGAAGTCGGTCGCCATGCTGGGCAGCGAAGCCAGATAGAGGTCGGTCGACAGGGGCTGCAGCATCAGGCAGCCGGTCACCAGCCAGATCAGGGTTACGGGGGTCATCTGCAGATGCGTGCGGCGGCGCTGTTCAGCCGCGCTTGTCGCGCATCACGCGCGCCTTTTCGCGAACCCAGTCGCGATCCTTCTCGGCATCGCGCTTGTCGTGCTGTTTCTTGCCTTTGGCGAGGCCGATCGAGAGCTTGACCCGGCCCTTGCTGTAATGCAGATCGAGGGGTACCAGCGTGTAGCCGGCGCGCTCCACCTTGCCGATCAGCTTGCTGATTTCCTCCGCGTGCAGCAGCAGCTTGCGCGTGCGCACCGGGTCGGGATGAACGTGGGTCGAGGCCGAAAGCAGGGGCGTGATGTGGGCGCCGATGAGGAATACCTCGCCGCGCTTGAGCACCACGTAGGCTTCCTTGATCTGCGCGCGCCCGGCCCGGATCGCCTTCACTTCCCAGCCTTCGAGGACCAGGCCGGCCTCGTAGCGCTCTTCTATGAAGTAATCGTGGAATGCCTTCTTGTTGTCGGCGATGCTCATGGTGCGGCGCGGTAAAATGCGGCATTCTACTGCACCCTGTCGACGCTCCCTTGGCGGCACTCACTGAATGGCCCTGGTCGAAAAATCCGTCTTGATCGAACGCACGCCGGCACAGATGTTCGGCCTGGTGGATCGTGTCGAGGACTACCCGGCTTTCCTGCCGTGGTGCGGCGGCACGGAATTGCACGAGCGCACCGCGACGCGCACGGCGGCAACCCTGCGCATCAACTACCATGGCCTGAAGTCGCAGTTTTCGACTGAAAACATCAAGGAAGAGCCGCTATTGATGGATATTCGCCTGACCGACGGCCCCTTTGCGCACATGGACGGCCACTGGCGCTTCACGCCGCTGGGAGAGACGGCCTGCAAGGTAGAATTCCGGCTTCACTATGAGTTTTCCAGCCACTTGCTGGAAAAAGTGCTCGGCCCGGTGTTCAATCACATCGCCGACACCTTCGTCGACTCCTTTGTCAAAAGGGCCCAGAAAGTCTATGGCTGAATCCATCCATGTCGAGGTCGTCTATGCCATGCCGGAACGCCAGGACGTGATCGGCATCAGCCTGCCGGCTGGCAGCACGGTTGGGCAGGCGATCGAAGCCTCGGGCCTGCTGGTCAAGCATCCCGAAATCGACCTGGCCAAGAACAAGCTCGGCATCTACGCCAAGCTGGCCAAGATCGACACCGCCTTGCGCGACCGCGATCGGGTGGAAATCTACCGGCCGCTGATCGCCGATCCCAAGGAAGTGCGCAAACAGCGCGCTGCCGAGGGAAAAGCCATGAAAAAGGGCGGCGGCGAAGCCGGCGAAGCCTGAGCGTCTGATGGGATCGCTCCCTGAAAGTCGGCGCTGGCGGGACGGCGCAACGCGCCAAATAGGCGACCCGTGCTCTCGCGTATAATGCGTTTTTGGCACGAAGGAATTTTATATTATGCGACTGCTCCAGAAGGCGCTGACGTTTGACGACGTCCTCCTGGTTCCCGCCCACTCGGCGATCCTGCCCCGCGACGTCAGCCTCGCAACCCGTCTTACCCGCAAGATTCAGCTCAACCTGCCGCTCATTTCCGCCGCCATGGATACGGTGACGGAAGCGCGCCTGGCGATAGCCTTGGCGCAGGAAGGCGGCATCGGCATCGTGCACAAGAACCTGAACCCCCAGGCCCAGGCGGCCGAAGTGGCCAAGGTCAAGCGTTTCGAGTCCGGTGTGCTGAAAGACCCGATCACCGTCCCGCCCGACATGACCGTGCGTGAAGTGCTGGCACTGACGCGGGCCTATCGGATTTCAGGCCTGCCGGTGGTGGATAACGGAGTCGTGGTCGGCATCGTCACCAATCGTGACACGCGTTTCGAGACCAACCTCGATCAGGCGGTGCGCGCCATCATGACTCCCCGCGAGCGGCTGATTACGGTCATGGAAGGAAGCTCCCCCGAGGAGGCCAAGATCCTGATGCACAAGCATCGCCTGGAGCGGGTGCTGGTGGTCAATTCCGCCTTCCAGTTGCGCGGTCTGGTGACCGTCAAAGACATACTCAAGTCCAGCGAACACCCGTTTGCCTGCAAGGACGAGCAGGGCCATTTGCGCGTCGGCGCCGCCATCGGCGTCGGTGAAGGCACCGAGGAGCGTGCGGAACTGCTGGCGGAAGCCGGCGTCGATGTGATCGTGGTGGATACCGCCCATGGTCATTCGGAAGGTGTGCTGAAGCGCGTGCAGTGGGTCAAGAAGAATTTCCCGCAGGTCGAAGTCATCGGCGGCAACATCGCCACGGCGACTGCCGCAAAGGCGCTGGTCGATCACGGTGCCGATGGCGTCAAGGTGGGCATCGGCCCCGGGTCGATCTGCACCACGCGCATCGTCGCCGGTGTCGGCGTGCCGCAGATCACCGCGGTGGACATGGTCGCCAATGCGCTGGCCGCCAGCGGCGTGCCTCTGATCGCCGACGGCGGCATTCGTTTCTCGGGCGACATCTCCAAGGCGATTGCCGCCGGCGCGAACGCCGTGATGCTGGGCGGCCTGTTCGCCGGCACCGAGGAAGCGCCCGGTGAAACCGTGCTGTATCAGGGGCGCTCCTACAAGGCCTATCGGGGCATGGGCAGCCTCGGTGCGATGAAGGATGGCGCGGCGGATCGCTACTTCCAGGATTCTGATGCCAACGTGGAAAAACTGGTGCCGGAAGGCATCGAAGGCCGCGTGCCCTACAAAGGCCCGGTGATCGCCGTGATCCACCAGTTGATGGGCGGCCTGCGCTCCTCGATGGGGTACGTCGGCTGCGCCACGATCGACGAGATGCGCGCCAAGGCCGAGTTTGTCGAAATCACGTCGGCCGGCATCCGTGAGTCGCACGTGCACGATGTGCAGATCACGAAAGAAGCACCGAACTATCACATCGACTGATCCTGCTGGCTTGAACAAGGGCGGCGCGGCGGTTCAGACAGGTTTCTGAGCCGCCTTTTGCATTTTTTGTCCCCATTTCTTTCGAGACTTTCACCATGGCCCACCAGAAAATCCTCATCCTCGACTTCGGTTCCCAGGTCGCGCAGCTGATCGCCCGGCGCGTGCGCGAGCAACAGGTGTATTGCGAACTGCATCCCTTCGATGTCTCGGAGGATTTCATTCGCGACTTCAATCCGCAGGGGATCATCCTTTCCGGCGGCCCGAACTCGGTCTATGAGGCCGAGGAATGGAAGGCGCCGGACATCGTGTTCAAGCTCGGCGTTCCGGTCCTCGGCATCTGCTACGGCATGCAGACCATGGCCGCGCAACTCGGCGGCAAGGTCGAAAGCAGCAGCAAGCGCGAATTCGGCTATGCCGAGATGCGCGCACGCGGGCACTCGAAGCTGTTCAACGGCATCCAGGATCGCGTCAACGCGGATGGGCATGGCCTGCTCGAAGTCTGGATGAGCCATGGCGACAAGGTGACGGAACTGCCACCCGGCTTCAAGGTCATCGGCAGCAACGAGTCCACACCGATTGCCGCGATGGCCGACGAGGCACGCGGTTTCTATGCAGTCCAGTTCCACCCCGAAGTCACTCACACCCTCAAGGGGCGTGAGATCTATGCCCGTTTCGTGCGCGACATCTGCGGCTGTCGCGGCGATTGGAACATGCCCAACTATGTCGAGGAAGCGATTGCCAAGGTGCGCGAGCAGGTGGGCGCCGAGGAAGTCATCCTCGGCCTTTCCGGCGGAGTCGATTCCTCGGTTGTCGCAGCCCTGCTGCACCGAGCCATCGGCGACCAACTGACTTGTGTTTTTGTCGACAACGGATTGCTGCGACTCAACGAAGGCGTGCAGGTGATGGATACCTTCGCCCGCAACCTCGGCGTCAAGGTGATCCATGTCGATGCGGTAAACCAGTTCATGGGGCACCTGAAAAGCGTTGCCGACCCGGAACAGAAGCGCAAGATCATCGGCCGCGAGTTTGTCGAGGTATTCCAGGCCGAAGCGCAGAAATTGCCCAATGCACGCTGGCTGGCACAGGGCACCATCTATCCCGATGTGATCGAATCGGCCGGGGGCAAGACCAAAAAGGCGCACGCCATCAAGAGCCACCACAACGTTGGCGGGCTGCCTGAAACCCTGAACCTCAAGCTGCTGGAGCCCTTGCGCGAACTGTTCAAGGACGAAGTGCGCGAATTCGGTGTGGCGCTGGGGCTGCCGCACGAGATGGTGTATCGCCACCCCTTCCCGGGGCCGGGGCTCGGCGTACGCATCCTGGGTGAAGTAAAACACGAGTTTGCCGAACTTCTGCGTCGCGCCGATGCCATATTCATCGACGAGCTGCGCGCGGCCGACTGGTATGACAAGACCAGCCAGGCTTTCGCGGTGTTCCTGCCGGTGAAGAGCGTCGGCGTCATGGGCGACGGTCGCACCTACGAGTACGTGGTGGCCTTGCGGGCCGTGCAGACCTCGGACTTCATGACCGCCAAGTGGGCCGAACTTCCGCACGAATTGCTGGGCCGGGTTTCCAACCGCATCATCAACGAAGTGCGCGGCATCAACCGCGTCGTTTACGACATCTCGGGCAAACCGCCAGCAACGATTGAGTGGGAGTAGCCCCGCCGAAGGGCAAGGCAGGGGCCGCAAGCAGCGAAGATGCGCCCCCCCGTATACCGGCGCGCCAATAGCGCCGCATCCTGTCGGCCTTTGCATATTCATCCCGAAACAGGGGCGGGATATGCGCGAGACCGCACTGCCTCTCACTGCTGAGGCTTCCGAGTCAATCGAGTCATTTCGTGTGCATTAACTGCGCAGCGCGAGATTTGACACGGAGTGTGCTTGCAAGCGTCATGAGATGTCGGCCGTACGCAGCGAATTATTTGATTTGGATCAATACGGTTGCGCGTCTCGCGACCAGACTAAACAAAGTTTTTGGACCCATAACGGAGGACAAAATGAAAACTTTGTTTCGTATGCTGTTTCTCGCCGCGGTCTGCGGACTGACCGGTTTGAGCATGGCGCAGCAGTTTCCCGCCAAGGAAGTCCAGATTGTCATCCCCTATGCACCCGGTGGTGCCACGGACCTCGTGTTCCGGGCGCTCGCGGCCAGCACCCAGAAATACCTCGGCAAGGCGGTGGTGGTGGTCAACCGGGCCGGCGGAGGTGGCGCAGTCGGGTTCACCGAGGTTGCGCAGGCCAAGCCAGATGGCTACACGCTGGTATCGATCATCACGCCGGTGACGATTCTGCCCCACCAGGTCAAGACCGCGTTTACCTACCAGAGCTTCGAGCCGATCATCAACGTGGTTCAGGATCCCGCGATGCTCCAGGTTCAGGCCAATGCTCCGTGGGCGAACCTGAATGAATTTCTGGATTACGCGCGCAAGAACCCGGGAATGATTACCGTCGGAAACTCCGGTGCCGGCGGCGGCGTTCACTTGATCGCGCTTGCCTTCGAGAAGACGGCCGGGGTCAAGTTCAATCACATTCCGTTCGCTGGCGGCGGCCCGTCGGTCACCGCGCTCCTCGGTGGGCATGTGCATGCCGTTTCAGTCTCGCCACCGGAAGGCATCTCCCACGTGAAGGCAGGGAAGTTGCGGATCATGGCGCTGTTCTCGGAGAGCCGCATGACGGATTTTCCAACGGTACCGACGGTGCGCGAACAAGGGATCAATTTCACCATGGGCCAGTGGCGCGGTCTCGCTGCGCCGAAGGGCACGCCACCTGAAGTCATCAAGACCCTGCATGACGCATTCAAGAAGGGAATGGACGATCCAGCGTTCAGGAAAAATGCTGCCGACATGAGCGTGGCCCTTGCCTACATCGGGCCGGCCGAATTCGGCAAGCTGATGGCCGCTGATCACGAACGTTACGGCAAGCTCGTTGCGGAGATCAAAAAATGAAAACCTATATATTCGCCTTGGCATCGGCCCTGGCCCTGGCTGGCTGCGCCACCACGTCCCAGCAAACCGCAGGATCCGCGGCGGGCGGAGAAAAACTCACCATCCGCATCGGAAGCCCGTTCAAGCCGGGCCACATCCTTGTGGATGCGGCCGAGAAATTCAAGCAACTCGCCGAACAGCGCAGCGACGGCCGCATCGCCGTGCAGATCGACGCCGGCACCAAGTCGGAAGAGGAAGTAAGCAATCAGAACGCGAGCGGCGCGCTCGAAATGCAGTCCAACGGCCATCGTTCGCTTGAGGTCTACGCTCCGCAGTATTTTTTCTTCAATGCGCCTTATGTAATGAAGGACTTCGACCACTTCATGCGTGTCTGGGACGGCAAGCTCGGCCAGGCTGCGCGGGAAATGACCGAGAAGAACGGGAACGTAAAATTTCTCGGTATCGTGTTCCGGGGGCAGCGGCAAACCACCGCAAAGAAACCGATCTACACGCCGGCAGATGTCTACGGCCTCAAATTGCGCCTGCCGGGCGTCGCCACCTGGATCACGGCGTGGAAGGCACTGGACGCCATACCGGTTCCATTGCCGCTGCCCGAGCTCTATTCGGGACTGAAGTCGGGCAAGGCGGACGCCTCCGAAGGCGATCTGCCCCAGATTGCTTCGTTCAAGCTGGATGAAGTGCAGTCGCACCTGATCATCACCAACCATCTGGTCCAGACCGGCGGCATGCTGGTGAATAAGGCGTTCTTTGCGCGTCTGTCGAAGGCCGACCAGGAACTGGTGGTGCAGGCGGCACGGGAAGCCTGCGATTGGTCCAATGCCAAGATGAAGGGTGGCGAGCTTGCGCTGCTGATCCAGTTGCAGCGCAAGGGCATGCAAGTCGTGATACCGGACGCCGAGACATTCCGGGTCAAGGCCAAGCCGGCGATCGAGGAGATGTTCAAGAAGGAATGGCCGGTGACGACCTGGGCCGAAGTTCTCGCGCAATAGGCAGCACGGCAAGGTAAGGGGGCGCCGTGGAATACAGGAAGCTGGGGCGCACCGGGCTCAAGGTATCCACCTTGTGCCTGGGCACCATGACCATGGGCAAACAGGTCGATGAGGCGACCTCGCTGCAGCTGATTGACCGCGCCGTCGAACTGGGCGTGAACTTCATCGATACGGCCGACATGTATGTCAACGGAGTTACCGAGCAGATTGTCGCCAAAGCGATCAAGGGCCGGCGCGACTCACTGGTTTTGGCCTCCAAGGGCGGCCACATCCGGAAGCTCGCGGCAAAGTACGGCGAGCAGATTGTCTCCGGGCCGATCGACTTGGCCCGCCCGAAGCATTTCCGGCCCTGGGAATCGGGTGAAGGTACCGGCCCCAACGACATGGGCCTGTCGCGCAAACACCTGATGCAGGCGCTCGAGGGCAGCCTCAAGCGGCTGGGCACCGACTACCTCGACATCTACTATGCCCATATGCCCGACTACGACACGCCGCTGGATGAGACGCTGCGGGCGATGGACGACATGGTGCGGCAAGGGAAGGTGCGCTATCTGGGCTGCTCGAACTTCCGCGCGTTCCAGCTCGCCAAGTCGCTTTGGCTCAGTGACAAGCACGAACTCGCGCGCTGGGATGTGATCCAACCGCCATTCAACTTGCTCGCGCGCGATGTGGAATACGAGCTTTTGCCGCTTTGCCTCGAGGAAAGCGTCGGCGTGGTTCCGTTCAGTCCGATGGCGGCCGGCCTTCTTTCCGGAAAGTATGACAAGGACAAGGCGCCGCTTGAAGGCGCGCGCTACAGCCTCGGCCAGTGGGGATACACCTACAACAAGCCGTACTGGAACGATTTGAACTTTGCGGCCATTGAGCAGCTGAAGCAAATCGCCGCGGGGGCGGGGGTGAGTCTGTCGCGTTTCGCACTCGCCTGGGTACTCGCCAATCCGGCGATCACCGCGATCTCCAACGGTTCGACCTCGGTAGCCCAGCTCGAGGACAATATTGCGGCAACCGACATCAAGCTTTCACCCGACATACTCGCAGCCTGCGACGCGGTATGGCTCAGCGTGAGGCCGCCGACGACGGTCTTCTACGGCCGCTGAAGGCAGTTGGCTGAGACCCGGCCATGAGCGCTGCGATCTCGATGTTCGTGTTCGGGGCCATCACTGCGGTGCTCTCGCTACAACTGCCGCTGGGAGCGCTGCGCATGCCTGGTTCTGGTTTCTTTCCCTTCACGCTGGGCCTGGCGCTGATGGCCCTTGCAGCCGGCCATGGCGTCCGGATCTATCTGGCCAGGCCGAAGGCGGCCGCAGCGCAGGCACCAGCCTCGTCGACGCTTCCTGAGGGCGATGGCGCGACACGGCGGGTCGTGCTGTTTGTCACCGGGGTGATCGCGGCCGTGGTGCTGTTGAAGCCGCTGGGTTACACGCTCGCGAGTTTTCTGCTGATGCTGGCGCTGCTGCAGATTCTTGGAATCCGCCGCTGGTACATCTCATTGGCTGTCGCACTCGGATCGGCCGCTACGTGCCATGTCGTCTTTGTGCGCTTGCTGCAGATTCCGTTGCCCTCGGGCTGGATCTTCTGACATGATCGAATCGCTGCAATACTTGGCCGATGGTTTTGCCGTTGCCATGACGGGGCAGAATCTGCTCTACTGCCTGATCGGCGCCATTGTCGGAACGCTGGTCGGCGTCCTCCCGGGCCTCGGCCCGATCGCGGGTATTGCGCTGCTCATTCCTGCCACTTTCGGCCTGAATGCGACCTCGGCGCTGATCATGCTTGCGGGGATCTACTACGGCGCCATGTATGGCGGCTCGACCACCTCCATCCTGATCAACGTCCCGGGTGAGACTGCGTCCGTCATCACCTGCATCGACGGCTACCAGATGGCGCAGCAGGGAAGGGCGGGCCCGGCGCTCGCCATCGCCGCCATCGGCTCGTTCATCGCCGGGACGCTCGCTATCTTCGGCCTGGTGCTGATCGCGCCGCCCCTGGCGAAGGCGGCGCTTGCCTTCGGACCCCCGGAGTTTGCATCGCTGATGATCTTTGCCTTCGTCGTGCTCAGCAACGTGACCGGAAAATCCCTGGTCGAAGCCTTGATGATGGCAATCGTCGGCCTGATCCTCGGCACGATCGGGATGGATCCGGTCACAGGCAACGAGCGCTTCACTTTCGACAGCGCCTATCTACTGGGCGGGATCGAGTTCGTCGCCGTGGCGATCGGCGTCTTCGGGCTTGGAGAAATTCTGGTCAACACGGCGAAGCCGCCGGCGCAACTCGAACAGCGCGTGCTGGTGCCGCACTTTCGCGATCTCTATCCGACGCTGCAGGACCTCAAGCGCTCGATCGGCGCAATACTCAGGGGTACCGGAATCGGCTTTTTCGCCGGCCTGATTCCGGGGCCTGCGCCGGTAATTGCCACCTATGCAGCCTACGCCACGGAAAAGCGCCTGTCGCGGCACCCGGAGGAGTTCGGCAGGGGTGCCATCGAAGGCGTCGCCGGGCCGGAGTCGGCCAACAACGCCGCCACGCAATCGGCCTTCATCCCGCTGTTCGTGATCGGCATCCCCTTCGGCCCGGTGCCGGCCATACTCCTCGGAGCTCTGCTGATTCACGGGGTCACCCCGGGGCCGCTGCTGATCAGCGACAGCCCACAGCTGTTCTGGGCGGTGGTCGCGAGCATGTATATCGGCAACTTCATTCTGCTGCTGCTCAACCTGCCGTTCGTGCCGCTGTTCGCCAATATCCTGCGCGTGCCGAAAAAAATCCTGCTGCCGCTGATCATGCTCTTTTGTGTCACCGGCATGTTCAGCGTCAACAACTCCGTACTCGACATCTGGATGATGCTGGGCTTCGGGGTGCTGGGCTACGTCTTGCGCGGCTGGGCCTACGAGGGCGCGCCGCTGCTGCTCGGTCTGGTGCTCGGCCCGAAACTCGAGGTCGCATTTCGCCAGAGTGTCATGATCTCTCATGGCGATTTCGGGATTTTCGTGGAGCGACCCGTGTCCCTGACCCTGCTGCTGTTGACGCTTGTATTCCTCGTTTTCCCGTTGCTCAAGCGCGCCTGGCAATCGCTGCGGCCGACAAGAAGCGATGGTACCGCCCCGGGTGGACCGCAATGAGCGAATCCGGTCGCTACGCCGCCGCCGAATTGCGCACGTTCTGCGCGCAGGCACTGGAACGTGCCGGGGCGAAGTCCGCGGACTCGGCAGTAGTAGCCGACGGGCTCATCGCTGCCGACCTGCGCGGCGTGCATTCCCATGGTGCGTTGCGGATCGGCATCTATGTCGACCGCCTGCGCGCCCGGTCCATCAACCCGGGCGCGGAACTCGAGATCGTCCGGGACAGCGGGGCCGTCGTCGTCGCAGACGCCCAAGCGGGCCTGGGTATCGCCATGGCCGCGCGCGCCATGGATCTCGCCATCGCGCGCTCACGCGCCCACGGCATCGCAGCCGTCAGCGTGCGCAACGGCAACCACTGCGGCATGCTTGCATTCTTTGCCATGCGCGCCCTGGCGGCAGGCGCAGTGGGCGTCGCCGCAAGCAACGGCGACTCGCTGGTGGCGCCCTGGGGGGCGCGGGCAAAGTTCCTCGGGACGAACCCGGTTGCGGTGGCTGTTCCGGCAAAAGAAGAGCCAGCGGTGGTGCTCGATATGGCCACCAGCGTCGTGGCTCACGGTCGCATCAAAGGGGCGGCCGACCGTGGTGAAGCGATCCCGCCCGACTGGGCGGTGGATGCCGCAGGGCAACCGACGACCGATCCGGTGCAGGCCCTTGCCGGTGCTTTGCTTCCGTTCGGCGGTTTCAAGGGTTCGGCCATCTCGATCCTGATCGATCTAATCGCGGGTCAACTGTCGGGAGCCAGTTCCGGACCGGAAATCGTGCCGCTATACGAACGCCTCGGCGAGCCGCAGGGCATCGGACAGTTGTTCGTGGTGTTGAACATCGATGCATTCGATACACTGGATGCGTTCACCAGACGCGTGGACGAGACCGTGCGCAGGATCCGCGCATTGCCGCGGGCCGCCGGCGTATCGCGCATAGTCCTGCCCGGCGAACTGGAACACCTGCGCACGCAGGACTATCAGGCCAACGGCATACCGCTGCCGAGCGACGCCTTGGCCGAGGTCGCCCGCACGGCAGCTCAGACGGGTATTGCGGCGCCGCGTCCAAGGTGACCTCCGCAGCACCGCCGGAGCAAACGAAATCGGAGGGCATATGGATCTTGGGCTGACAGGAAAGAAAGCCATCGTGACCGGCGCAACGCGGGGAATCGGCCGCGCCATTGCCGAGGTTCTGGCCGACGAGGGCTGTCACGTCGGCATCTGCGCGCGCGACCCGGCTACGGTCGAAGCGACGGTTGCCGCACTCGCAAAAAAGGGAGTCACGGCCACCGGGCGGGCGCTGGATGTCCGCGATGGCGTCGCGCTCAAGGCCTGGATCTCCGAAGTGGGCGATGAACTGGACGGGCTCGATATCCTGGTTTCCAACGTGAGCGCCATGGGCGGGCTCGCCGGCGATGAGGGCTGGCGTCGATATTTCGAGGTCGACCTGATGGGAACCGTCCACGCGGTGGAGGCCGCCGTGCCCATGCTCGAGAAGTCCGGGTCTGGCGCCATCGTCCAGATCGCGAGCATTGCGGCAATCGAGGTCGGCCATGACGTTTTCCCCGACGGCTTCCTGCAGGCTTACGGGGCGATGAAGGCTGCCCTCACCAACTACATGGCGGAACTCAGCCGCACCCTTGGCCCGAAAGGAATCCGCGCCAACACGGTTTCGCCGGGCCAGATCTATTTTCCCGGCGGTGTTTGGCACAAGCGCGAACAGGCAGGCGATCCGATGTACCGGAAGGCCCTGGAGAAGATCCGGGTCGGTCGCTTCGGGCGACCGGAGGACGTGGCGCGGGCTGTCGCCTTTCTCGCGAGCCCCGCGGCGGGCTTCGTCAGCGGTGCGAACCTGGTGATCGACGGTGCGTTCACACGCCGCGTGAATTGATCGGATGTCTGCCTGGATTTGCGACCGACTCCTTGGGCAGCGTGTTGATACGGTTCAGCAGTTAAGCGACGACCGCAGACCCGCTGCCTGGGAAGGGCGCAGCCCGTTTCGCGGCCTCGGCTGCCTGTACTTCTTCGACCTTCTTCAGAAATTCATTGACGGCCGGAAAGTTGTTCTGCAGCGCCAAATCGGAAGCCTTGCCGGCTGGCCCGACGAGGAAAGGCGACGCGCCGCGTTTGATGAGCATCTGCACCATCTTGAACTCGCCACGTTGAGCGGCCCACATCAACGGCGACATACCCTGCTCATCGGTGGTGTCGAGATCGAAATCCATGGTGAGCAGCGTCTTGACGTAGGGAAGATTGCTGCGCTGGATGGCGCTGAGCAAAACCTTGGTCGCTTCGGGATTCTGTTTGCGCTTCTTTGGTTCCAGTCCCGTGGGAACCACTTTGGTTTTGTAGTTGAGCAGAGACAGCACGACCATGGCGATCAGCGCTGCCAACAGTGGGGTCTTGGTTACATGCAGGGAATCGGCCCACTGCTCCGGCAGGTTGGCGCCTACGGCCAACAAGGCATACAGCAGAAAGAAGAAGAACCGGACATAGAGAAACAGCGCCAGCACTACCATCATGCCCAACAAGGCCATCAACAGGCCGGTTTCCACGCCTATGCTGTCGAGCACATGGCGGGGAAGATTGGCGACCATGGCCATTGCGCCGACCAGTCCGAGCAAGGTCCATTCTCTGATCTGTTTTTGTTTGACGATATCCATGTCGACCTGAAATCAGAAATGCTTGGTGCAGAACAGTGGAATTCACCACATGGGTCGGCGACAATATACAAACTTCACCAACATCGATGGCGAATTCTACTTCCGGTCTCGCTCAAGGTAATTCGATGAACTGTATGCAATTTAGCGCATATTTTGCCCAGATGGAATTCTCTCGAATAAAAAAACGCAGTTCTCAATCCAGCGATTTTGTGGAATTTACCCATAAGAAGCGATAAAGTTATCTTTTTTGTGCACAGCGGCAAGCCGATGGCACGACAACAAGGAGAGGAAGTGATGAAACGGCAATGGGTGTTTGCTTTCGAGGAAGGCGACGGCAAGAACAAGATGCTGCTGGGCGGCAAGGGTGCCAACCTGTGCGAAATGACACAGATCGGACTCAATGTGCCGCCTGGCTTCGTGATTACCACGGATGCCTGCCTCGCGTTTCTCGAAAAGGACCGCCTGCCTGATGGTGTGATGGAAGAGACCCTGGCGCACATGAAGGCCCTGGAAAAGAAGACCGGGAAAACGTTTGGCGGCGCCGACAACCCGCTGCTGGTCTCGGTCCGTTCGGGTTCCTCCATGTCGATGCCGGGCATGATGGACACCGTTCTCAACCTGGGGCTCAACCCGGCCACACTCAAGGGCCTGATTGCCCAGACCGGCAATCCGCGCTTCGGTTACGACGCATGGCGCCGTTTCATTCAGCTTTTCGGCAAGATTGCCCTCGGCATTGCCGACGAGCACTTCGACGCGGCGATGGCGGTGATCAAGACCCGTTACGGCGCCAGCCAGGATATCGATCTGAAGCCGGACCATCTGGCCGAACTGGCGAAGGAGTTTCTTGCCATCGTCAAGCGACATACCGGCAAGCCCTTCCCCGAAGACCCTTACCAGCAACTGGAAATCGCCATCGGTGCGGTCTTCAGGTCATGGAATGGCAAACGTGCGATCGACTATCGCAAGCAGTTCAAGATCACCAAGGAGATGGCCAACGGCACCGCAGTCAATGTGGTGACCATGGTGTTCGGCAACATGGGCACCGACTCCGGCACCGGTGTCGGCTTTACGCGCAACCCTGGTACCGGCGAAAACGTCATTTACGGTGAATACCTGGTCAATGCCCAGGGCGAGGATGTGGTGGCAGGCATTCGCACGCCGAAGCCGATCGCCGAGATGGAACAGGAAATGCCGGAAATCTACCGGCAGTTGCAGGAACTGCACGCACGCCTCGAAGGACACTATGCGGAAGTGCAGGATTTCGAATTCACGATCGAGAAGGGTCGCCTCTATTGCCTGCAAACACGCAACGGCAAGATGAATGCGCGCGCGATGTTGCGCACCTCGGTCGAGATGCACCGCGAGGGCCTGATCTCTCGGGAGAAGGCCCTGACGCGCATCGATCCGACGCTGCTGGAGCAAATGCTGGCGCCCCAACTTGTGAGCGATTTCAAGGGCAAGCCGCTGGCGACCGGTCTGCCGGCATCCCCCGGGGCTGCTTCAGGCAAGATCGTGTTCGATGCCGACTCGGCGGAAGAACGCGGCAAGGCTGGCGAACGCATCATCCTGGTGCGCGAAGAAACCAAGCCGGAAGACATTCATGGTTTCTTCCAGGCGCAAGGCATCCTGACCAGCCGTGGCGGCAAGACCTCGCATGCAGCCGTAGTTGCCCGCGGCATGGGCAAACCCTGCGTTTCGGGCTGCGAGGCCATCGTCATCAATGACACGGCGCGGCGGGCCACGATCGGCGAGACCACCTTGCACGAAGGCGATGTCATCACCATCGATGGCAGCAACGGCAACGTCTACGCCGGTGAAGTCCCGACGGTCGAAGCGGAATTTTCGGAGGACATGGAAACCCTGCTGGGCTGGGCCGACGAGGTCGCACGACTCAAGGTGATGGCCAATGCCGATACGCCGGACGACGCTGCGCGCGCGCGGCGTTACGGCGCCATGGGCCTCGGCCTGGGCCGCACCGAGCGCATGTTCAACAGTTCCGATCGCCTGCCCATCGTGCAGGAGATGATCCTGGCCGAAACACTTGAGGAGCGCCAGACGGCACTGGATCGGCTGCTGCCGATCCAGCGCGCCGACTTCAAGGGCATTTTCAAGGCCATGAAGGGCCTGCCGGTGACGGTGCGCCTGCTCGACCCGCCGATGCACGAGTTCCTGCCGACAACGGCGCAACTGGAACTGGAAATCGCCCACTTGCATCACATGCGCGATTCGATCAAGGCAATGGAAGAACTGCCGGAGACGCTCAAACTCCTCAGCCCGCGCCTGTATCAGCAGTACTCGGACGGCCTGGGCCGGCTGTCGCTGGGCATGAAAGAGTTCAAGGACGGGCACCTTGAAGAGGACGCGATCCACAAGAAGGAAAAGATCCTCAAGAAGGTCCGCGCGCTGTCCGAGGTCAACCCGATGCTCGGCCACCGCGGCGTGCGCCTGGGCATCACCTATCCCGAGATCTACATGATGCAGATCCAGGCGATTCTGGAAGCTGCCGCCCTCTGTGCCAAGGAGGGGACCGAGGTCCATCCGGAAATCATGGTGCCGCAAGTGGCGACGGTCGAGGAACTGTGCCGCATTCACAGCTACGTGAAACGCCTGCACAAGGTCGTCGAACTGACCCACGGCATCAAGGTGAACATCAAATTCGGCAGCATGCTGGAAGTGGTGCGCGCCTGCCTGCGCGCTGGACGCATGGCCGAAGACGCCGAATTCTTCTCTTTCGGCACCAACGACTTGACGCAAGCCACGTTCTCTTTCAGCCGCGAGGATGCCGAGAACAAGTTCCTGCCCGCCTATATCGAGACTGGAATCCTGCAGGACAACCCGTTCGAGGTGCTGGATCAGAAGGGTGTCGGCGAGTTGATGAAACTGGCGGTGACCGAAGGACGCAAGACGCGGCCGGACCTCAAGGTAGGCATTTGCGGCGAACATGGCGGCCATCCGGCATCGATCCAGTTTTGCCACAGCATCAATCTCACCTACGTGTCGTGTTCGGGGCCGCGCGTGCCGATCGCGCGACTGGCTGCGGCGCAGGCACAACTGCTGGAATCGGGCGGCGCGGTCACCAAGAACGCCTGACGCCGGTTTCGCCACGGCACGCGCAGTGGACGGCAGTGGCAATGCCATAATCAGCCCCATGGACGATAGCGAATTCATGGGGCTGGCGCTGGATCTGGCACGCGAGGCCGGGGCTGCCGGCGAGGTTCCTGTGGGCGCGCTGATCGTCTGGGGCGGGGAAGTGGTCGGTCGCGGCTTCAACCAGCCGGTTGGCCGTCACGACCCGACGGCCCATGCCGAAATCATGGCCTTGCGCGATGCCGCGATGCGCCTGGGCAACTATCGCCTGCCGGGTTGCAGCCTTTACGTCACGCTGGAGCCCTGTGCCATGTGCGCAGGCGCGATCATGCATGCGCGCATCGACCGCGTCGTGTTTGGCGCACGCGACCCGAAGACCGGCGCCGCCGGCAGCATCATCGACCTGTTCGCGGAGCCCCGGTTAAACCACCACGCGACCATCGTCGGTGGTGTGCTGGCCGAGGAATGCGGCAGCCTGCTTTCGAGTTTTTTCAGCGCGCGTCGCGGGCGCACGCTGGTGGCCTGATAACGACCCGCCATGCGTATCCGCATCAGCCTGCCGCAGCAATCGCTGGAACTGCATGACGAGCGCGGTGCCTTGCTGGCGCGCTACCCGGTATCGACGGCGCGAAACGGGGCAGGGGAGCAGAACGGCAGCTTTTGCACACCGCGCGGCCGGCATATCGTCAGGGCCAAAGTCGGCGCTGGCGAGACGGCGAATGCGGTCTTCGTCGGTCGGCGACCTACCGGCGAAGTATGGTCTCCCGAACTCGCTGAACAGTTTCCAGAGCGCGACTGGATACTGACGCGCATCCTCTGGTTGTCGGGCAGGGAGCCGGGACGCAACCGGCTCGGCGAAGTCGATACCATGCGCCGCTACATCTATCTGCACGGATGTCCGGATGCCGCGCCGATGGGAATCCCGGACTCGCACGGTTGCGTCCGCATGCGCAACAGCGACATCATCGAACTGTTCGATCTGGTCCCGGTACAAACGCCGGTCGACATCGTCGAATTCGATGTCGAGGCTGGATCATGGAACGAGCTCGCCGAGCAGGCGCGACGGGTACGCGACGCAGTGTTTGTCGACGAACAGAAGGTCCCGCGGGACATCGAGTGGGACGAGCACGATGCCGTCAGTCGGCACGTCATCGCACGCGACAGCGACGGCGGCGCAATCGGCACCGGGCGTCTGCTGCCGGACGGTCATATCGGCCGGATGGCGGTGCTGGCGGACTGGCGCGGCAAAGGGGTGGGCCGTGCGCTATTGGAAAGACTGCTGGAAGAGGCCCGCCTGCGGGGTCATGCGCATCTGGCACTGCACGCCCAGACGCAGGCCAGCGGCTTCTACCGGCGCTTCGGCTTTGTCGAGGAAGGGCCGGAGTTCATGGAAGCCGGGATTCCGCACCGGACGATGGTGCGCTCAACTTAAAGCGATAGCGCCGCCGTTCGCCGCATTGCGCCCCCGGCAGCCACGTTTGTTCGTCGAAACTGGCCCAGCCGTCCTGCCCGATGCACAAAACCGTGGAGCCGCGGGTTCCGTAGCCAGGCGACTTGACGAAGGCCGAGGACAGCAGGCGTTCCCACTCGAGCGGAACGCCGGTCTGCGGCAGATGTTCGTCCGGATGAATTCCATCGTCCTGGAGCAGGCGAAATAGCGCTTCATCGGCCGGCAGATCGTCCAGGGCCTGCGCCAGCGCCGTCTTGCCAGCGCCGACTTTCGGCCAGGGGGTATCGAGCAGATGATTGGACACGCCATACACACCTGGCGGCAGCTGGCGCGGCGTGCCGCCCATGTTCGAGGACCACCAAAGGGTTTCGCCATCGCTTACCAGCAGGTTGTAGCCGTTGCACTGGCGGCCGTAGCCATCGATGCGCTCAAGATAAGCTTGCGGCGTTTCGTCTCCGGCCAGAAAGTCCGCCACCAGCGCGCCCCGCGAAGGTGCCTCTTTCCGGTTGTGCGCCGGATCGCGGTAATTGGTCAGCGCCGCGAAACGCCCGCTGCGCGTGACGCCCATCCAAGTGCCGCCGGCCTCGAGATCGCGCCCGGCCAGCACCTGCGGCGCATCTTTCCAGAAAACGGCCGGCGCGGTCGGCCGGGGGAAGAACTCATCGCGATTGGCCGCCACCACCAGCGGATAGCCGGGATGGACCTGCCACGCAGCGAGGATCAGGCACATCTCGCGTTTCAGGCAATCGCGTATGGCAGCGGCAGAAACTCCAGTCGCTCGCCGTGAAGGGCGCCGACGTGCACTTCGCCGGCTTCCACTGCGCCGATCTGGACGCAGACCAGGCATTCGAAGCCGCCGGCCGGGGAGGGCGCCACGCTGACGATTGCGCCGCAATGCTGGTCGCCGGTTTCCGGGGCATAGACATGGGCACCGGGAGCAACGGCACTGACGAGCCGGGCGCGATAAGTCCGACGTTTTACCTTGCCTAGGTACTGCGTGCGGGCGACGATTTCCTGCCCCGGATAGCAGCCCTTGCTGAAACTCACGCCGGCCACGGCAGGCAGTTCCATGTTCAGCATCTGCGGCACAAAAGCCTCCTGGGTGGCTGCAACGACACGCGGCTGTCCGGCCGCGATTTCCAGCCATTGCCATGCCGCCAGCCCCACCGGCCGGGCCGAAGTCGCCAGTTGCAGCCAACGCGCGCCAGCAGTGGCCTCGTCGAGCGCCAGAAGCCAGCGCGTGTCATCGAGCCTGATGGCCTGCCCGCCTTCGACGGCAGCGACACCGAAACGAGGCAGTCCGGCGACAGCCTCGCCGAACTCGAAAGTCGGCGCTGGCGACTCGGCGAGCGGAACCGAATAGCCGATCAATGCCCGTTCTTCAGTCGCGTCCGTCAGCTTGACCTTCGAGCGCAGCACGTACATCGAGAGCTTCTTCAGCATCGCCGGCAGGATATCGCGCGGCAGCATCAGCAGAAAATCGTCGCCCTCGCGCCAAATCAGGAACAACGCCAGCAAGCGGCCCTTGGGCGTGCAGAACCCGGCAAAACGTGCACCGCCGGGCGTGATGCCATTGATGTCGTTGGTCAGCAGATTGTGCAGAAAACCGGCGGCATCGGCGCCGCTGGCACGGATCAAACCGAGATCGCTCAAGGGTGCCACGACTGCTGCGTCGCGCGCTGCAACCAGTTCTTCCGCGACAGCGCCGAAACTGCTGCCGTCTGCCGCCAGCCCTTGCGCAGCAAGGGAGGAAATCCATTCTTGACTCATGAGGTGCGTCCGGGTTGAGTTGGGTTGTGGAGTGCTATTATCGCGCCCGAGGTGCAGATTGCGCCCGACCCGAACTTATTCAAGCCTTCATGCGAACTTTCAAGCTATTCCTGCTGGTGGTGATTCTCGCATTTGTGTCGGTGATGGCGGGAGTCAGCTGGTTTACGGTGCGGCACCTGCCCATGCGCAGCGACCCGACCGGGTTCTCCATACCCGCAGGGGCCAGCCTACGGACGGCGGCGCAGGTCATCGAAGCGGCCGGCATCGATCTGCCCGCCTGGCAACTGGAACTGCTGGGGCGGGTCCTGGGCCGCGCATCGAAGATCAAGGCGGGCAGTTATGAGGTTGATGAAGGCGTGACGGCCCTGACGCTGCTCGAAAAGCTGACGCGAGGCGACGTAACGCAGGGCGAACTGGTGCTGGTAGAAGGCAAGACGTTTCGCCAGTTTCGTGCCGCACTGAACGAGCATCCCGATCTTGCCCACGACACGCAGAAGCTGAGCGACAGCCAGATACTTGCCCGTTTGGGCGCAAAGGAGCCCCATCCGGAAGGGCTTTTCTTTCCGGATACCTATCTCTTCCACAAGGGCAGCAGCGATCTTGACGTGCTGCGCCGCGCCTACCGGTCGATGCAACCGCGGCTGGCTGCCGCATGGGAAAGGCGCGAGGCCACCCTGCCGGTAAAGACGCCCTATGAACTCCTGATCCTCGCGTCGATCGTCGAAAAGGAAACCGGCGTGCCGACCGATCGACCCCAGGTTGCCGCGGTGTTCGTCAATCGTCTGCGCCGCGGAATGTTGCTGCAAACCGATCCAACGGTGATTTACGGCTTGGGCGAGCGCTTTGACGGCAATCTGCGCAAGACCGACTTGCAGACTGATACGCCCTGGAATACCTACACGCGGCCGGGTTTGCCGCCGACGCCGATTGCGATGCCGGGACTGGCCTCGCTGCAGGCCGCCGCGACGCCGCCGGGGAGCAACATGCTGTATTTCGTCGCCCGCGGCGACGGGTCGAGCGAGTTTTCGGCATCGCTGGACGAGCACAACAGCGCCGTCGCCAAGTACCAGAAGCGCTAGGCAAGCATGGCGCGCGGCCGCTTCATCAGTCTGGAAGGCATCGATGGTGCCGGGAAAAGCACCCAGCATGCTTGGCTCGTCGAGTATCTGCGCGGACGCGGGCATATCGTCGTCGCCACCCGCGAACCGGGAGGGACCCCGCTGGGCGAGAAGCTTCGCGCCTTGCTGTTGGCTGACCCCATGCATCTGGAAACCGAGGCGCTGCTGATGTTCGCCGCGCGACGCGAGCATATCGCGCAAGTGATCGAACCGGCCCTGTCGCGAGGTGATTGGGTGGTCTGCGACCGGTTCGTCGATGCCTCGTTTGCGTATCAGGGGGGAGGGCGCGGCCTGAGCTGGAAGAAGCTCGAAGAACTTGCGGCGTGGGTGCTGGGCGATCTGCAGCCGGATCTGACCCTGATTTTCGACGCACCGGTTGCGGTTGCCCAGCAGCGCCTGCATGCCGCCACGTCGCAGCCGGATCGCTTCGAGCAGGAGCATGCGGCCTTTTTCGAACGGGTGCGGTCCGCCTACCTTCGAATTGCAACAGAAAACCCCAAGCGCGTGCGCCTCGTCGATGCCACGCAGCCTCCAGAGGCTATTAATAAAGTACTTGAGAAAATAGTTGCAACACTTTGATCTAAAACAGTTAAATTTGAATGGATCGATACGGGAGCAGCTGCTCGGACAGGGGCTCGACCGGCTTCCGCACGCCGTGCTCCTGGTCGGGCCTGCCGGAGTCGGCAAGACCGCTTTCTCTGAACAATTGGCAGCACTGCTGCTTTGCGAGTCTGTTGCATCGGATCTGGTTGCCTGCGGTAAATGCCATGCCTGCCAATGGCTGGATGCAGGCAATCATCCGGACTTCAGGCGCGTCGCTCCCGATGGCGATGACGAAGCCGAGGAAGGTGCTGCCGAAAAAGCCAACGAAAAGGCCAAGAAACGTAGCCCTGGAATGATCAAGATCGCCCAGATCCGCGAGCTTGAGTCTTTTGTTTTCACCGGCAGCCATCGCAATGGCAACCGCGTCGTGCTCATCGCCGAAGCCGATGCCATGAATTCTTCGGCAGCAAATTCACTTCTTAAAATACTTGAAGAACCACCTTCAAGTGTTTATTTTATATTGGTTTCATCGAAAACAAAATCACTCTTGCCGACCATTCGTAGCCGCTGTCGCGTGATCCCCTTTGGTCCTCCGGACGTTGCTTCGGCCACCGCGTGGCTGGCTGACGCCGGGCTGGAAAAGCAGGCGGCGCGCTATCTTCAGCTGGCCGGCGGCGCACCAATGCGGGTTGCTCAGTGGAAAGAACAGGGACAACTGGCTCCGATCGACGCCCTTGTCGATTCCCTGATCTCCCCGCCAAGCGATCCGGTCGCCCTTGCGACACGATGGGATGGCTTGCTCAAGGGAGATGGCGTATTCCGCATGGAAAATCTGGTCGAAGGTGTGCAGCGCTGGCTGTTCGATCTGGCGCAGGAACGCATGGCAGGTGAAATTCGCTACCACGGCGGATGGCCACGGCCCAAAGGGGTGGAAAACCTGAACCCCACCGCCTTGATGACTGCCTGGCGCGAGATCGGCCAGTTTCGCCGCAGCGCCCGTCACCCATTGAATCAATTGCTTTTTCTTGAAAGCCTGGCCGCCTATTACCTGCGCGCCCTGCGACCTGCCGCCGCATGAGTGTCCTGCTGGTCGATTCCCACTGCCACCTCGATTTCTCCGATTTTCAAGGTCGGGAAGATGAGTTGTTGGCCGCCATGAAAACCAACGACATCGGCTGGGCGCTAATTGCCGGCGTAACGCTCGAGCGTTTCCCGGGCGTTTTGGCGCTGGCGGAGCGCTTTCCCAACCTGTACGCGGCGGTGGGCGTCCATCCCGACACACAGGAGGGGGAGGAACCGGACCAGGACAGGCTGATTTCTCTCGCTACCCACCCGAAAGTGGTCGCCATAGGAGAAACCGGCCTTGACTACTACCGCCTGGAAGGCGATCTGGAATGGCAGCGCGAGCGTTTTCGCACCCATATCCGGGCTGCACGCCGCACCAAAAAGCCCCTGATCATCCATACCCGTGAGGCCGCCGCCGATACACTGAGGATTCTGGAGGAGGAGGGCGCCGGCGAAGCAGGGGGGGTATTCCACTGCTTCACCGAGACGCGCGCCGTCGCCGAGGCTGCGCTCGCTCTCGGCTTCCACATTTCCTTCTCCGGCATCGTCACCTTCAAGAACGCAATTCAAATCAAGGAAGTGGCAAGCTTCGTCCCACTCGACAGGATCCTGGTCGAGACCGATGCGCCCTATCTCGCCCCGGTGCCGCATCGTGGCAAACTGAATCATCCCGCCCTGGTGCGCCATGTCGCCGAGGAAGTGGCGCGGCTGAGGGGCATCAGTACGGACGATCTGGCCCAAGCCACGACCGTCAACTTCTTTCGCTTGTTTGGTGCCGCCAAGCGTGCGTAAGTTATTGATCGGAATGATATTAGCGGTCGCCGTGAGCTTCGCCCACGCGGGTGCCTACGACGACATTTTGAAGGCCGCGACTGAAGGCGACACGGAATCGGTCGTTGAGTTGCTCAAGCGCGGGATGGACGTCAATACAGCCGACCGCAGCGGAACGACCTTGCTGATGATCGCAGCCCGCAATGGGAACATCCCGTTGCTGAAAACCCTGCTGGCCAATCGAGCCAACGTCAATCGCCGCAATCAGTTCGGCGACACGGCCTTGCTACTGGCGGCGCTGAATTCCCGGATTGAAGCAGTACAGGCGCTGCTCGAGAAAGGCGCGGAACTCAATCCAACCGGCTGGACGCCGTTGCACTATGCGGTCTTTGGCGGCAGCAAGGATGTCGCGGCCTTGCTAATCGCCTTAGGCGCGAAGCTCGACGCACGCGCCCCCAATGGTCAAACAGCGCTGATGCTCGCGGTAAAAGGCGGGAAAATCGATTTGGTGCAGCAGCTGATCGATGCCGATGCTGACATGGATCTTGCGGATTATGAAGGTGTTACGGCGCTGCGCCTCGCGCAAAAGCTGGGACGGGAAGAGATAGTGGAGTATCTGCGAAAGGTGGGCGCGGTTGAGTAGTTTGCTGGCGGATTTGGATCAGCTTGCTATCTTGTTGTTCGCATAATTGGCATTATGTCTACTTATAATTCAGAGCAACGATGAGCGTTCCTAGTTCCTTTGCCCCAACGGTATCCGTTTACTTGTGAAAGTTAGCATCAAAAGGTAAAGAAGCACGTTCCCCTTCCCTTAGGTCGAAAAATCGCTCGAGTTCCCTCTTTGAAAGCACTGTGGCGTATTCCTCGACCAAGTAATTCGCCAAGTTATCAGCGTCCTTGGAAAGAGATCGGGAGAAGATTCGGCCTAACAGAAACCTACCAGTAAGCCTGAGACGCCGCCGTTCAATGTTGCGGTGAATATTCCAAAGAGCTTCCCGTCGATCCATGGGGAAATCGTAGCCGAGCCGATTGTCGATCTTGAGATCCAGTTCGATGCGACGAACTCTTTCCTCTTCCGCCCTAGTCGGCATGGGTCGAAGGGTTTCATACAACTCAATGATCCTTTGCTCGTACTCGTCGTCCGAAAGGCGCCCTGTATCTCCCGCCCCCCTGTTCTTGTTCGAGCCAAACTCTTTGTCAGGCATTACCTTGTAGGCTGCGGTAACTCATCGTCGCTACCATACACCCTCCTGATGATTTCCGGATCGGACAGTAATACCAACTCTCCTGGCTTCAGTCCAAAAAACTCCTTATAAAGCTGGGGTGTCAGGGCATTGGCGATTTCAGTTTGGAAGGTTGCGACCTCTTGATCGATGGCTTCGACAAATTCTTGCGGCTTAAGAACGTTTCGCTCGAATTGGCCCTCGATCGCCAGTCGCTTGAATTCAATGTTCCGGCGAATTTCGCTGATTGCTTTGGCGTCAGTTTCTTCGAGCCTTGAGGAAAATACGAAGTCCACTCGATGCATAAAGAGTTCCAACTGAAAATCCACAAACTGGTCGTCGTCTATCGTCTTGAAGGTCATGATGCCTTGGCGGATGTCGCTGACCCTGCTGTAGATATCCAAGGCCTTTTCCAGATACGCCCTCTCCTCGGGCAAAGTCGCCGGAATTTCCCTAATTGGACCTGCTTTCAGCGGCTCTACATCCCTGCACTCCGGAATATCACCCGAAACGTCTTCATGGCGCTCAAATGGCGCCCGACATAGCCCGAAGATCCCGCGGGGCCGACCGTAGGGTCCATACAGAGATTCCGAGACACTGTAGCCGCGTGCGCCACGCACGGTAAACCGCGCTGGATAAAGAATCCGATTTGCCGCCTGATGACAAACGCCATTGATGAAATAGCACGTGATTCCGGCGCACTCGTCGGGCCCTGCTATCTGGTCCGCTTGAGCGGTACTACTGGGGCCCTGGCGCAAAAGCGTTCCCCCGACTTTCCGGCCGAAGCACCCCCAAGCCTTCCTTCCGGTTCCGCATTGGACATAGGTGTGGTCAGCCAAGTTTGCAAAAAGAGGCGACGGAATCCGCATTGCCACGAGTGTGCCCATACCGTTCCTCCTTCGACCTTGCTTTAGATCTACAGCGTATTGCCGTGTCGGCGCCGCCGACTTCTCATCCTTCCGATCTTGGTGCTCCATTAAAACGACAATTCAATTCGCGTCTAAGGCTGAGGTAGCCTCCAAAAGAAAAGCTCTATTGACACTCTTACTACTATCGACAGGATTGAACTACAAAGCCTGCAAGAGACGCAGCCGCTCCTGTAAAGCATCAATCTGTTTCCTTAGCTTTACACGTGTCTTTTGAAGCAGGTTCGCTTCTTCTTCAGAAATATTCCTTCCCTCAGCCGTCTTGCTTGAGTTCTCGACCGCGTTCAATTCCGCGTAGAGATCTGTAATCTGCTTACGCACCTGATCTTGACTAGGCAAAGCACGTTTTTCCGCAGCTGTTGTAAGCAGAATGAGTCCATTGGAAAACGAACAAGACTCGTGATAGTCGATAGCATCCCGAATCGCATGCGCGGGGGTGTAGTCCGCAAGATTTTTTGCCTGTTCAAGCCGAATCTCAATCAGCTTCTTTTCCCTCTCTGCAATGATTGCCTTGCTAATAGCTGGCGCTACGTAGTCCCGATAAATTTCACGACTGATGATGGCTTGTGTTCCTGCGCTCACGCTGGCCGTGGCTGAAAATACGCGCTGAAAAGTATCACCTGTAACGACAGCGCCGAGAGTAGATCCAAGCAATGTAACCAAACCAAGGTCGGCATTCACGACAGAGTTCGTAGCCCCGACATCAGAAATGTGCTTGCGACACATTTCCTCGCTCCGCATAAGGACCTCGTCCTGGAGAAGGTTTCTCATTCCCCGGCAGACAACGTTATCCGCAGGAAGCGGGAAAGGCATTTGCACCTGCGATCGTTGTGAATTCGGAGCTGCTTGCCCTGCCTTCAGAGCGACTTCAATCCGTTCGTAGTGCCCGATATTTGCCTTGTAGCGGGGCCTGTCTATCGATACTCTGACATTTAGCGCCGCGGTCAGTTCACTTATCTTCGTATTCAGATCTGCAATTGCTTTGCTTAGCTCCGTGACAGCACCACCCGCCTCTGCAATAACTTGAGCATCTTGCTTGTCGCTACCTTTGGCCTTCTCTCCATCAAGTCTTTTCTGCTCGCCTGCCATCTTTTTTTTAGCCGCATCTTTTAGGCTGCCATTGGACTTAATTTCTGCCGCAAGTTGTTCAGTTGAATTCTCGTTGTCGGACTGCTGTTTCCTTAAGCTCTCCAGAACTTCTTGGACGTCCTTAAGTGTTGCTGGCTCAACATATTGCTCAAAACAAGCAGTAACTTTTGCGTATGCAGGAACGGGACTTTTGAGTTCGTGCTCTCTTCTGACCCGATCATGAGGGAACTCCCAAGTATCCAAATCAATTGGACAAAGAACATCAGTCATTGGCTTTGGAGATTTTGTTGATTCGCCAGTGGCTCCCTTATTTGACAATTGTATTGCTGGCGCAGCACGGCAGTCCTGATTATCCTTTTGAGCTCTGTCCCATTGAACGACAACTGGATCGACACGTTGAGCTTCCTGTATCTGCTTAAGATAGGGCCACTTAGAGCATCCTCCCAAGATCACGCCGGCGAATATCAGTCCAATCACTCTCATAGGTGCGTCCTTACCGGAATAGGTAGATAGACCAAAGGAAATATGACAACGCTTGTCGAATCCATCTTGATGCCCGACAACTATGCCAAATTTGCAATCCAATTTCGGTGCATGGAAACATCCCAAAACACCAGTGTCATTGCTCCAGTTGGATAGCAATTTAGACCCAATTGGAAATCTGGCAAGCCCCTGTTACCGTCACTCGGGCCTCGCGCTATGGCTAAAGAAGTACTCGCCCCGCAATGCAACAGGGCTTTTTCAATTGGCCAGTCAGTACATATGATGAGAACCTGCGGCACCGCCGCATTTCGATATCAAATATTCATATCGAGCCGGCACGGGCCGCTTATCGCGCCTTAAAAAAGGCGCCGACGTCGCCCTTGATCAGCGACCGGTGGGTTCGACGTCCGTGAACTGTTCGCGTTGCACCATGGTGCTGCGGACCTTTCCGGAGTTGGCGTCGAACAGGACCATCATGCGCATTGGTTCGCTGGACATCCCGCGGAAGCGCCAATCCCAAACGAGTTCGTCACGTGCGGGGAAATAGACGGTCACGCGGGCATCCGACGGACCGAGGATGCGCAGGACTTCCTCCTTGTTCATCCCGGCGCGGATAGTGGCCAGATGCCGCTCGTCGAGCACGTTCTCTATGGATTGCACTTTCCCATTTGGACCGAGCCGGACCATGAAGGTGTGGAAGCCGGCTGGACCCCGCGGGTAGGCCAAATGCCGTGAGCCATCAGGGTCTTGCCATTGCATCGCCGGTTGGCCCATCGTCGCCCGCACGTCGTCAAGGGTCGCCTCACCTGGCTTGAGGCCGCGACCTTCATAGCTCGCACACGCGGCCACAATCAGTGACGAGGCCAGAAGTAGCGTCTTCAGCGACATGATGAACTCCCGTTTGGGATTCAAAAGAAACTACGACAGCGCTTCGACTCGCGAGTTCAGCGCCGCAAACGCATTCAAAGATCCAGTTGCAGCGTCGCCAGGCGCGCATAGAGCCCGCCCTGATTGCGCAAGTCATCGGGCGTGCCGATCTCGACGATGCGTCCCCGCTCCATCACCACGATCCGGTCTGCCTTCTGCACGGTCGCCAGCCGGTGGGCGATGATCAGCGTCGTGCGCCCTTCCATCGCGGCGTTGAGGCCGCGCTGCACCAGGATTTCCGATTCCGCATCGAGGGCGCTGGTAGCTTCGTCGAGCAGCAGCAAGGGCGCGCCTTTGAGGATCGCGCGCGCAATCGCGATGCGCTGGCGCTGGCCGCCGGACAGGCGGGTGCCGCGTTCGCCGAGGAAGGTCTGGTAGCCCTCGGGCAACCGGTCGATGAACTCGTCCACCAGGGCCGCCCTCGCCGCCTGCATGACTTCCGCATCGCTCGCGTCGGCGCGGCCGTAGCGGATGTTCTCCAGCGCGTTGGCCGAAAATATCACCGGGTCCTGCGGCACGATCGCGATGCCGCCGCGCAGGTCGTGCAGGCTCAGTTGGCGGATGTCCTGTCCGTTGAGGCGGATGCCGCCCTCCGATACTTCGTAGTAGCGCAGCAGCAACTGGAACATGCTGGTCTTGCCCGCGCCCGACGGGCCGACCAGGGCGACGCTTTCGCCCGGCACGATGTCCAGGCAGATGTCGTCCAAGGCGCGCGTCTGCGGTCGCGCCGGATAGCTGAAGCTGACGTGATCGAAGTGGATCGCCGCTTGCGCCGGATGCGCGGGCGCCTCGGGCGTGACCACCTCGCGGATGGCGGACTCGGCGTGCAGCAGTTCCAGCAGGCGTTCGGTAGCCCCGGCCGCGCGCATCACGTCGCCCCAGACTTCCGCCATGGTCCCTACCCCGCCGGCCACCAGCGCCGCGTAAAGGACGAAGGACGCCAGCTGGCCGCCGGTCAGGATGCCGTCATGCACCTGGCGCGCGCCTATCCACAGCACGAAAATGATGGTGCCCATGACCGCCGTGATGATCAGCACTGTCAGCGCTGCGCGCACCCGGGTGCGCCGGATCGCGGTGACGAAACTGCGTTCCGTGCGCCCGGCGAAACGCCCGGTCTCATGCTGCTCCTGCGTATAGGCCTGTACCGTCGGCATGGCGTTGAGAATCTCGCCCGCCAGGGCAGACGCGTCGGCGATCCGGTCCTGCGATTCGCGCGAGAGTTTCTTCACCTTGCGGCCGATGGCGATGATCGGCAGGATCAACAAGGCCATCAGGCCCAGGTTCAGCGAGAACAGATAGAAGCTGGTCACGGCCAGCATCACCATGCCGCCGATGAACTGAAACAGGCTGCGCAGGCCCATCGAAATCGAACTGCCGACCACGGTCTGGATCAGCGTCGTATCGCCCGTCAGCCGCGACAGCACCTCCCCCGTCTGCAGGGTCTCGAAGAACTGCGGCGACTGCGCCAGCACCCGCGAATAGACCGCATTGCGCAAGTCCGCCGTGACCCGC
>JBAZOF010000008.1:0-28794 GCA_041648855.1 Sulfuritalea sp. | reverse complement strand
CTCTTCTTGACGCCGCGCGGAATGAAGCCGAGCAGGGCGGCGTTCACCCTCATCGCCATCTCCGGCGCGTGGCCGGCGCGGGCGAAGATGTTGAGCACGTCGCCGACGCGGCGCGGATGCGGGTCGGTGAGGTGGAAGGCGCGCCGGTCGAGGCCCTTCTTGTGGGCCAGGAAATACATCGCATCGACCACATAGTCGACCGGCACGATGTTGATGCGGCCGCCTTCGAGCCCGATCGCCGGCATCCACGCCGGCATCAGCTTGCGCATCTTCTGGATCAGCTTGAAGAAGTAGTAGGGACCGTCGATCTTGTCCATTTCGCCGGTGCGCGAATCGCCTACCACGACGCCGGGACGATAGACGCGCCAGGGCCGCTTGCACTCGTTGCGCACGATCTTCTCCGACTCGTGCTTGGAACCGAAGTAGGGGTGCTCGAGGTTTTCCGCTTCCTCGAACATGTCCTCGCGGAAGATGCCCTCGAACAGGCCGGCGGCGGCGATCGAGCTGACGTGGTGGAAGCAGCCGGCTTCGAGTTGCTCGGCCAGTTCGACGGTGTTGTGGGTGCCCTCGACATTGGCCGCCATCTGCTTCTCGGCACTGGCGCCGAGGTCATACACGGCGGCGAGGTGGAAGAAATGGTTGACCTTGCCCTTGAGCTTCTTGATGTCGGCCTTGCCGACGCCGAGGCTGGGCTGCAGCAGGTCGCCGACGATGGGGATGGCGCGGTCCGGGTCGACCTTCCAATAGTCGTAGAGTTTTTCGAGGCGCTCCGGACTCTTGTCGCGGGTGAGGAAATATACGGTGGCCGCGGGCTTTTCCAGCAACCTGGCAACCAGCCGCTTGCCGATGAACCCGGTCGCTCCGGTGACAAAATAAATCATTGCCGTCTCCTCGTCGTTGTCTTATGTGCAGCGTGGCCCTGGTCAGGGGGATGCCGGATGGAATCATACAGAAGCAGGGCTGCAGGCGGGGTGACGTTGGACATTAGGGTGACCTCTCTAATCCAAACCGCTAGTCTGGCCCTCGTGGCAGGCATGGCGTCTGCCGAGGCCTCGCAGGCGAGGCATCAGGATTCAATCAATCAGGAGGGTGTCATGGTCAAGAAGCTCGTGGTAAAGAAACTCAAGTCCGCCGGCAAGGATAGCCAGCTGTCCGCCACCATTCGCGAATCGGCCCAGCAGATCTGGCTGGCCGGGCTTGGCGCGTTTGCCAAGGCGCAGCAGGAAGGCAACAAGGTGTTCGATGCGCTGGTCCGCCAGGGCGAGTCGATCCAGCAGAGCACCCGCAAGGTTGCGGAAGACAAGGTGACGGAAATGGCAGCCAAGGCTACAGGGACGTGGGACAAGCTTGAGCAGGTATTCGAGAACCGTGTTGCCCGTTCGCTGCACAGCCTCGGCGTGCCGACCCGGGATGACGTCGCCGCGCTGTCGAAGCGCGTTGCCGAGTTGAAGGCCGAGGTGGAAAAGCTGAACAAGGGTGCAGCCAAGCCCGCGGCGGCGAAGCCGAAGGCCGCAGTAGCCAGGAAGCCGGTACGTCCCGCGGCGAAGCCTGCAGCCAAGCCGGCGCACAAGGCCGCATCCTGACGGCTTCCCGGGCGGCAAAAAGGCCCGATCGAGGCCTGACGGCTGCCGGTGGAGTGTGCTGACGTGAAACCGGCAGACCGAAGGCAGCGCGTGGCCTTGGCGCTGGCGGGCGGCGGCCCGCTCGGCGCGATCTACGAGATCGGGACGCTGATGGCGCTCTCGGAGGCGCTGGACGGTGTCGACTTCAACGAGCTGGATGCCTATGTCGGTGTCAGCGCCGGCAGCTTCATCGCCGCCGGTCTCGCCAATGGGCTGAGTCCGGCCTATCTGTATCGGATGTTCGTCGACAGCGACTCGGCCGAGATTCCCTTCGAACCGAAGATGCTGTTGAAGCCGGCCTTCGGCGAGTATGCGGCGCGCGCGGCGATGGTTCCGGGCCTGCTGTTCGAGTCCTTGCGCGAGTACCTGCGCAGGCCGTTGCGCCAGGGTTTGCTGGCGTCGTTTCAGCGCCTGTCGCAGGCGATTCCCACCGGGGTTTTCGACAACGCCGGCATGGATGTGTTTCTGACGCGGCTGTTTTCGATGCCCGGACTGACCAACGATTTCCGCCGGCTCAAGAGCCGCCTGTTTCTGATTGCTACCGATCTCGATTCCGGAACTGCGGTCGCGTTCGGCTCCGCAGGTTACGACCATGTGCCGATAGCGACGGCGATCCGGGCCAGTTCCGCGCTGCCCGGACTGTATCCGCCGGTCGAGATCGACGGCCGCTGGTTTGTCGACGGCGCGCTGAAGAAGACGCTGCATGCCTCGGTCGCCCTGAAGGAAGGCATTCCGCTGGTGATCTGCATCAATCCGCTGGTGCCCTTCGATGCCGGCCACGCCTCGCATGAAAAACACCTCAAGCGCCGCCGGCTGGTCGATGGCGGCTTGCCCGTCGTCCTCGCACAGACCTTTCGCGCCATTGTTCACTCGCGCATGAAGACCGGGCTGGAGAAGTACGACATCCAGTACCAGGATGCCGACGTGATCCTGTTCGAGCCGAAGCGCGACGATGCCGACATGTTTTTCACCAACATGTTCAGCTATGCCGACCGCAAGCGCCTGACCGAACAGGCCTACCGCAAGACACTCGACGAGTTGCTGCGGCGCCACGACGAACTGGCGCCGAAACTGGCCCGCCACGGTGTGTCGATCAACCGTGCCGTGCTGACCGATCCCCACCGCTCGCTGGCGCGCCGCATGGCGCAGCTGAAGCGCCGCCGGGCCCGTGCCATGGGGCTGACGGCCTTGGGCTTGTCCGATACGCTGGACGATCTGGCGCGGACGCTGCGGCGCATGCAGCACCGGCCGACGCATCGGGCCGCCTGATTCCATTCGGATGACGGGAGGGCTGGACGTTTCTGCTATCCTCGCCGCTCTGGTCGAGATGGGTGATTGATGGAAAGAAAGCCGAAGCGCCGCACGCGCGAGCGCATCCTGGAAACCTCCCTGGCGCTGTTCAACGAGTTCGGCGAGCCGAATGTCACGACGCAGCTGATTTCGGACGAGATGGGCATCAGCCCCGGCAATCTCTACTACCACTTCCACAACAAGGACGAAATCATCGAGTCCCTGTTTGCCGACTTCGAGCGCGAGATCGAAGAAGCGCTGACCGCGCCGGCGCGGCGCCCGCCGAACGTGGAAGACATCTGGCTGTTCCTCCACCTGGTATTCGAGGGCATCTGGAAGTTCCGCTTCCTCTATCGCGACATCAACGAACTGCTGTCGCGCAACCGCGTGCTGGAAACCCATTTCAAGCGCATCGTGGCGCACAAGATCCAGACGGCGACGGCAATCTGCCAGGGACTGGTGGCGACCGGCGACATGAAGGCAAGCCCGGCGGAGATCCAGGCCCTGGCGGTCAACATGACCATCGTCGCGACCTACTGGCTGTCGTTCGAATTCGTCCGCGACCCGAGAAGGAAGATCGACGGAGAGAGTCTGGCGCGCGGCGCCTTCCAGGTCATGGCGCTCGCCGCGCCCTACCTGGTGGGACGTTCGCGCAAGCTGTTCGAGGAAGTATCGAAAAACTATCTAACTGCTTGAGCAAAGGAGACGCATCATGGCAAAGGCGACCTGGAAAAAATTTCCGCATGCGGACAAGGCGTTCGTTTTCGCGGGCCCCGCGCTGAAGAAGAACTGGGAGCGCCTGCATCGCGGCGACCGCGAGCCGTTTCCCGCCGATACGGACGTGCAGGAGGCATGGCGCCTCTACCATCAGGGCGAATTCCTCAAGGCCTGCGAGGCGGGGCTGGCGGCCGGCATCGACGGCTACAACGCGGCGAACAAGGCCACCATGATCTACGCGAACTATCTCGAAACCGACGAGAAACGCAAGCTGACGCTGTTCCAGGAAATCTCGGAACGGTGCGAGGAGCTGCAGGAGGCGCAACCGAAAAATGCCAACGCCTGGTACATCCAGGCCTATGCGCTGGGCCGCTACAGCCAGGGCATCTCGGTGCTCAAGGCGCTGGCGCAGGGACTGGGCGGCAAGATCCAGACGGCGCTGGAAACGGCGCTGAAGCTCGATCCGAAACACGCCGACGCGCACAGCGCGCTGGGCGCCTACCATGCCGAGGTGGTGGACAAGGTCGGCGCGATGATCGGCAAGCTGACCTACGGCGCGAGCAAGGACGTGGCGGTGAAGCACTTCGAATCGGCGCTGAAGCTGGCGCCGGACTCGGCGATCGCCTGCATCGAGTACGCCAATGCGCTGGTCATGCTGTTCGGCAACAGCAAGATGGATCAGGCCGTCAAGCTCTACGAAAAGGCCGCCGCGGCAACGCCGGTCGACGCCATGGAACGGCTCGACGTCGAACTGGCGAAGTCCGAGCTGGAAGAATAACTAGCCCAGGTTGCGGAATCGCTTCGGAATCCGCGCTGTGGCAGGAGTTTCGGTCGCCGCAGCCGGCTTCGGGTGGACCACAGGCTTCGCCCTGGCAGCGGATTTCGTCGGTGCGGACGTGCGCGCCCGCGCTGTGGCGGCCTTGGGCTTGGCTCCTGAGGCATCCAGCGGCGGCGGCATTTGTTTGCCGAACAACTGCTTTTCAATCTGCTGCGGGTCGAGCGGAGTTTCCCAGTCGATCATCAGTAAGGCGAGCAGCATCTTTTCGAATTCGGCTTCGAACAGCGGCGTGATCGCCTCCGGGTCGGCAACGAAATGGCGGTCGGTGACCATGCCGAACTGAACCTTGTCGTTGTAGCTGAGGATGGAGACGCCGATGCCGATGTCGCCCGACTGCGGCACCCAGACCATCACCTGATCGAGGCGCGCCCCGGCCAGATACAGCGGCTGCTTCGGCCCGGGAACGTTGGTCATTACGGCGCTGGCCTTGGATGCAAGGATGTCGAGGAACTGCTGCTGCACCATCTTGGGCGCGACACCGACGGCGGCGAGCAGGCCCAGCGTCAGCGGCGGCTGATACGAGTTCTTCAATTCGTTCATGCGCTCCCGCACCAGGAACAGGCGGGCGAAGGGATTGTCTTCGTACACGGGCAGCGACAGCGTGCCGAGGCCGAAGCGGTTGCCCAGCGTGCCTTCGTCCTTCGCCGAGCGCAGGTTGACCGGTATCACGGCGCGCACTTCGACGCCCTCGACCGATTCGCCCTTTTGCTGGAAGTAGGCGCGCAGTGCGCCGGCGACCGCGGCGAGCAGGATGTCATTGACCGAACAGCCGAGCGCCTTGCCCAGCGCCTTGACCTCGCCCAGCGGAATCGGGTCGCACCACGCGACGCGCTTGACCGTGCTGGTCTTGCCCTTGAAGCTGGTGGGCGAATCGACCGGCATCGCGAGCAGCTTGGCAAGCTCGGTCAGGAGCCCGATGCCGTACTTGCCGTAGGTGGACAGGCGATCCGCGTCGGACGCCAGAGTCAGCGCCTTGCCGCCCAGTTCGGTGCCCATGCTGAAGGCCGAGGTCAGCGTCTCGACCAGGGTGTCGAGCAGTCCGGCCGGCATGTCGTCGGTGCGCTCTTCCTTGTGCTTCGCGGTGGAGCGCCTTTGCGCGGGCGCGTCCGGCGACAGGTCGGTGAGCGAAAGGATCACGCCGACCAGCGCAATGCCGTCGGCGATGCTGTGGTGGATGCGCGCGACCAGGGCCGAGCCGCCGTTGTAATTCTCGACCAGGTCGAAGCGCCACAGCGGCTTGCCCGGATTGAGCGGCTGCACCGACAGTTCGCTGGCCAGCGCCTGCAATTCCTTCTTGCCGGCCTTGCCCGGCAGGACGCGGCGCTTCACGTGCGCCTCGATGTCGAAATCGGGATCGTCCTGCCACCAGGCGCCGGTGACCTCCTGCACCGCGCATTGGCGGAAGCGGCGGTAGCGTCCGACCATGCGCGCCTCGACCGTGTTGCGCAGCCGCGCGAAATCGATGCGCTCGTTGAAGACCATGACGCCGACGATCATCATCAGGTTGGTCGGCCGGTCCATCCGCAGCCAGGCGGTATCGACCGCCGACATCCTTTCACGTTGGGGCATTGCGCGCCTCCTCCAAGTTGACGGCATATAATAGTCCAAGCCAAATCCCGGCGACCACAGTTTGTTGCGACGGAAGACGACATGAGCGAACTCAAGACAAAATTCGAAGCGGCGGTTGCCGGTTCCAAGCAGCTGCCGGAGCGCCCCTCGAACGATGAGCTGTTGCAGCTTTATGCCCTCTACAAGCAGGCTACCGAAGGCGATGTCGAGGGCAAGCGCCCGGGCTTTACCGACATGGTGGGGCGCGCCAAGTACGATGCCTGGGCGGCAGTCAAGGGCACCGCAAGCGACGCGGCGATGACGCGCTATATCGATCTGGTCGAATCGCTGAAGGGCTGATTCAGGCGCCGCCTGAATTCACGGCGACTGCTGCCGGGAAAAGACGGACGCTGCGGATCGTTCGTGGCAAGCAGAAAGTCGGCGCTGGCACTACGGCGCCCCGGGTCGTCATGGCGGCCCTTTTTCGATCCGACACAGGCATTCGCGGTTCTTCCTGGAAGCACCCGCTCGAACTCCGTCGTTCGATCCCGTAGCCTGAATGCAAACCCGGACACCACGAGGAGAATCAGCGCATGGCACTCTGCGGCGACGCGGTTATGGTTCTGTACTATGACATTGCCGGCGACAACGCCGATCATGACGATTGGCACACCTACGAGCACCTGCACGAAAGGCTCTCGACCCAGGGCTTCCTGCGGGCGACACGGTGGGTGGCTGAACCAGGTGCACCGAAGTACATGGTGATATACGAGGTGACTGGCACCGACGTCGCTACATCCTCGGCTTACCTGGCGCGCTTGAACAATCCGACGCCCTGGACTGCATCGATGATGAGTCGCTTCCGCGGCATGGTCCGGGGCTTCTGCACTGTGGTCGCAAGTTCGGGATTCGGTCTTGGCAATGCAGCGGTTTCAGTGAGGTTCACGCCGGTCGAAGGCAAGGAATCGAATTTGAAGGACTGGCTCGCGCAGGAGGTCATGCCGGCAATGGCGTCACGGCGGGGGATGGCAAGCGTGCAGCTTTTGCAGCCCGCTCCACCGCCGCCAATGACGAAGGAACAATCGATGCGCGGCCCGGATACGCCGATGAGCTGGCTCCTCCTGGCCACTGCCTACGATTCCGAAGCCTTGGCCAGGGCAATTGCGGAGCAACTCGAACCGAAGGCGCTGGAACGTTTCGGCGCTTCGCCGGAGACGGTGCAGGGTTCCTATGCGCTGCATTACACAGTCACTGCGCAAGAGGTGGCGCGGACCGCGCCCAACCCGCCGCTGCACCCGGCAGTGCGCGAGACAAGCGGCGCGCGACGGTGAACTGCTTCGCCGTCCCGCCAGCGCCGACTTTTGCGGGCAGGGCCGGGAGACTCGCTGCGCTCGGGTCTAGCCGGCCGGGCCGAAGTTCTCGTCGAAGAACTTGTTTATTTCATGCTCGATGCGCGGGCGCAGCGCGATGAGCAGGAAGCCGAGCTTGACGTAGATCTCGACTTCCTTCTTGCCCACCTCGATGTGCCCGGTGACGCCCATGCGCTGGAAGCGCAGGGTGTTGCCGTCCCATTCATGGTCGAGGCCGAATTCCTCGCCGAGTTCCTCGGCAATGCGCTCGGCGCCCTTGCGCGCGCGCTTGAGCGTTACGCCGTGCGCGCGGCTGACTCTGATCTCGCTCATCCGGTTCGCGCCTCCCCTAGGCCTTCTCGTCGCGCAACTGGCGCCGCAAAATCTTGCCCACGTTGGTCTTCGGCAGTTCGTTGCGGAACGCGATCTGGCGCGGCACCTTGTAGCCGGTGAGGTTGGCGCGGCAATGTTCGAGCAGAGCCGCCTCCGTCAGGTTCGGGTCCTTTTTGACCACATAGATCTTGACGGCTTCTCCGGAATTGGGATCGGGCACGCCGACCGCGGCGGATTCCAGTACGCCCGGGTGCATGGCGAGGACATCCTCGATCTCGTTCGGATAGACGTTGAAGCCGGAGACCAGGATCATGTCCTTCTTGCGGTCGACGATCTTGACGTAGCCGCTGCTGTCCATCATGGCCACGTCGCCGGTGCGCAGGAAGCCGTCGGCCATGATGACCTTGTCGGTTTCCTCGGGGCGGTTCCAGTAGCCCTTCATCACTTGCGGGCCGCGGATGCACAGCTCGCCGGCCTGGCCCAGCGGCAGGTCCTTGCCGGCGTCGTCGCGAATGACGACTTCGGTCGACGATATCGGCAGGCCGATGGTGCCGTTGTATTCGAGGATGTCGACCGGGTTCATGGTGGCCGCGGGCGAGGTCTCGGTCAGGCCGTAAGCCTCGATCAGGGTCGCTCCGGTGATCTCCTTCCAGCGTTCGGCCACGGCACGCTGCACCGCCATGCCGCCGCCCAGCGTGAGATGGAGCCGGCTCAGGTCGAGCTTGGCGAATTCCGGGTTGTTGATCATCGCGTTGAACAGGGTGTTCACGCCCGTGATGGTGGAGAACTGGTACTTGCCGATCTCCTTGATGAAGCCGGGAATGTCGCGCGGATTGGTGATGAGGACGTTGGTCGCGCCGATCTTGAAGAAGGTCAGGCAGTTCGCCGTCAGCGCGAAGATGTGATACAGGGGCAGGGCGGTGATGATGATCTCCTCTTCACGCAGAAAGGGAGCGATCCAGGCGTGCGCCTGCTGCAGGTTGGCGATGATGTTGCGATGGGTCAGCATCGCGCCCTTCGAGACGCCGGTGGTGCCGCCGGTGTATTGCAGGAAGGCGATGTCGTCGTGGCCTACGTCCACTGCCTGCAGCGGGGAGCGGTGGCCCCGGATCAATGCATCGCGCAGTTCGACGGCCTGCGGAATGTTCCACGCCGGCACCATCTTCTTGACGTGCTTGACGACCACATTGACGATCATGCGCTTGGGGAAATCCAGCATGTCGCCCAGCTGGGTGACCAGCACATGCTTGATCGCCGTGCGGGCGACGACATTTTCCAGCACATGAGCGAAGTTCTCGACGATGACGATCGCCTCGGCGCCGGAATCCTTGAGCTGGTGCTCGAGCTCGCGCTCGGTGTACAACGGGTTGCAGTTCACCACCGTGTAGCCGGCGCGCAGGGCGCCATACAGGCAGACCGGGTACTGCAGCAGGTTGGGCATCATCAGCGCGATGCGGGCGCCCTTCGGCAGCTTCAGCACCGACTGGCAATAGGAACCGAAGTCCGCGGACATCTGATCGAGTTCGGCGTAGGTGATCGCCTTGTCCATGTTGATGTAGGCCTTGCGCGGCCCATACCTCTTCACGCTCTTGGCGAACAGGTCTCCAATGGAGCGGAACTCATCGACGTCGATTTCGGCGGGGACGCCTGCCGGATAGTGCTTGAGCCAGATCTTGTCCATTGCATTTTCTCCTCTTTTTTCACATTCTAATCACAATGCGAGTCGGTTCCGGTCATCGGGTTGCCGCACCAGCCTTCAGCAAAGCCGCTTCCGCAACTGTTGGTACACCTCGGCGCTGTCAAGCAGGTCGAGGTGGTGCATGCCGTAGCCGATCCACTGCTGCGACTCGGGAATATCCAGGCACAGGCGCGGGTCCGCGTGCTGGCCGAGCGCGCTGCGCACCGGCACCAGCCCGTCGCCAGGCAGCGGCTTGCCTGAGTTGCCGGGAGCTTTCGCGATGGAGGCGCCAATTGCATAGCATTGCACGCCTTCCGGCAGCGGCACGGGAATCCTTTTCCTGCTGCGCGCAAAGCGGTCGCCGTGTTGCCAGTCCTCATCAAGAACGCTGCCGTGGCGGAGGTCGGTGATGCCGGCGCTGCGGATCTTCCCCAGGCGGGCCAGCGCCGCCGTGTAAGGACTGACCTCGAGGATTGCCGTCAGCCAGTTGCCGCCACGCTCTAGCGGCGCGCCGTGGTGGGGCGTGCCGAGAAATACCAGCTGCCGCAGATGCTGCAGCCACGTCTGTCGGCGCAGCCCGGCGTAGTGGCAGGCGCTGTGCGCGACCAGGCCGCCCATGCTGTGGCCGATGATCACCAGCTGCTCCACGGCAACCGGCCATGCCTGCACCAAAGTCTCCATGAGGTCGGCAAAGGCGCGGCCGTTGGTCGACACATGCTGGCCGCTGTTGTAGTGCAGGTAGAGCGGAGTGAAACCGGCCGCGACGGCCAGCGTTTCGCCGTGGTCGTGCCCGTTGCGCCGCCATTTCAGGTCGTTCATGCACAGTCCATGCAGCAGCAGCAGGATCTTGCCGCCGGGCCGGGGAATGGCCGCGGCGAGACCCTGCGCCGTCAGCACCAGCGCCTGCCCGTTGTGGCGCAATCGCATCGGAATGGCCAGCGGGTTGTCGCTCGCCGCGAGGTGGTCGCCGATCACGCCGTTGAGCGCGGCGAGCAGGGCTTCGCGCATGCTCGAAGAGCCTTCCGGCTCCTGGTCGAGCAACGGCGTCAGCTGGGCGAGCAGCGCGTCGATGCCGCTGCCGACCAGGCGCGTCACGCCCTGGATGCTGCGATAGACCAGGCCTGTGATGCCCCGGGTCGGTTCCTGCGTGTGCTGGCCAAGGACGCCCGGAGTTCGCAGGATGTTGTGGTGCATGGTCTCGACCAGGCGGGTCAGACCGATCGTGGCGTCGATCGCGAGGCGGCTGACGCCGCGAATGTCGGCAGGACGGATCGGGGATTTTCGGGTCATTGGGGCCAGGGCGGGCGATGGATTGCGTCCGCCCATCGTTAGAATGCGATGTCTGTCGTCGGTCGATTATCCCATGCGCTCCCTGTTGTCTCCGCTGCTGCTTGTCGCTGTCGTTCTGGTGTGCCTGCCGGCGCGCGCCGAAATTGTCGTCACCGATGCCGGCGGCGTTACCATCCGCCTCGCCGCACCGGCGCGGCGCATCGTCAGTCTGTCGCCGCACATTACCGAGCTGCTGTTTGCGGTGGGTGCCGGCGACCGGCTCGTCGGCAATGTGGACTACGGCAACTATCCGCCGGAGGCACGGACCCTGCCAAAAGTCGGCGACTACGCCAATCTCGACCTGGAAGGCATCGTCGCCCTCAAGCCCGATCTGGTCATGGGCTGGCAGAGCGGCAATCCGGCGGCTGCGGTGGCCCGCTTGCGGGCGATGGGTCTGCAGGTGCACCTGTCCGAGTCGGGCCGCATCGAAGACATCGCCGGCGAACTGGAACGCGTCGGCCGGCTGGTCGGCACCGAGGCCGTGGCCAAGGCGGCGGCGACCGCATTCCGCGAGCGACATGCGAAGCTGGTGACCCGCTACAGCCGGCAGCCGCCCGTCCCGGTGTTCTACCAGATATGGAGGCAGCCCCTGATGACAGTCAACAGCAAGCAGATCATCAGCGACGCGATACGGCTTTGCGGCGGGCGCAATGTGTTCGCGCAACTGCAGGGCCTGGCGCCGACCGTCAGCGTCGAAGCAGTGATCGCCGTCAACCCGGAGGTCATCGTCGCCAGCGGCATGGGCGAATCGCGCCCCGAATGGCTGGACGACTGGAAGCGCTGGAACACGCTGACGGCGGTGGCCCGGGGCAACCTGTACTTTGTCCCGCCGGACCTGATTCAGCGCCACACGCCGCGCATCCTCGATGGCGTCGAGAAGCTCTGCATGCATCTTGAAGCGGCGCGCGGCAAGCGGACCCCCGGGAACGAATACCGAAAGGAAGGCAAGTGACGCCAACGCAAGCCGCGACGCGCTTCCACTACGCCTTTGCGATCTCCGACATCGAGCGCGCCCGCGAATTCTATGTGCAGCGGCTGGGCTGTGCCGAGGGTCGCAGCACCGACCACTGGATCGACTTCGAGCTTTTCGGCCACCAGCTTTCCGCCCATCTGGGCACGCCGCCCGGCGCCGCGTGCGAGGGCCTGGTCGACGGTCATGCGGTGCCGATTCCGCACTTCGGCGCGATTCTGGCGATCGAACAGTTCTGGAAATTTGCCGAGCAGCTGCGCGCGGCAGGCATCGGCTTTCTCATGGAACCGGCGCTGCGCTTCGTCGGCAAGCCGGGAGAACAGGCGACGATGTTCTTTCTCGATCCCGACGGCAACGCGCTCGAGTTCAAGGCCTTCGTGCGCCCGGACGAGGTGTTCGCGAGGTAGGCATCGGCCGCGTTCAACATGCAGGTTAGAATCACCAATGTGGAATATCGTAGACCCATGCAGGATGCGGGTTCTACAGGTACCCAGCCCGTTTGTCGCAGACAGGGAGAGTAGTCGTGACCATACTTGTAGCCTATGTGCCCCGGCCGGAAGGGCAGGCCGCTTTGGATAAGGGTATCGAGATTGCCAGTCGCCGCAAGGAAGCTCTGGTGGTGGTCAACACCAGTCCGGGTGGCGGCAAGGAAGATCCGTCGATGGCCGATGTTCAGGACGTCGAGCGCGTCGAAAAACTGCTGAGAGCTTCCGGGATCGACGCAACATTCAAGCAGTTTGTTCGAGGCAGGAGTGCCATCGAAGAAATTGAAGAAATGGTCGACTCGCTGCAGGTTTCCCTTCTCATCATCGGCCTGCGCAAACGCACTCCGGTAGGAAAGCTTTTTCTGGGCAGTGTGGCCCAGGATATTCTGCTTGCGGTTCCCTGTCCGGTATTGGCAGTGAAGGCGGGATGATTTCCATTTCAGGCAGTCGGAAAGAGCCGACCGGCGTGTTATCGCATTCTCGGAGATCGAGCCGGCGGCACGTCAGTCGATGCGTTTGGCGCCACGTCCGCGAAATACCATAGCCATCTCGAAGGCGGCGCGGGTGAAGCCCAGGACCGCGGCGAACTCCTTGTCGGTCAGCTGGCGCGCCTCGTCGTCGCCGCGGTAGATGTTGGCGAACTCGCGTTCGCGCGCTGACTGGATCAGCAGCTTGCCGACGCCGAGTCCTTCGAGGCTGCGCCACAGGTCCGGGTTGGAGCTGCGGGTGAACTTCATGACGAAACCGATCGGGTCGTTGCGGCCCAGCACCGCTGCCAGGCGCAGGATGAGTTCGAAGGGCACGGCGATGCGGCCTTTTTCCCAGGCTTCGATCAGCGAGGGATCCCTGAGGTTGATCGCGGTGCCGACTTCGGTGATGGTCAGGCCGGCGGCCTTGCGCATGCGGCGCAGCGCCGCTCCGGTTTTGGCCCAGACGCCGGGTTCGGACAGTCCTGGCATTACGGCCTTGAGCACATCGGCAGCCGCTTCCATCGGCTTGCCGCGGCTTAGCGCCCTGGCGATGTCGGTCGCCGTTTTCAGGGTTGCCGTGGCGCCGGCCGAGGCGGCGCCCATGTCGAGCACCTTGCCGGCCATGCTGCGCATCTGGCCGACCAGACCGGATTCGGTTTGCGTCGCCCTCGCCCGTTTCGGCGCCGGCTTCGCCGTCGCGCGCTTCCTTACCGGCGTCTTGCGTCTGGGAGTGGTCGCGGCGACCATGGCATCTCCTTTCGGGGCAAGGCGTGGGTGATTACTTGCCCTGTATGCGCTGGCGGGATTCGTGCCGCTCCTGCGCTTCGATCGAATACACCGTGGTCGGGCGCGCCAGAAGCCGCCGCAAGCCGATCGGTTCGCCGGTTTCCTCGCAGAAGCCGAACTGGCCGGTTTCGATGCGCTGCAAGGCGGCGTTGACCCGCGGCAGCATCTTGCGCTCGCGGTCGCGGATGCGCAGCTCGATGGAGTTTTCCTCTTCGATGGTGGCGCGGTCGTTGGGATCGGCTTCGGCCTCGCCGTCGCGCAGGTGATCGATGGTCATGCTGGCATTGTCGATGAGGTCCTGGCGTTGCTTGCGCAGCAGATCACGGAAGAACTCGAGCTGTTCCGCATTCATGTAGGCGCTGCCGGGCATCGCCAGCAGGGCTTTTTCGGTCAATGGGGCTTTCAGGGTGGCCATCGTTTCTTCCTGGGTCTCTGTTCGGTAGCGGGCGGCAAGGCGGTCGTTCCGCCAGCCGCGAATATGTCGTTCTTGGTCAAGCCGGAGCAGCACTTGATGGCTGCTGTCGGGAAGTCGCAACCCGCTACTCTATCGAAAGTCGGGACGGACGTCAGCGGAATCTTCGGCCGCCGGGCGAGGGCCGATCAATGCAGCCGCCGCACGCTGGAGCGACGCGCGGGATCGATCAGCAGGGAACGAACCAGCGTTGGCCGTCGGCGGACAGTTCGCGCAGCGGGTGGCCATAGAGCCGCGTCAGATTCTCCGCGGTGATGATGTCGGCGGCCGGGCCGGCCAGCCATTCATCGTTGCCGAACAGCAGCAGGGCCTGGCGGCAGTAGCGCGCGGCGAAGCCGGGATCGTGCAGCACCGCGACGATGGCGGCGCCGGCTGCGGCGCGACGGCCGAACAGTTCCATCACGGCGACCTGATGCGAAAGATCGAGATGGGTCAGCGGCTCGTCGAGCAGAAACAATTGCGGCTGCTGGGCCAGCAGCTGGGCCACGGCCAGACGCTGGCGTTCGCCGCCCGACAGCGTTTGCACTTCGCGCTCGGCGAAGCCGTCGAGCCCGAGTTCATTCAGCGCCGCTTCAGCGATGCGCCGGTCTTCGGCCGATTCCCAGTCCCAGCGACCGAGGTGGGGGTGGCGACCGACCAGCACGGTTTCCATGACGGTGGAGGCAAAGGGGTCGAACTGGTGCTGCGAGAGGTAGCCGCGGACGCGGGCCATTGCCCGAGCACCGGCGCCCAGGCTGGCATGCGGCAGGGCCAGGCCGGCAACGCTGAGGCGGCCGCCCTGCTGTGGCCGCAATCCGGCCAGGGTCGCAAGCAGGGTCGATTTGCCGGCGCCGTTGCGCCCGAGGATGGCCCACGACTCTCCCGTGCCGACGCGCCAATCCAGATCGCGGCAGATCCGATGGCCGCCGATATGGACCTCGAGCTGCGTGGCTTCCAGTAGAGGCGTGTTCATCGTCGGCTCACTGATGCTCGCTCGGCTGGCGCCCGAGCAGGAACAGGAACACCGGCACGCCGAGCAGCGCGGTGAGGACGCCTACTGGCAGCTGCTGCGGAGCGATCACGGTGCGCGCCAGCGTGTCGGCCAGCACCAGCAGGCTGCCGCCGAAGAGTGCCGACGCCGGCAGCAGCAGGCGCTGGTCGTTGCCCCAGCCCAGCCGGATCATCGCCAGCCGCACCAGATGCGGCACCACGAGGCCGATGAAACCGATGCTGCCGGCTGTCGTCACGGCCACCGCGGTGAGCAGCGATGCCAGCACGTAAATCCCCAGCTTGACGTGCTTCACCGACACGCCGAGCGCCTGGGCGAGCGTATCGCCGCGCGACAGCAAATTCAGCTCGCGGGCGAAGGGCAGGGTGACGACCAGTCCCAGCGCGAGCACCATCAGGGCCGGCCAGGGGCTGGTCGCATATCCCAGGTCGCCCATGAGCCAGAACAGCATGCCGTGCAAATCTTCCTCCGGGGCGATCGAGAGGATCAGCGCGACGATTGCACCACAACCGGCGGCGACAATGACGCCGGTGAGCAGGAGGCGCGAACGGGTCCAGCTGGCGTCGCCGTGGGCCAGGCCGAATACCATCAGCATGGCGGCAAGGGCGCCGGCGAAGGCGGCGAGGTTCATCAGGGCCAGCGTGAGTCCCGCCAGCATGGCCGCCAGCGCGCCCACCGCGGCGCCGCCCGAGATGCCCAGCACGTAGGGATCGGCCAGCGGATTGCGCAACAACACTTGCATCAGCACGCCGGCCAGCGCCAGCAGTCCGCCGCAGGCGAATGCCGCCAGCGCGCGGGGCAGGCGCAGGCCACCGATCACCTCGACCGCCAGCCCGCCCTTGTTGCCGCTCAGCGCGCTGAGGATGTCGGCGGCCGACACCGACAGGCTGCCGGCCGCCAGGGCGACGAGCACGCTCAGCAACGCCAGTCCGATCAGGATGGCGAGGCTGAGCAGGGCGCGGCGGCGGCTGGGCATGGGACTCCTACATTACCAGCGATACTCGGCGCTGACGTAGCCGTTGCGCCGGTCTTCGGGATAGGCGTTGAACGACGTGAATGTGCCATTCACGATGCCATAGGAATAGTAGGCCTTGTCGAACAGGTTGTTGACGCCGACAGCCAGCCGCAGGCGGCCGATCTCGTGGCTCAGCTTGAGATCGGCGACGGTGAACGTCGGCATGGAGCGGAAGCGGTTCTGCTGGTCGTTGTCGTAGCGCTGCCGGCCGACGTGATCGAGGTTCACGGTCAGTCGGGTGGCCGCCGTCGCCTGCCAGCCAAGAATGAGGCCGATCCTTTCCCTGGGTACCAGCGGCACTTCGCGGCCCGATACATCGACGCCGCCATAGAGGCCGGAACGGAAGCGGGCGGTGGTCCGGGCATAGCGCCCGGAAACATCCATCGTCGCGCCGAGCGCCAGCTTGCCCTCGAGTTCCAGGCCGTGGCGCCGCGTCGGCGAGAGGTTCATGTTGGTGAAAGTGATGGCGTTGTAATGGATTTCGTCGTCGAGTTCGATCTTGAACAGGCTGGCGCGGAAGTTCGCGCCCCTGCGGCGCCATTGCAGTCCGAGTTCGCTGTCGTTCGAGCGCTGCGGCTTGAGCAAGGGACTGCATGGCGCGCCGAAGCAGCGGTTGTCGTCAACGTTGCCCACCCGGAAACTCTTGCCAACCCGTCCGTAGGCCGAGAAGCCGCGGCCCAGGTCCTGCTGCAGGGCGACTTCATGGGCCGACAATCCGTGACGGACGGATGTCAGGGGGAGCGGGGTCAGACGCTCCAGCAAGTCCTGATCCACATCCTCGCGTCGGGCGCCGATGGTGATTCGCGTGCTGGACGTCAGGGCCAGTTCGTTGCGGAAATACACAGCACGGTTGTGCTGGTTGCCGGCTTCGTCGCGGTTGCCGAAGGCGCTCAGGGTGTGGTTGGCGTAGGACCAGTCGCTCCAGTCGAAGCCAGCCGTGAGCCGGTTCTCCATGCCGGCGATGCGGGTCGCCCACAGCAGGCGAGGCGAGACGCTGGTGACGTCGACATCCGTGTCCTGCCGGCTGGTCGCCCCGCCCCCGAAGTCGTTGAAGAAGCGCACCGTCTTTTCGCGATGGCCGACGTCGAGGGCCAGGGTCAGCTCGCCGACGCGCTTCTCGCCGCGCACGGCGTAGATCTGGCTGCGCGTGTTCATGTAGTCGTTGGGCGTGGTGGCGTCTCGCGGCGCGCTGGCAACCTGGGCTTCGGTGCGAGCACCCGGCAGGCGGGCCTTCTGGCTGTCGCCGCCGAGCGTCAGGGCGATGAATTCGTCGCGGCCGCCAAAGCGCAGCTCGCCGCTTGCGGCATCCTGCTCCGCACGGTTGTTCATGCGGTAGTTGTCGGTCTCGGAGTGCTGGGCATTGATGTTGATGCCCCATCCTCCGCTGCCCGCCGCGGCGCTGGCGCGAAGGTCGCGCAGGCGGTGGCTGCCTGCCATGGCGGATACGCTTCCCGACGGCTGGACACCGATCGGCGAGCGGGTGATGATGTTGATGGTGCCGCCGGTGGCGCCGCCGCCGTAGAGGACGGCGCCGGCGCCGCGCAGGATCTCGATGCGTTCGATGGCGTTGATCGGAATCGCAGAGAGGCGTGCCGGCGCCTGTTCGTTTTCCGAGATGCGCTGGCCGTTCACCAGGACCAGGGTATTTTCGTTGCCGGTCATGCCGAAGCCGCGCAGGTCGAGCGGCGTGTCGGGCACGCCAACGAAGCTGATGCGGGTGTGGACGCCGCCGAGCTTGTGCAGCACTTCGGCGACGGTGGTTGCCGAACTGGCGCTGATGTCATCGGCGGTGATGATCTCGACTGCGATCGGCTGGTCGATGGCGGAGGACTGGAAACGGCTTGCGGTGACGATGATGGCGCTGCCATCAAGCCTGGAATTTCCTTGTTGTGCATGGACGGAAAAGCTCGAAGCGACAGCAGCCGCACAGGCGGCGATGGCAAAACGGTTGTACATATGGAACTCCCAAAGTCCGGCGAGCGTCCCCGCAGCCGGTACGTGGCGAAAGAATGCTTGGGAGGTAAGGGTGATGGACGGGGTGGACACAAACCCCCGGCACGCCGCAACCCCGCAACGCATTCGCTGGTTTGTCCTTGGCCGGTCTCCGGGCTCGGAAGTCTTGGTTCATCGCCTTCCCGGGCTGTTGACCCAGTGGCGTATTGATGAACCCGCACTTCCTTACCGTTGCGGGGGCAGCGCCGGAATTGAGGGTTTGGCTCTCACCGGCTTCCCGTTTCACCCAGCATGGAAAACCATGCACGGGCACCACGAACAGGGGACGAAGTATAGCAAAGCACCTGTTGCCCGCGGGGCTTATTCCTCGCGGCGCTGCCTTTGCGCATTCTCCCTTTCAAGGCAAACACTTGCGATTGAGAATATTCCTAATTGGTACCAGACTTGACATGTGTCAAGGATATCGAAGGTCGGCGGGCGCACTCTTTCAACCATCGGACCGGTAGGGTCTTGATTGCCTGTGTCGCTGGGGATTACTCACAAGGAGAGAAGGATGAAAAAGACGTTACTCGGATTTTTTGCTGTTTCCGCCATGGCTGGCGCCATGGGCAGCGCCTTTGCACAAGAAGCGGCGCCGACCCTGACCGCTGCCGAAAAAGAGACGGCCAAGAAGATTTACTTTGAGCGTTGCGCGGGCTGCCACGGCGTTCTGCGCAAGGGCGCCACCGGCAAGAACCTCGAGCCGCACTGGGCCAAGACGGCGAAGGATGGCGCCAAGACCGAAGGTGGCACGCTGAAGCTCGGTCAGTCGCGTCTGGAAAAGATCATCGGCTACGGTACCGACGGCGGCATGGTCAACTTCGACGACATCCTGACCAAGGACGAGATCGCCCTGATGGCGAAGTACATCCAGAACACCCCGGACGTGCCGCCTGAGTACAGCTTCAAGGACACTATGGATTCCTGGAAGGTCATCGTGCCGGTCAAGGATCGTCCGACCAAGCAGATGAACAAGTACAACCTGAAGAACATGTTCTCGGTCACCCTGCGCGACACCGGCGAAGTGGCACTGATCGACGGCGACACCAAGGAAATCCGCAGCATCGTCAAGACCGGCTACGCGGTGCACATCTCGCGCCTGTCGAAGTCGGGCCGCTATGTCTATGTGATCGGCCGTGACGGTCGTCTGTCGCTGATCGACCTGTGGATGGAGAAACCTGCGGTGGTCGCGGAACTGAAGATCGGTTTCGATGCCCGCTCGGTGGATACCTCCAAGTTCAAGGGCTACGACGACAAGTACGCCATCGCCGGCTCCTACTGGCCGCCCCAGTACGTGATCATGGATGGCGACACGCTGAAGCCGTTGAAGGTGGTTTCGACCCGCGGCATGACCGTCGATGGCGAGTATCACCCCGAGCCGCGCGTGGCCTCGATCGTCTCCTCCGAGATCAAGCCCGAGTGGGTGGTCAACATCAAGGAAACCGGCCAGATTCTGCTGGTGGATTATTCCGACATCAAGAACCTGAAGACCACCACCATCGCTTCCGCCAAGTTCCTGCATGACGGCGGCTGGGATGCCTCCAAGCGCTACTTCCTGGTCGCGGCGAATGCCTCGAACAAGATCGCCGCGGTGGATACCAAGCTGGGCAAACTGGCTGCTCTGATCGATACCGCCAAGATTCCCCACCCGGGGCGTGGCGCGAACTTCGTTCATCCAAAGTTCGGTCCGGTCTGGGCTACGGGCCACCTCGGCGCCGATGTCGTGACGCTGATCAGCACGCCGTCGGACGAGAAGAAGAACGCCAAGTACAAGGAGTTCAACTGGAAGGTGGTGCAGGAAGTCAAGCACGTGCCGGGCAACCTGTTCGTCAAGACCCATCCGAAGTCGAAGAACCTGTGGGCCGACGCGCCGCAGAATCCGGACAAGGAACTCGCCGAATCCGTGGCAGTGTGGGACATGGCTGACCTGTCGAAGCCGAAGAAGATCATCAACGTGGCCAAGGACTCGGGCCTGCCGGTGACCAAGGCAACCCGTCGCGCCGTGCATCCGGAATACAGCGCGGATGGTTCGGAAGTCTGGATCTCGTTGTGGGGCGGCAAGACCGACCAGTCCGCGATCGTGGTGTATGACGACAAGACGCTCGCGATGAAGAAGGTGATTACCGATCCGAAGATGATCACCCCGACCGGCAAGTTCAACGTCTACAACACGCAGCACGATATTTATTGATCCGAAAACTTGACCGGCAGCAAGGATAAGGGGGCGCAAGCCCCCTTATCATGTAGGCCTTGGTGAATCACAGATTGTTTGGGGGATAGCTTCATGGCAGACAATAAATTATCCGGATTCCTCGCGATGATCCGGCGACCGAGCGCAAAGTATTCGCTGCTGAGCTTGCTGGTGGTCGGCTTTTTCTCCGGCATCTTTTTCTGGGGTGGTTTCAACACCGGGATGGAAGCCACCAACACGCTCGAGTTCTGCATCTCCTGCCATGAGATGCGCGACAACGTCTATCAGGAATACAAGAAGACCATCCACTACACCAACCGCACCGGCGTGCGCGCCATCTGTTCCGACTGTCATGTGCCGAAGGACTGGACGCACAAGATGATTCGCAAAATCCAGGCGAGCAAGGAAGTCTGGGGCAAGATCACCGGCATCATCGATACCCCGGAAAAGTTCGAGGCGCACCGGTTGCAACTGGCCGAGAATGAATGGGCGCGGATGAAGGCCAACGATTCGCGCGAATGCCGCAACTGCCACACCTTCGACGCCATGGATGTCGAGAAGCAGAAGCTGCGCGGTTCGAAGATGCACAAGATCGGCATCGCCGAGAAGAAGACCTGCATCGACTGCCACAAGGGTATCGCCCACAAGAAACCCAAGGGCATGAAGGAAGAGGAAGACGAGTGAGTCGTCGTTTAAAATCGGTTTCGAGTCAACCCCCATTCGCATTGTTCGAGAGGAGCATCAAATGAATAAGTCCATCGTTTCCGCGGCTGTTGCCGGTGTTCTGTTCGCGCTCGGCTCCCACGCTGCCATCGCTGCGCCCGACTGGAGCAAGGTGCCCAAGCGTGATGTTCACGTTTTCCATGCCGGCGTGACGCCGATCGAATGGGCGACCAAGAAGTCGGATCACAGCGGCACCGCAGGCATGAAGAAAGGCGAAACCTGCGTCGGTTGCCACGAGGAAAAGGGTTCCCTGAACTTCAACTTCAAGCGCCTGGCCGACAAGGAATTGGAGCCCAAGGGGGCGCCCAAGACCATGTCTTTCCCGGTCAGCGTCCAGGCTGCCTACGATGCGGCCAACCTTTACATCCGCCTCACCTTCAAGGCTCCCGCCGGCGGCGCCGACAAGGGCGACAAGGACAACGAGGTGAAGGCCACCGTGTTGTTCGCCGATGCCAAGGTGCCACAGGCGGACCAGTACGGCTGCTGGCAGACCTGTCACGCGGATGCCCGTACCATGCCGGGCGCCGACGACAAGAAGACCAAGTACACCAAGGAAGGCGCCTACGAACTGATCCAGTGGGCCAGCAAGGGCAACAAGGTCTCGGACGGCAGCGTTGGCGGCGAGCGCAAGATGAGCGGCGGCGCGGCCGGCGCCAAGGCACAGGCTGAAAAGAGCGGCGACAGCTACACGGTGACCTTTACCCGCAAGAATCCGGGCGAAGGCAAGGCGGTACCATTCGGCGTCGCCATTCACGCCGATCATTCGCATGGGCGCTTCCACCATGTGTCGCTGGGCTACAAGCTGGGCATTGGCGCCGATGGCGACATAAAGGCCACCAAGCAGTAAATTCTGCGCAGCCCGGAGATGTTCCCCGGCGGCTATTTGAAACGAGTGCTGGCGTTGCTGGCGCTCGTTTCTTTTTATGCCTTCGCTCAGCAGACGGTGGAGGTGACGATCCAGGACTATCGTTTTTCTCCTCCGGAAGTTCGCATCAAGGCGGGCGATACGGTGAAATGGATCAATCGCGAGAAGCGCACCAGTCACTCGGTGCTCTTCCAGGCCGAAAACGGCCTCGAATCGGAGCGGCTCTTTCCGGACGAGCATTGGCAGCGCACTTTCACGCGGCCCGGCAGCTACAGCTACCGCTGCGGCCCGCATGAGGAAATGAAGGGGCTGATCGTTGTCGAGTAGCGCATTTCTTCCCGCGCTGCTGGCAATCCTGCTCGGAGGCCTGGCGACGGCAGCGTGGGCCGAGCCGCCGGCGGCGCGTCAGAAGGAACTGATCCACCTCGTGCGGCAGGATTGTGGTTCCTGTCACGGCCTGACCTTGCAGGGCGGCCTTGGGCCGGCGCTGTTGCCGGCAACACTCGCCGGCAAGCCGGTGGAGGGACTGGTGGCGACCATCATCGGCGGCCGTACCGGGACGCCGATGCCGCCGTGGCATCGTTTCCTGACGGAAGATGAAGCACAATGGATCGTCGCCAAACTGATGGCAGGTTTTCCCGAATGAAATCGATCACGCGCCTGTTTTTTGCCGGCCTTCTGCTCACCCTGCTCAGCGCATGCGGCGGGATGCAGGTGCGCGGCACCGGCGATCTCGGGCTGGTCATCGAACGCGCCAGCGGCCATGTCACGCTGGTGAATACCAGCATTCGGAAGCCCTATGCCCGCATCGGCGGTCTCGGCGATCTCTCGCATGCTTCAGTGGTCTATTCCCGCGACGCCCGCTACGCCTTCATCTTCGGCCGCGATGGCGGCCTCTCCAAGGTCGATTTGCTCGAAGCTCGGGTCGTCAAGCGCGTCATGCAGTCGGGGAACGCCATCGGCGGTTCGATCTCGCAGGACGGCCGGATTGTCGTCGCGCAGAATTACACCCCGGGCGGGATAAAGGCCTTCGATGCGGAAACACTCGAACTTCTTTCCGAAGTTCCTGCCGAGTACGAGCCGGGGCGCTTCTCCAAGGTGGTGGGCCTCGCGGATGTTCCGGGCAACAAGTTCGCCTACGCGCTGTTCGATGGCGGCGAGATCTGGGTCAGCGACTTTTCCGATCCGAAGCGGCCGGTCACCCGGCGCTTTCCGGCCGGCCTGCAGCCCTACGACGGGCTGGTCACGCCCGACGGGCGCCACTACCTTGCCGGCCTGTTCGGCGAGGACGGCATTGCGCTGCTCGACCTTTGGCAGCCGGAAAAGGGTGCGCGCAAGATTCTCGAAAAGTACGGCCGCGGCGAGGAAAAGCTGCCGGTGTTCAAGATGCCGCATCTGCGCGGCTGGTCGGTGGCGGCGGGCCGCGCCTGGCTGCCGGCCATCGGCCGCCACGAGGTGCTGGTCGCCGATGCGACGACCTGGAAGGAAACGGCCCGGGTGGCAGTCAAGGGTCAGCCGGTATTCGTCATGGCCAGTCCCGACGGGCGCCAGATCTGGGTCAACTTCGCCTTCCCCGACAACGGCTGGGTGCAGGTGATCGACACCCTGACGGGCAAGGTGGTGCAGACCCTGCAACCGGGCAAGGCCGTGCTGCACATGGAATTCACGCCGCGCGGCGAGGCGGTGTGGATCTCGGCGCGCGATGACAACAGGGTCGTCATCTACGACACCAGGACCTTCCGGCAGTTGGGCGATTTCGACGTTCATGCGCCATCCGGCATCTTCTTCACCAGTCGTGCTGCACGCATCGGACTCTGATGATGGATTCGCCCTACAGCCCGCTTGAATTCGCCTTGCTCAACGATTGGCAGCGCGATTTCCCGATCACCGCACAGCCATTCGATGAGCTTGTTTCAAAAGTCGGCGCTGACGGCACGGCAATTCTCGCGACCCTCAAGCGACTGCAGGCGCGGGGCGCGATCAGTCGCGTCGGTGCGGTGTTCGCGCCGCGGCGGATCGGCGCCTCGACGCTGGCCGCACTGGCCGCTCCCGCCGAACGGCTCGAACAGATTGCGGCACAGGTCAGCGCGCGGCCGGAAGTGAATCACAATTACCAGCGCGAGCATCGTTACAACCTGTGGTTCGTCGCCACGGCTGCAGACCAGGCAGGATTGGCGGCGGCGCTGGCGGCGATCGAAGGCGAGACCGGCTGTGCCGTGATTTCCTTGCCGCTGGAGCAGGAATATCAAAACGAACTTGGCTTTGACCTGAAGTCGCCGCACAAGCATCGCGCCGATATCTCCGGCACGTCGCTGCACGAGCCTGATGCCCGGGAAAGGCAGTTGATCACGGCGTTGCAGCCGGGGCTCGATCTGGTGGAACGTCCCTTTGCGCGGCTCGGCGAACGCGTCGGCATGAGCGAGGAGGACGTGCTGCGCCGGATCGCCGGCTGGCTCGAGGAGGGCCTGATCAAGCGCTTCGGCGTGGTGGTGCGCCACCAGGAACTCGGTTACCGCGCCAATGCGATGGTGGTGTTCGATGTGCCCGACGATCAGGTCGACCGTATCGGCGGGCAACTCGCCACCGAAGCCGGCGTCACGCTCTGTTACCTGCGCCGGCGCAGTCTGCCGCAATGGCCGTACAACCTGTATTGCATGGTGCACGGGAGATCTCGCGAGGAAGTGCAGCCGGTGATCGAGCGCTTGAGCCGGCTCGTGGGCTTGACGGCCCAGGCACTATTCTCGACGCGTCGTTTCAAGCAGTGCGGCGCGCGCTATTTTGCCGAGGCACCTGAATCCGAAACCGCCGGGTCGATCGATGAATGAGGCCGCAAGGCCCGGCCGAGGCGCTGTCGTGGAGCTGGACGAGGTCGACAAGCGGCTGATCAATGCCTTGCAGGGCGGCTTTCCCCTGGTCGCCGAGCCCTACCGTCAGGTCGCTGACTCCCTCGGCGTGAGCGAGGCGGAGTTATTGCGGCGTCTCGATTCGCTGCTCGAACGCCGCGTCCTGACGCGCTTCGGACCCATGTTCCAGATCGAGCGCGCCGGCGGCGCCTTCGTGCTGGCCGCGCTGCGCGTGCCGGAAGCCGACTTCGAACGCGTCACGGCGCAGGTGAACGCCTTTCCGGAAGTGGCGCACAACTATCGCCGCGAGCATGAGCTGAACATGTGGTTCGTGCTCGCTACCGCCACACCGCAAGGGATTGCCGAAACCACTGCCGCCATCGAGGCCGCCACCGGCCTGCCGGTATTCGCCTTCCCGAAGCAACGCGAATACTTCGTGGAGATGAAGCTGAATGCCTGAGCCAACGCCCGAACTCGACGCCACCGACCGGCGCCTGATCGTCGCCACCCAGGCCGGCCTGCCGCGCGTTTCGCGTCCCTACGACGCCATCGCAGAGCAGCTCGGGATTGGCGGCGACGAAGTCATGCGGCGCCTGCAGCGCATGCTCGATGTCGGCGTCATTCGTCGCATCGGCGCGGTGCCCAACCACTACGCCATCGGCTACACGGCGAACGGCATGTCGGTGTGGGATGTCGATGATGCGCGCATCGACGAGCTGGGTGCACGGGTCGGTGCCCTGGAATTCGTCACCCATTGTTATCGGCGCCCGCGCCGCCTGCCGGACTGGCCGTACAACCTGTTCGCCATGGTGCATAGCCGGGACCGGGAAGAGGTGGCGGCCCGGGTGGCGGAAATTGCGGCCCTGCTGGGCGATGCCTGCCGGGCGCATGACATTCTTTACAGCACGGCAATACTGAAAAAGACAGGTTTGCGCATCACCGGCTGAGCCGGCGCTACTGCTGCTGTTCCTGGATCGAGGTCAGGTAGGCGAGAATGTCCTGCATGTCCTGGGACTTGAGCGTGTTGAGCAGTCCACCGACGCCCTCTTCATCGTGGGGACGGTCGCCAGCCACGTACTTCTCCATCTGGCGCATCAGATAGCTCGTGTATTGGCCGACCAGCATCGGAAACATGCCGCGGCCCATGCCGGTCTTGCCGTGACAGGTGACGCATTTCTTCTGGTAGATCGCTTCGCCGTTGGCCAGGTTGCCCGTTACGCGTGGAATGATCATGACGCGCTCGGTCAGGGTCAGGCGCGTCAGCGCATCGTCCGTGTCCTTGAACACCGGCCATTTGGTGGGCAACTCGATCGAGGCGAGGTAGGCGGAGACGTTCTTGATGTCTTCGTCCGGCAGTTCCCGTTCCTGTGTGTAGGGATACATCGGGATATTCACCCGCGTGCGGGCGCGAAATGCCTTGAGTTGCGATTCGAGATACTTGACTTGCTGGCCCGCGAGGCGCGGGTACTCGCCGCGCGAGCCGCCCTGTCCGGCTTCGCTGTGGCAACCGGCACAGGTGGCGTTGATTTCCTTGCCCTTCTCCAAATTCTGGGCGTTTCCGAGGCTGCTGAGTAATATCGCCAGCAAGGCGAGCAGAAGGTGTTTTCTCATTGCATTTATCCATGAATCCGTTGGCGCGACGTATTGTCGCAGGCTCCGGATGCGCGTTTCCTTGATCCGTATCGGATAATCCGCCAATGGCAAATTTTACTACCCCGGAAGAAGGCACCAACCTGCGGCTCAACCTGCGGCGCACGGTGACACTGCGCTGGTGGCTGCTGGCGGCTGTCGCGATCGCCGTGTCGTCAGCGCCGATTCTTCTGGCTATCGCCCTGCCGCAGCTGCCCATGTTCGCGGTAGTCGTGCTGATGGCCGCGTTCAACGGCTATGTGCAGTGGCGCACGGGAACCGATGAGCCGGTCGGCGCGGCGGAACTGTTCGGTCAGCTGTGCGTTGATCTGGCGGCGCTGGGGATTCTGTTGTATCTGTCCGGCGGGGCGGCCAATCCGCTGATCTCCTTCCTGCTGGTGCCGGTTGCCGTGGCTGCGCTGTCCCTGCCGGGAAGGCTCACGGCGGCCATTGCGCTGCTTGCCGTGGCGATCTACTCGTTGCTGATGTGGCAGTTTCTGCCGCTGCCGGTTGCCGATGCCGAGAGGGCCGCCCGCCTGCATCTGGCCGGCATGTGGCTGACCTTCGTGGTTTCCGCGGCGATGATCGCCTGGTTCGTGGCGCGCATGACAGCTTCCATCCGCGAGCGCGACACGCGGCTGGCGGCGGCGCGCGAACAGGCTCTGCGCGACGAGCGCGTGGTGGCGCTGGGCGCCTTGGCCGCCGGCGCCGCGCATGAGCTGGGAACGCCGCTGGCGACCATTGCGGTAATCGTCGGCGAACTGGAGCGGGACGACCGTCTTGATGCCGAGGCGCGCGGCGATCTGTCGGTGGTGATGGAGCAGATCGAATTATGCAAGGGCATCATCAGCACACTGGCGGAACGAACCGGAACGCGGCGACCCGAGCATGTCGAAGTCGTCGATGCGCGCGTCTGGCTGGAAGCTCTTCGCGCGCGCTGGCATGCGATGCGGCCGCAGGCGGCCAGCCGCTTGACGATTTCGGGCGGCTCCGGTGTGCCGCTGATCGTCACCGAGGCGACGCTCGAGCAGGCGCTTATCAATCTGCTCAATAATGCGGCCGATGCCGGCGCTGCCGAAATTCAAATCAGGCTGATCTGGGATCAGGCGACATTGACGATCCTGATCACGGACGGCGGCCCCGGCTTCCCTGCCGAAGTGCTGCAGCAGGCCGGCCGCGTTCCCCTGCCCGCGGGTCGTGGCGGGGCCGGCATCGGCTTGCTGCTGGCCTTTGCGGCGATCGAGCGGCTGGGTGGACGCATCGCGGTGGATAATCCGGTTGCAGGGGGAGGCCGGGTCAGGATCGAATTGCCGATCGCGGAAGATCGAAGCATGACTGGAGCGACATGAACGAGAACATATTGGTCATCGAAGACGACGACACCTTCAGTGCGACTCTGGTGCGTGCTCTGAAGCGGCGTGGCTACCAGCCGGTTGCCGCAAAGGACGCGGCGGCAGCGATCAGCCTGATGGAAGCCGCCGCACCGGCCTGGGTGGTGCTTGATCTGAACCTCGCCGGCGCATCCGGTCTGGCCCTGATTCCGCGTTTGCGCGAGATCGATCCGGCGTGCCGGATCGTCGTCCTGACCGGCTACGCCAGCATCAGCACGGCAGTCGACGCGATCAAGCTGGGGGCGGTGCAATACCTGGCCAAGCCGGTGGACGTCGATACGCTGTTGCGGGCATTCGGCCACGCCGTGCAGCCGGATGACGCGGTTTCCGCAGTCAGCGCACCGGCGGCCATATCGCAGGTTCCGATGTCGGTGGAGCGCATGGAATGGGAGCATATCCAGCGTGTCCTGCGCGAGCACAAGGGCAACATATCCGCCACCGCGCGGGCGCTCAACATGCACCGGCGCACCTTGCAGCGCAAGCTGCTGAAACGGCCGGCCAGGCAGTAGCCAACGGGGCCCGGGGCAGGTCGCGCTTCGCGTTCAGTGCCCGGTGTCGAAGCGAAAGGGCACCGCAATGCGCTGCCGGTCGGTTTCGACCATGACCGTCGCCACCCAGGTCATGCCGCCGGAAACACACACGGGCAGCGAGGTTTCTCCGGCATGGCTGCCACGGCCGGTCGTCGTGAGCTGGCTCCGGTTGAAACCCATGTTCATGCTCGCGCCGGCGAAATCCACCTCGACTCTTTTCGCCTCGACGCCGCTGACGGTCACCTCGATTCGCAAGGTCTGAAGCAAGGGGATTGGCCGCGGCGTGATGGAGAGATCCAGACGCCCCCCCTGTGGCAATACGGCCGAACAGGCCTGACGCTGCAAGTCGCAAGCGGGTTCTGCCGTGCCCGTGACATCGGCCTTCGGCAGCAGCAGCGGCGAAAGCTGCTGGCCGACCACGGCGATAGCCACCAGCGCCACCAACATTGCCAGGTTGACCAACTGGGATTTACCGATTTTCAATACCGAGCCTCCATGCCGCGGGTTATGTCTGAATAGGGCCGATTGATGCATGGCAGAAAGTTGATCTACGTCAAGCCCTGGCGGCCTGTTCCGGCGTCAAATATGCGGCATATTGTCGCAGCGGCGAAGTGTCGCAGCGGCGATCAGGCAGCAAGGATGCATCGGAAGCTGTGCCAACTGAGGTTTCAACCGGAATGGGAGCGACAAACATGAAGCAGTTTAACAAGCAAGCCGCCTCGCTGCTGATGGCAGCGGGG
>JBAZOF010000007.1:0-29359 GCA_041648855.1 Sulfuritalea sp. | reverse complement strand
CGCCATGACCGACCAGGCACTCGCAACCGCCTATTTCCACTGGTTCTTCCTGATCCAGCAACAGCCGCTGCCGGAACGCATGATCGGCGCCGATCCGGAGTCCTGGCTCAGGGGGTGCCTCTCGCGATGGAGCATGGGCAACGATCAGGCGTTTGCGCCCGAGGCGGTTGCCGAATACCTGCGCTGCTTTGCGGACCCTGAAGCCATACGCGCCAGCTGCGACGATTACCGCGCCGCCGCCGGCGTCGACCTCGAGCATGACCGGGCCGATGCGCATCATCGAATACGCTGTCCGCTGCTGGTGCTGTGGGGCGCGAAAGGATTCGTCGGCCGCCACTACGACGTCCTGGCCTTATGGCAGGAGAAAGCCCGGCTGGTCGAAGGAGCAGCGATTCAGTGCGGCCACTTCCTGCCCGAGGAAGCCCCGGCCGAGGTGGCGAATCGCCTGCGGGAGTTCGTCGCGAATGCCCCGGTTCCTAATTCACCCGGATCCATGTCTGGGTCCGCCCGATGAACAGGATCGAGCCGCGCATTTCCAGCTTCTTTCCTTCCTCGATGACCGTTACTTTGGCGTTGTAGGTCTTGCCGTTGTTCGGATCGAGAATCGTGCCGCCGGCATAGACGTTGTCACCGTCTTTCTTCAAGCCGGTCAGGATGGTCATGCCGACCACCGGTTTGCCCTTGCGCGGATCATCGCCGGCGCATTCGTCGCATTTCGAATCCTGCTTTTTGGGATCGACGATCTTCTCGACCGTTCCGGAAAACACACCGTCCTTCTCCGTGATGCGAACCAGCGACTTTGGCTTTTTGGTTTCGTCGTCGATCGTGTTCCAGGTGCCGACCGGCGACATTGGATCGGCAAGGGCAGTCATCGACACGGCGGCGACCAGCAGCGAGGCGAAAAAACGGAATGGCAGTGATGGCATGAGAAGTCTCCGGTTACCGGGGTTATCGGGATAAGGCAGTTGACTTGCAGGCGGGACTGACAACCGGGTTGGCCAGTCCGCACGACCTCACTCTACCGTAACGCTCTTCGCAAGGTTGCGCGGTTTGTCCACATCCGTTCCTTTCACCAGCGCGGCGTGATAAGACAGCAACTGCAACGGAATGACATGCAGTACCGGTGACAGCAGGCCATAGTGTTCGGGCAGGCGCAGCACGTGCACACCCGGCTCCTGATCCACCGCGGAATCGGCGTCGGCGAAAACGTAGAGTTCGCCGCCGCGCGCGGCGACTTCCTTGAGGTTGGACTTGAGCTTTTCCAGCAGGGCATCGTTGGGCGCGATGCTGATGACCGGCATGTCCTTGTCGACCAAGGCCAGGGGGCCGTGCTTGAGTTCGCCGGCGGGATAGCCCTCGGCGTGGATGTAGGAGATTTCCTTGAGCTTCAGCGCGCCTTCCAGCGCGATCGGATAGTGATGGCCACGACCGAGGAACAGCGCGTGCTGCTTGTCCGCGAAGCGCGTGGCCCAAACCTTGATTTCGGGTTCGAGCGCCAGCACTTTCTGCACCGCGACCGGCAGGTGGCGCAGGGCCTTCAGGTGCGCACCCTCCTGCTCTTGGGTCAGGCGCCCGGCCTGCTTGGCCAGCGTTACCGCGAGCAGGAACAGCGCGGCCAACTGGGTGGTGAAGGCCTTGGTCGACGCGACGCCGATCTCTGGCCCGGCGCGGGTCAGGAAACGCAGAGCGCATTCGCGCACAATCGCGGATTCGGGAACGTTGCAGATCGCCAGGGTGCGCCCCATGCCGAGGGCCTTCGCATGCTTGACCGAAGCCAGCGTGTCCGCGGTTTCGCCGGACTGGGAAATTGCCACGACGAGCTGCTCGGGGTTCGGCACCGAGACACGATAGCGATACTCGCTGGCGATCTCGACGCTGCAGGGGACGCCCGCCAGTTGTTCGATCCAGTAGCGGGCGACGAGGCCGGCGTGATAGCTGGTGCCGCAGGCGAGGATCAGCACCGAGCGCACGCCTTTCAGCATCTCCGGCGCAGCCACGCCGAACAGGTTGGGGCTCAGGGTCTGCGCACCGCCGATCATTTCGAGCGTGGCGGCCAGCGCCTGCGGCTGCTCGAAAATTTCCTTCTGCATGTAGTGCTGGTAGTCGCCCATCTCCACGTCGTCAGCGGACAACGTGCTTTCATGCACCGGACGGTCGGCGGGCACATCCAGCGCCGTACCGCCAGCGCCGACTATTCGAATCGCATCGCGCCGGAGTTCGGCGACGTCGCCGTCTTCGAGATAGATCATCCGGCGGGTGACCTGCAGCAGGGCCGAGGCATCGGACGCGGCGTAGTTACCGTCCTCGCCCAGCCCCAGCAGCAGCGGTGCGCCGTGACGGGCGACGACGACGCGGTCATCCCTCTCCCGCAGCACCGCAATGGCATAGGCGCCAATCAGCCGCGCCGTCGCCAGACGCACGGCATCGAGCAAGTCGGGCGTCGACTTCAGCGTGTGCTGGACCAGATGGGCGATGACTTCGGTGTCGGTATCCGAGTTGAACACGTAGTCATCCGCGATCAGCTCCTGCTTCAACTCGGCGTAGTTTTCGATGATGCCGTTATGCACTACCGCCAGCGCGCCCGAAACATGCGGATGCGCGTTGCGCTCGGAGGGCACGCCATGCGTGGCCCAGCGGGTGTGGGCGATGCCATGATGGGCTACCTGGCCCGCCGCCTGTGTCGCCAGTTCAGCAACGCGCCCGACGCTGCGCAGGCGCGTCAGCATCGGATTGAGCAGCGCGAGACCGGCCGAATCATAGCCGCGATATTCCAGCCTGGTCAGGCCTTCGATCAGCACCGGGACGATGTTGCGCGCGGCAACGGCTGCGACGATGCCGCACATGGCTTAGTCCTTTTTTTTCTTGATCGGCCGCTTCCAGCCGGGAATCGACGCCTGCTTCGCGCGCGAGACGGTGAGCTGATCGGGTGGCGCGTCGCGGGTCAATGTCGTGCCCGCGCCCAATGTGGCGCCGCGGCCGACGGTGACCGGCGCCACGAGTTGGGTGTCGGAGCCGATGAAGGCATCGTCCTCGATCACCGTACGGAACTTATTGGCGCCGTCGTAGTTGCAGGTAATGGTGCCGGCGCCGATGTTCACGCGACTTCCGATCGTGGCATCGCCAAGATAGGCGAGATGATTTGCCTTCGAGTGATCGGCGATGGACGAATTCTTCACTTCGACGAAATTGCCGACATGCACGTCACGGCCCAGTTCGGTACCGGGTCGCAGGCGGGCATAAGGGCCGATGACGCCATCCGACCCGACGACCGCGTCTTCGATGTGGCAGAAAGACGCAATCCGCGTGCCACTGCCGATGCGGCAATTCTTCAGCACGCAGTTGGCGCCGACGGCGACATTGTCGGCCAGCTCGACGCGGCCCTCGAAGACGCAATTGACGTCGATCGCGACGTCGCGCCCGCAGGCTAGTTCGCCTCGCACATCGATGCGCGCCGGGTCGCTCAGCGTGACGCCGGCGTCCATCAGCTGCGCGGCGATATTGCGCTGATACACGCGCTCCAGCGTGGCGAGTTGCGCCTTGCTGTTGATGCCCTCGGTTTCCCAGGGCTCGTCGGAATGCGCCGTCACCACCGGCATGCCTTCGGCCACGGCCAGGGCCACGATGTCGGTCAGGTAGTACTCCCCCTGCGCATTGCGATTGCCCAGGCTCGGCAGCCAGCGCGCCAGCGCCGCGGTGGGCGCCACCAGGATACCGGTGTTGATCTCGCGGATCTCGCGCTCGGCATCGTCGGCATCCTTCTCCTCGACGATGCGCTTGACCGCGCCGCCGATGCGGACGATGCGGCCGTAACCCTGCGGATTGTCCAGACGGGCGGTGAGCAGCGCCAGCGAGCCGGCGCCCGCCGCCTCGATCAGGCGCCGCAAGGTGGCGGCTCGGATCAGCGGTACGTCACCGTAGAGCACCAAAGTCGGCGCTGGCGCTACGGCGCCGGCCATCGCCTGCAGCACCGCATGACCGGTGCCGAGCTGCGGTTCCTGCAAGGCCCAGTTGATGTCGGGCGCGTCGAGGGCAGTGCGCACCTGCTCGCCGCCATGACCGTACACCACGCAGATTTTCGCTGCGCCAATCTCGCGCGCCGCATCGAGCACGTGTCCCAGCAAAGGCTTTCCGGCCAGAGGATGCAGCACCTTGGGCAGTTCGGAGCGCATGCGCTTACCCTGCCCCGCGGCGAGAATGACGACGTTCAAGGTGCGCTCAACGCGGCAAAGTGGTGCAGCCCATCAGGAACTGATCGACAGTGCGCGCGCATTGGCGGCCTTCACGAATCGCCCAGACGACCAGCGACTGGCCGCGCCGCATGTCGCCGGCGGCGAATACGCCGGGCACGCTGGTGCTGTAGGCCTGCTCGCCTTCCGTATCGGCCCGGGCGTTGCCGCGACCATCCTTGTCGACGCCGAAGGCTTCGAGTACGCCCCCCACCGGACTGAGGAAACCCATGGCGAGAAAGGCGAAATCGGCGGCGATCTCGAATTCCGAGCCGGGTACTTCGCTCATCTTGCTGCCTTCCCAGGCCAGGCGCACGGCCTTGATGGCCTTGAGCCGACCGTTCTCGCCGACGAAAGCCTTGGTTCCGATGGACCAGTCGCGCCCGCAGCCTTCGTCGTGCGACGAGGACGTGCGCATGCGCAGCGGCCAGTAGGGCCAAGTCAGCGGACCGTTTTCCTGCTCCGGCGGACGCGGCATCAACTCGATCTGGGTAATGCTGGCAGCACCATGACGATTGGAGGTGCCGACGCAATCGGAGCCGGTATCGCCGCCGCCGATAACGACCACATGCTTGCCCTTGACGTTGATCGGGTTCCTGCTGCCACCGGAAACTTGCTTGTTTTGCGGAATCAGGAACTCGAGCGCGAAATGCACGCCTTCCAGTTCGCGGCCGGGCACCGGCAGATCGCGCGGATTTTCCGCGCCGCCGGCGAGCACAACGGCATCGAAATCCTTCTTCAATTGCTCCGGGGTAACCGTTTTCTTCGCATCGTTGATCACGCCCTTCGGCAACGCGGCGCCGGTCACCATGGTGCCGGTGACGAACTTGACGCCCTCCGCCTTCATCTGCGCCATGCGCCAGTCGATCAGCCGCTTGTCGAGCTTGAAGTCGGGAATGCCGTAGCGGAGGAGGCCGCCGATGCGGTCGTTCTTTTCGAACACCGTCACGGCGTGGCCGACTCGCGCCAGTTGCTGCGCTGCCGCCAGGCCGGCCGGGCCGGAACCGACGATGGCAATCTTCTTCCCGGTCTTTTTCGCCGCGGGTTGCGGCACCACCCAGCCGTTCTCGCCGGCCTTGTCGATGATGGCGCGCTCGATCGATTTGATGCCGACCGGAGTTTGCGGAATGTTCAGCGTGCAGGCCGCCTCGCAGGGCGCGGGGCAGATGCGGCTGGTGAATTCCGGAAAGTTGTTGGTCGAATGCAGCGTCTCGATCGCCTCGCGCCATTTGCCTTTGTAGACGAGGTCGTTCCAATCCGGAATCAGGTTGTTGACCGGGCAGCCGTTGTTGCAGAACGGGATGCCGCAATCCATGCAGCGCGCACCCTGTATTTTTGCCTGCTCATCGGTCAGGTGCGGAATGAACTCCTGATAGTGATGGACGCGGGTCTCCGCCTTTTCGTAGCTCTCGGAGATGCGCTGGAATTCGAGGAATCCGGTAGGCTTTCCCATTACGCTGCTTCCTTCAGTTGCGCCGCCGCCATTTCTTTCAAAGCGCGACGGTATTCATGCGGAAAGACCTTGACGAACTTGCCGCGCGACTTCGCCCAGTCGGCGAGAAGCGCCTTGGCGCGCGCGCTGCCGGACAGTTTGGCATGCTGCTCGATCATCTGCCTGAGTTGCGCTTCGTCGGTCTGGTTGCGATGGCGCATGCCGTCATCGGGCTGATCCGCCTCCGGCAGCACCTTGTCCAGAGCGACCATCGACTGGTTGCAGCGCTTCGCAAACATGCCGTCCTCGTCATAGACATAGGCGATGCCACCCGACATGCCGGCCGCGAAGTTGCGGCCAGTGAGGCCGAGTACCGCCACCGTGCCGCCGGTCATGTATTCGCAGCCATGATCCCCGGTGCCTTCGACCACCGCCGTGGCGCCTGAATTGCGCACGCAGAAACGTTCGCCGGCGACACCGCGGAAGTACACCTCGCCGGCGATCGCGCCGTAGAGCACCGTATTGCCGACGATGATGTTCTCGCTCGGTTCGCCGCGGAAGGCTTGCGGCGGACGGACGATGATGCGGCCGCCGGACAGCCCCTTGCCGACGTAGTCGTTGGCTTCGCCGGTCAGATCGAGCGTGATGCCGCGCGCGAGGAAGGCGCCGAAACTCTGTCCGGCCGTGCCGGTGAGCTTGATGGTGATGGTGCCGTCGGGCAGGCCCTCGTGACCCTTGCGTTTGGCCACCTCGTGCGACAGCAGCGTGCCCACCGTGCGGTTCTGGTTCCTGATTGCAGAGTCGATGACCACCTTTTCACCGCCTTCCAGCGCCGGCATGGCCTTGACGATCAGGCTATGGTCGAGCGCCCTGGACAAGCCGTGATCCTGCTCTTCGCGATGACAACAAGCGACGCCGTCCACCATCGGTCGCCGGTAGAAAATCCGCGAGAAGTCGAGGCCCCTGGCTTTCCAGTGGTCAACACCCTTCTTCATATCGAGCAGGTCGGAGCGGCCAATCAGGTCGTCGAACTTGCGAATGCCGATCTGAGCCATCAGCTCGCGCACTTCTTCGGCAACAAAGAAGAAGTAGTTGACCACGTGCTCGGGTTGGCCCGAAAAGCGCGCGCGAAGCACCGGGTCCTGCGTCGCGACACCGACCGGACAGGTGTTGAGATGGCACTTTCGCATCATGATGCAGCCCTCGACCACCAGCGGTGCGGTGGCGAAACCGAACTCGTCGGCGCCGAGCAGGGCACCGACCAGCACGTCGCGGCCGGTCTTCATCTGACCATCGGCCTGGACCCGAACGCGACCGCGCAAGCGATTCAGCACCAGGGTCTGCTGCGTTTCGGCAAGGCCCAGTTCCCACGGCGTTCCGGCGTGCTTGATCGAGGAGATGGGCGAAGCGCCGGTGCCGCCATCATGACCGGCGATCACCACATGGTCCGCCTTGGCCTTGACCACTCCGGCAGCGACGGTGCCGACGCCGATTTCCGATACCAGCTTGACCGACACGCTGGCTTCCGGATTGGAGTTCTTCAGGTCGTGAATCAGTTGCGCCAGATCCTCGATCGAGTAGATGTCGTGGTGCGGCGGTGGCGAGATGAGTTGCACACCCGGCACCGAGTGGCGCAGGAAGCCGATGTATTCGGAAACCTTGTGCCCCGGCAGCTGGCCGCCTTCGCCGGGCTTGGCGCCCTGCGCCATCTTGATCTGCAACTGGTCTGCATTGGCCAGATACTCCGCCGTGACGCCGAAGCGGCCGGAAGCCACCTGCTTGATCGCGGAGCGCAGGCTGTCGCCTGCCTTGAGTGGAATATCGCGCGCAATGCGGCTCTTGCCGATCACGGCGGCCAGCGTAGTGGCTGCGGACACCGGCTTGTAGCGCATGCGGTCTTCGCCACCTTCGCCGGTATTCGACTTGCCGCCGATGCGATTCATGGCAATCGCCAAAGTCGTGTGCGCTTCGGTGGAAATGCTCCCCAGCGACATGGCGCCGGTGGCAAAGCGCTTGACGATTTCCTTCGCCGATTCGACTTCATCGAGGGGAATCGCCGGGCCGGCCGGCTTGATCTCGAACAGGCCGCGCAGCGTCATGTGGCGGCGGCCCTGGTCGTTGATCAGCCTGGCATATTCCTTGTAGGTCTCGGTTTTGCCCGAGCGCGTCGCATGCTGCAGCTTGGCAATGGCATCCGGCGTCCACATGTGTTCCTCGCCGCGGACGCGGAAGGCATACTCGCCGCCACAGTCGAGCATGTTGGCGAGCACGGGATTGGCGCTCCAGGCGTCGGCATGTGTGCGCAGCGCCTCTTCTGCGACTTCCTTCAGGCCGATGCCTTCCACCTTGGTGGGAGTTCCGGCGAAGTAACGGCCGATGAGATCGGACGACAAACCCACCGCTTCGAAAATCTGCGCGCCGCAGTATGACTGGTAGGTGGAGATGCCCATCTTGGACATCACTTTCATCAGTCCCTTGTTGATTGCCTTGATGTAGTTCTTCTGCGCATCGTAAGCAGTGGTCTTGCCCGGCAGTTGATCTGCGATCGCGGCGATGCTGTCGAAGGCAAGCCAGGGATGGATGGCCTGCGCGCCATAACCCGCCAGCGTGGCGAAGTGATGCACCTCGCGTGCCGCGCCGGTCTCGACCACCAGGCCGCAGGAAGTGCGCAAACCGATCTTGACCAGATGCTGATGCACGGCGGAACAGGCCAGAAGCGCCGGAATCGGAGCATGTTCATGATCAACGCCGCGATCGGAAAGAATGATCACGTTGTAGCCCGACGCCACGGCCTGCTCGGCGCGAGTGCAGACCTGATACAGGGAGCGGCTGAGGCCCGCCGAACCCTCCGCCGCGAGCGTCGTGATATCAACCACGATGGAGCGGAAAATGGCCTTGGTCAGCTTGTCAATATTCTTCAGCTTGGCCATGTCGGCCGGCGACAGAACCGGTTGATGGACTTCGAGACGCGGAGTAGGTTCGGTCTCGTCCACGCCCAGCAGATTCGGGTTGGGACTGACCAGGGAAATCAGCGACATGACGATTTCCTCGCGGATCGGATCGATCGGCGGATTCGTCACCTGGGCGAATAGCTGCTTGAAGTAGTTGAACAGGGGCTTGGACCTGTCCGACAGCACCGGTAGCGCGGTGTCATTTCCCATGGAGCCCGTGGCTTCTTCGCCCAGCGTGGCCATCGGCTCGAGGATGAACTTGAAGTCTTCCTGCGTATAGCCGAACGCCTGCTGCACTTTGAGCAGGGGGGCGACCGGCTTTTCCTGTGCCTTGACCTCGGGCAGGCCGTCGACGAAGTAGCGCGACTGCTCGATCCACTGCCGATAGGGCTTGGCCGTGGACATGGTGCGCTTGAGTTCGACGTCGTCGATGATGCGGCCCTGCTCCAGATCGATGAGGAACATCTTGCCGGGTTGCAGGCGCCACTTCTTGACGATGCGTTCCTGAGCAATCGGCAGCACGCCGATCTCGGAGGACATCACCACGAGGTCGTCGTCGGTGATCAGGTAGCGTGCCGGGCGCAAGCCGTTGCGGTCGAGGGTGGCACCGATCTGGCGGCCGTCGGTGAAGGCCACGGCGGCCGGACCGTCCCACGGCTCCATCAACGCCATGTGATACTCGTAAAAAGCGCGGCGCTCCTCGTCCATCAAGGGATTGCCGGCCCAGGCTTCGGGGATCAGCATCATCATGGCGTGCGCCAGGCTGTAGCCGCCCATTACCAGCAGTTCCAGCGCATTGTCGAAGGACGCCGAATCGGATTGGCCGTCGTAAATCAGGGGCCAGACCTTTTCCAGGTCTTCGCCCAGCACCGGCGATGATATGCCGTGCTCGCGCGCGCGCATCCAGTTGACGTTACCGCGCAGCGCGTTGATCTCGCCGTTGTGCGCGATCATGCGGAAGGGATGCGCCAGATCCCAGGTGGGGAAAGTGTTGGTCGAGAAGCGCTGGTGCGCCATCGCCAAAGCAGAGACGGCGCGCTTGTCCTGCAGGTCCAGATAGTAGGTGCCGACCTGGTTGGCCAGCAGCATGCCCTTGTACACCACGGTACGGCACGACATGGACGGCACGTAGAACATCTTGCCGTCGGGCAGCTTGAGGGCCTGAATGGTGTGTCCAGTGGCCTTGCGCAGGATGTAGAGCTTTCTTTCCAGCGCATCGGCATCGGCGATGCCGGGGCCGGCGCCGATGAACACCTGACGCACCACCGGTTCGATGTCCTTGGCCGCCTGGGCCAACCCGCTGTTGTCAACGGGAACGTCGCGCCAGCCGAGCAGAACTTGGCCTTCATAGCGGATGGCGCGCTCGATCACCGCCTCGCAGGCGCGCCGGCTGGCGTCGCCGCGCGGCAGAAACACCATGCCGACGCCGTACTTGCCGGGCTCAGGCAGAGTGATGTCCTGCTTGGCCATTTCCTCGCGGAAGAACGCATCGGGAATCTGAATCAGAATGCCGGCACCGTCACCCAGCAAGGGATCGTAGCCCGTTGCGCCGCGGTGCTCGAGGTTTTCCAGAATCAGCAGACCCTGCTCGATGATCGCATGGCTCTTCTGGTTCTTGATATGGGCAACGAAACCGACGCCACAGGCGTCATGCTCATTGGCCGGGTCGTATAGACCCTGGCTGTGGGGGAGGACCATCTTGTCTTTCCTCGGAAATACGACCGGCAAAAAGCCGGGGGCGGCCGGTAAAAAAGCCGGGGTGATGCCACTCCCCGGCCTTGGATGGCCCGCCGAACGCGGCGGACGAACTTGTAAATATACCGCCAAAAGCCGCCGAATTCAATACGTTGCAACGCAACATACGGACTTCATAATTCGCCGACAGAGAACAGGCGGCGATGCTCCTTCATCGAGTAGCGGTCGGTCATGCCGGCGATATAGTCGGCAGTGGCTCGTGTGATGCTCTCGCTCGCCGCCATGTCCTGATATTGGGGCGGAAGCAGGCGCGGATCGGCGATGAAGGCATTGAACAGATCGTGGATGATGCGGCGCGCCTTGGTCGTCATGCGCAACACCTGATAGTGCTGGTACAAATGCTCGCGCAGAAAACCCTTGAGCGCCCGGTTTTCTGCCTGCATCGCATCGGTGAAGGCGATGAGCGCCGGCGCTGTGCGAACATCCGCAAGTGTTTGCGGGGCCGCAGCAGTGATTCGTCTCTCCGACTCCGCAAGCAGGTCCTCTACCAGCGTGCCGATCATGCGGCGTATGGTTTCATGCACACGCCGGCGACCCGACAGGCCTGGAAATTCAGCATCCGCTTCGGCAGCGTGGCGGGCAAAGAGGCTAACCCCTTCAAGTTGTTCCAGGGTAAGCAGTCCCGAACGCAGGCCGTCATCGACATCGTGGTTGTTGTAGGCGATCTCGTCGGCCAGATTGCAGATTTGCGCCTCGAGGGAAGGACGGCGGCCATCGAGAAAGCGCCGGCCCAGCTCGCCCAACTGGCGGGCGCGCGCCGGCGAACAATGCTTGAGGATGCCCTCTCGCGTTTCGAACATCAGGTTGAGGCCGTCGAAGGCGCCGTAGCGCTCCTCCAGGCGATCGACGATGCGCAGGCTTTGGAGATTGTGTTCGAAGCCGCCATGAGCCTGCATGCACTCGTTCAAGGCATCCTGTCCGGCGTGACCGAAGGGCGTATGGCCAAGATCATGCGCGAGGGCAATGGCCTCCACCAGGTCATCGTTGAGATGCAGGGCACGTGCGATCGAGCGCGCAATCTGGGCGACTTCGATGCTGTGCGTGAGGCGAGTGCGAAACAGGTCGCCTTCATGGTTCACGAAGACCTGCGTCTTGTATTCGAGGCGACGGAACGCGGTCGAATGCACGATGCGATCGCGATCGCGCTGAAACTCGCTGCGCGCCTTGGGGTGCGGTTCGACAACGGCGCGCCCGCGGCTCGCGTTGTCATCAACGGCATATGGCGCCAGATCACTCACGACAGCAGGACTCGATGGCGGCGACAATGTCTTCGCGGGGCGCATCGGCATAAGTCACGGCACCGCCCAGCGCCTTGAGCAGCACCAGGCGCAAGCTGCCGGCGACGACTTTCTTGTCGTGGGACATTAGCTCGAGGTAGCGGGCGGCACCTAGATCGGCGCCCTTCACGGGCAAGCCGGCGCGTCGCAGCAGGGTGCGGACTCGGTCGACCTCGGCGACGGACAGCCAGCCCAGACGGCGCGAGAGTTCGACCGCCATCATCATGCCGGCGGCGACCGCCTCGCCGTGCAGCCATTCGCCGTAGCCCATGCCGGTTTCGATGGCGTGGCCGAAAGTGTGGCCGAGATTGAGCAGCGCCCGACCGCCTTCTTTGGCGGTTTCGTATTCGTCGGCCGCCACCACCTCGGCCTTGTTGGCGCAGGAACGCTCGATGGCATGCGCGAGCAATTCGCCGTCGCGCGCGAGGAGGCCTTCCATGGCGGCTTCCAGCCACGACAGAAAGGGCAGGTCGCGAATCAGGCCGTACTTGATGACTTCCGCCATGCCGGCCGACAGTTCCCGGGGCGGCAGCGTCTTCAGCGTGTCCGTATCCGCCAATACCAGCTTGGGCTGCCAGAAAGCGCCGACCATGTTCTTGCCGCGCGGATGATTGATGCCGGTCTTGCCGCCGACCGAGGAATCCACCTGCGACAGGAGGGTGGTCGGAATCTGGACAAATGGCACCCCGCGCTGATAAGTGGCGGCGGCAAACCCTGCCAGATCGCCGATGACCCCGCCGCCCAACGCAACGATCGTGGTACCCCGGTCGCAACGGTTTGCCAGCAAGGCGTCATAGATCAGGTTGAGCGACTCCCAGTTCTTGTGCGCTTCGCCATCGGGAAGGATGATCGGCGTAACGCCAACGCCGACTTTCTCCAGTGCCTTGACGACAATCTCGAGATACAGCGGCGCAACGGTGGTGTTGCTGACCAGCGCGACGCGCGGGGTGCGCAGAAACGGGAGGATCAGGTCGCCACGGGAAAGCAGACCGCCGCCGATCAGGATCGGGTAGCTGCGTTCGCCCAGGGCGAGATTCAGGCGGCGCATTGCTTGTGCAACTCCCTTTCCACCTGCTTGACCAGTTGGCTGATGCTGCCCCCCAGGCTGTTGATAATGATGTCGGCGACTTCGCGGTACAACGGGTCGCGCTGGGCGAACAGTTCCTCGATCTTCTGCATGGGATCGGCGACCTGCAGCAGAGGCCGGTTTGGATCAAGGCGGGTCCGCTCGAAGAGCAGTCGCGGGGTTGCGTGAAGATAGACTACCGTCCCGCCCCGCTTCAACGCGGCGCGATTTTCTGGACGGAGCACGGCGCCACCGCCAGTGGCGACGATCAGGTTTGTCTCATTGGCCAGTTCTGCAATGACCTTCGACTCGCGATCGCGAAACCCCAGTTCGCCCTCGATGTCGAAAATCAGCGGAATCCTGACCCCGGTGCGCGCCTCGATCTCGTGATCGGCATCGATAAAGGCCCGCTGCAAGCGCCTTGCCAGTTGACGCCCGACCGTCGTCTTGCCCGCGCCCGGCATGCCCACCAGGTAGATGTTGTTCTTTGCATTCACGAGCGGATTGTAGCAGCGCCAAATGACGAGGCCGGCAAAAGCCGGCCCCGGTTCGGAGAACAATTGCGGGCTAGCGCTGGCTCAGCGCCTCGCTCACAATCCGCGGCGTGATGAAGACCAGCAACTCGCTGCGTGACTGGCTCTTTTGCGTGGTCTTGAACAGGAATCCAACGTAGGGCAGGTCGCCGAGGAAGGGAACGCGGTCCTGGGTCTGGATATCGGATTCCCGCGCAAAGCCGCCAATGACTACCGTTCCGCCATTCTCGACAATCACACTGGTGGTGACGGTGTTCGTGTCCAGGCTGCCGGTGGTCGCATTCGTTATCGTGCTCTTGGCGATATTCAGCTCGAGGCTGATGCGGTTATCCGGATTGACCGACGGCGTCACCCCTAGTGTCAGCGGCGCCGAGAAGGTCTGGTAGATCGGCAGGCCGGTGGTCGCGTTGACGCCAGTGAGAATCGTCACCTGTTGAGTATTGTTGATCGTCGCGGCCTTGCGGTTCAGGGTGAGAATTCTGGGCGATGAAATTGTCTTGTTCCTCGAATCGTTCTCCGCCGCCTGCAACTCCAGTGAAAGTACTTTGGTGGCGGCGCTATTGAACAGCATCAGTCCGAAATTGGCCGCTCCCGCCAAGGTATAGCTCGGCTGGAAGACGTTCGTGCTGGCGGTCAGCGAGGGTGTGATGCCTCCCCCGTAGACATCCAGATTGTTGCCGGTGTTCACCGGAGACGTTGAAAATACGCCGCGCGTCGTGTTGGTTCCGGGAATCTTGTACCCTTCCTGCTGATAATTGAATGCAGTCAGCCTTACGCCGAGCGAGTTGGCGAATCCGGTGGAAGCTTCCACGATGCGAGCTTCGATCATCACCTGCTTGGGCGGGACATCGACATTCCGAATGACTTCGCGGATCGCTTCGACCACGGCGGCCGTATCTCTGACAAAAACCTGATTGGTGGCATCGTGAATCGACATTCCCCCACGCGAGGTGAGCATGCCCTTGCTCGTGCCTCCGGCGGGAGTACCGGACGCCGGCGCAGCAGCAGGCGCTCCGGCAGCCGGGGCGGCTCCCCCAGCCGCGGCCGCGGGACTGGTGGAAGCGAAGCTGCTATTCACTAGCGCGACGATGTCTGCGGCCTTGACATAGTTGAGCTTGAAGGTTTCCGCCACCAAGGGTGCGATATCGCTCGCTCGCGTCGCTTCGTCGGCTGTGTCCTGGTCGCGCTTTTGCAGCACCGCCCGGTCGCCGAATAGGACGACGTCATTGCGCACCCGCATGCTGGCATTGACTTGTGCCATGATGATCTCAAGTGCCTGGTCGTACGGAATGTTGTCGAGGTTCGCGGTAACCAGCCGGCCATTCAGCGAAGGATCGACCAGCACGTTCTTGCCTGAAATGTCGGCGAGGGTGCGCAGCACCATGGTCGCATCGGCGCCGAAGAAATTGATCGAGACCTTTTGCCCCTGGTCCCCGCTCTGAACCAGCTTGTTGGCTTCATCCGCCGGTATCGGCTTGACTTCGATGGTCAGCTGGTTGTTCGCCAGGTGAGCCTGGTGAAACCAGCGGCCGCGAGCGGCAATGTCGAGGCGCGTCAGATTGCCCACGGCACGCGAGGTAATCGTCGTTACCGGGGTCGCGAAATCATTGACGTCGCGCCGGTTCTGCAAGCGCTCGGGCAGTTCCACATCGCGCAATTCGACGGTAATCCCGGTGCCGACACGACGGATGTCGATCGGGACGGTGCCATCGGTCAGATCGACGGTGATCGTGGCCTGACCATCTTCACCACGGCGGAACAGTATCTCGCGAATGGCGGCGGTGTCAGCCGCTATGGCAGGCTTTCCGGAGGTGGTGGCCGGCGAGGTAGGTTGATAGACGCTCGGCGCCGGCTCTTGGCTGGCCTGAACGCTCTGTGCCTGCAGCTTGATAAAAAGGACGTCACCGACAATCTCGGTCGAGAACTTGGTCGGCCGATAGAGATTCAGGACCAGGCGCGTCAGTTTGTCGGTTTGCACCAGATTCATGCTTTTGAGGTCGCCCGCCGCGACCTGCTGGGCGGTCTGACCGGACTGGTTGTCGGTATCGGGAAAGTCGATCACCACACGGGGCGGCTCGACCACGCTCCAGTTTCCCGGCATCGCCTTCAATGGCGCCGTCATCTGTACTTTGAGCAGCACCTGATCGCCGTCGCGCCGGACCTGAATCTGCTTGATCGAGTTGTCAGCCGCGATCGATGCACCGGACAAGCCAAGCCACAAGCCCAGAGCGGCGCATGCGGCAGCGTAAAATTTGTTCATCTACGTCCTCCTTCTTTCGGCACCAGGAGCAATCTCTCCTGCTCCACCCATGCGCCGCTCGGATCCTTGACGGTCTCAAGCACCGTAACGCCATCTTTGTTGATGGCCGTAATTTTGCCGAAGCTGCGGCCCATGTATTCGCCTACACGGACATGCTTCGGCTTGTTCGGCGGCGGGGTCTGTATCAGTGCATAGGGCACCGTGCCCGCCGTGATGACGCCCATGACTTTGAGATCCTCGATCGGAAAAATCTCGAGCGGTTGCTGCGGCCGGGTACGATCCGGCGCCGTCTTGTCCGCAGTGGCCTCAAGGGTCACTATCTTTCCTGGAGCAAAGGGCGGCGTCAGCGACTCCGTTTCGTAGGCGACCACCGGGAATGCAGTTATTTCCGGCAGGGGCGCCACTTTGCCCTTCATGGTTTTCGCCTCTTCACGCATCCAGGCCCGGAGATCCTGATGCTCTTCGGCGGCGCAGCCCAGCAACAGCAACGGGGCCAGAAAAAGAAGTTTACGAAACTTCATTTTTTGGCTCCCCTGGCCTTCTGCTGGGCCTTCCTCTGATTGGCCAGTTCGCCCTCGTCAAGATAGCGGAAGGTCTTGGCCGTAGTCTTGAGGCTAAGGGTCCCATTCGGGTTCGAACTCAAATTGATGTCGTTCAGCGTGACGATGCGCGGCAACTTGGCAAGATCTCCGGTAAATGCGCCAATGTCATGGTAGCTGCCGATGAGGTTCAGCGTAATCGGCACCTCGGCATAGAACTCCCTGGGACCCTCGCCGCCCGGCTTGAAGAGTTCAACCGACAGACCCCGCGCCTGCGCTGCCTTGTTGATGTCGACCAGCATGTCGCCCATCTCGGCCTTGTTCGGCAACTGCTTCAGCAAAGCCCCGAAGGAGCGGTCGATCTCGGCCAACTGACGACGATATTCGTCGAGATTGACGGCCTGCCTCTTCTTGTTCAGCCAGTCTTCCTTGTGCTTGGCTTCCTGAGATTTCTTTGCTTCGAGATCCTCCAGTTGGACGCTCCAGCCAACGGCGCCAAATCCCCACGCAGCGGCAATCAGGGCGCAAAAGAGGCCCAGCAGGATGACGATGCGGGGAGCCAGCGGCCACAGTCCCGGATCCTTCGGATCCAGAGTCTTGAAATCCATCGCCAACTGCTGAAAATCGATCAGCGGCTTTTTGGGGGCAGCGGGCTCAGCCTTGACGGCATGCTTTTCCGCCAGGATTTCAGCAGCTGATTTGCGCTTGAAAAGTGAGGACAGGGAGGGCAGCTTCATCATTTCTTCCCCTGCACCGGCGCGGACTTGGGTGCCGCGGCACTCTGACGCGTGATCATGGTGGTTATGCTGAACGAATTGAGCCGTCGATTGCCGACCGTTTCAGCCTTGGTTTCGACCAGGGTCGAATTTTGAAGCAACGGCGCCTCGTCGAGGTTGTTCATCAGCGTGGTTATCCGCGCGTTCGACTGCGCGTAGCCCGCGATCGCGATCCTTGGCCCGGTTTGCACGAGGGTGCGCAAATAGATGCCTTCCGGCACCTGTTTTGCAAGTTCGTTGAACAAGTGCACAATTTCCGTGCGATTGGCCTGCAATGCCTCGATCACCCGCTTGCGAGCCAGCAGCGCATTGGTCTGCTCCTGGATCTTTTTGATTTCGTCGATTTCCTTGTTCAGGCTCGCGATTTCGCGCTTGAGGAATTCGTTCTTTTCGCTCTGGACGGCAATCTGGCGATTGATCAGCGAGAAGCCGAGGAACCAGATCACCGCAGCCAGCACGGAAACCAGTCCCAGCAACACATAGAACTGCTGGCGTCTGGCCTTGCGCTTCTCCTCGCGATGAGGAAGGAGATTGATCCGGATCATTGATCGAACTTCCTTAGAGCCAGCCCGCAGGCCACCAGAAGGGATGGCGCGTCAGCAGCCAGTTGTTTGGCGCGAATGCGCGGCGAAATCGCCATCCCGGCAAATGGATCGGCCAACAGGGTATTGACGTTCGTACGCTGCGCGACGATTTCGGCTACACCGGGAACCAGGGCCGAGCCTCCGGCAAGAATGATGTGGTGCACTTCGTTGTATGGCGTCGAAGTGAAGAAGAACTGCAGCGCACGTGCGACTTCCTGTGCCATGTTCTCGATGAAAGGATGAAGAATTTCCCCCTCGTAGTTGTCCGGCGGCGTGCCCGAGCGCTTCAGGTTTTCGGCTTCTTCCGGACCCATGCCGTAGGCGCGCATGATTTCGTCGGTGAGCTGCGATCCGCCAAAGGCCTGCTCGCGCGCATAGAGCTGCTCGTTGTCCTTCAGGATGGCGACCTTCATGGCCGAGGCGCCCACATCCACCAGCGCCACAATCTGGCCCACCCCTTCACGAGGAAGCTGCTTGGTCACCAGTTCGTACGCGGCCTGGATTGCATAGGCCTCGACATCCATCACCACCGGCTTCAGTTCAGCCACTTCCGCAGCAGCGACTCGGTCTTCGACCTTTTCCTTGCGGGAAGCCGCCAGCAGCACCTCGACGTCATCGGGACTCCCCGGCGCCGGGCCAATCACCTGGAAGTCCAGATTGACCTCCTCGAGCGCAAACGGAATGTACTGATTCGCTTCCGATTCGACCTGAACCTCCATCTCCTGCTCGCGCAGATTGGCCGGAAGGGTGATCTTCTTGGTAATGACTGCAGATGTCGGCAGCGCCATCGCGATAAAGCGCGTGGACGTACCGAGCCGCTTCCAGCAACGCTGAAGGGTATCCGCCACAGCCTCGAGTGACGAAAAATTGCCGTCCAGCATGGCGTCCTTCGGCAAGGGCTCGATCGCGTAGCGTTCAACCCGGGGCTGCCCCTTGCCGGCATCAACCAACTCGACCATTTTGATGGCGGTCGAACTGATATCCACACCGATCAGCGGGCGGAGCTTTGGGTTAAAGATCGACTTCAGGGCCGAGACATCGATCTGCAAAGAATTTTTCCTTTAAAAATATTGCGTTACGCGCTATACAGATAATTTACTTCAGATGCTAGCAGCAACTATATCGCCTGTAAAGCAAAAAGATCACAGATGAACAAGCGGAGCGTGTCTTCAGCGCCACAGCTATAATCCTACGCGCCGCCTTCCACCCCGTCCATTCGTGCCCCTTCCCGTCCTACCCGCCCCCGCTCGCTGGGCACTGTATTTCCTGCTCCTGATCGGAGGCGCTGTACTTAGCGTCGCCGCCCTTGCCGGCATTGCGCTGATCCTCATCTATCCGCAGCTTCCCTCGCTGGAAGTGCTGACCGACTATCAGCCGAAGATTCCCTTGCGCGTCTACACCAGCGACGGCCATCTGATTGGCGAGTTCGGCGAGGAGCGGCGCAACTTCGCACACATCAAGGACGTTCCCGCCGTAATGAAGCAGGCCATTCTCGCGGCCGAAGACGAGCGTTTCTACCAGCACCCGGGTATCGACACACTGGGCGTATTGCGTGCAGCGTATTCCAATTTCGTGGGTGGTGGCAAGCGCCAGGGGGCGTCAACCATCACCATGCAGGTGGCCCGCAACTTCTTCCTGTCGAGCGAAAAGACGCTGACGCGAAAACTCTACGAGATGCTGCTGGCTTTCAAAATAGAAAACAATCTCGGCAAGGACCAGATTCTCGAGATCTACATCAACCAGATCTACCTCGGGCAACGCGCCTACGGCTTCTCCGCTGCGGCGCAGATCTACTACGGCAAGGCGCTGAAGGATGTCACCATAGCCGAGGCGGCCATGCTCGCGGGGCTGCCCAAGGCGCCTTCGGCTTACAACCCGGTGGCCAATCCGAAGCGCGCGCAGCTGCGCCAGCGCTACGTCCTGCGCAGGATGCGCGAGCTCGACTTCATCAACGATGTGCAATTGAAGGCGGCGCAGGCGGAACCCCTGCATGTGAAGCGTGATGTCAACGACTTCGGCGTCCGCGCCGACTATGTCGCGGAGATGGCGCGCCAGATCGCTGCCGAGCGCTTCCCCGACGACCTCTACAGCCGCGGCCTGCGTGTCATCACCACGATAAACTTCAGCGAACAGCAGGCCGCCTACCTTGCAGTGCGCCGAGGAGTCATCGATTACGACCGGCGCCACGGCTATCGCGGCGCCGAGGCTTATGTCGATCTGAAGGACATCACCTCGGACCAGGACGAGGAACTGGAGGATCTGCTGGCCGACTATGACGACAGCGACGATCTGCTGCCAGCCATCGTTCTGGAGGCGACGCCAAAACTGGTACGCGCCTACCTGCGTGGCGGCGAGCTGCTGACGATCACCGAGGACGGACTGAAGTTTGCCGCACGCATGCTGGACGACAAATCGCCGCCCAACAAGCGGGTGCGGCGCGGGGCAGTGATCCGCGTCCAGAAATCGGGCAAAGTCACGCACATCGTCCAGCTGCCGGATGTCGAGGCGGCATTCGTCGCCGCCAGCCCGGTCGATGGCGCGATTCGGGCGCTGGTCGGCGGCTTCGATTTCAATCGCAGCAAGTTCAACCACGTCACCCAGGCCTGGCGCCAGCCCGGCTCGAGCTTCAAGCCCTTCATCTACTCCGCCTCCCTGGAAAAAGGCTATACACCAGCTTCCGTGATCCCGGACGAGCCCGTGTCGATCTCGGCTGAAGAGACGGGTTCCCAGGCCTGGGAACCGAAGAACTACGACGGCAAGTACGAAGGCCCGATGACGCTGCGCACCGCGCTGGCGAAATCCAAGAACATGGTGTCGATCCGCCTGCTGCGTGCCATCGGCACCCATTACGCGCAGGACTATGTGACGCGCTTCGGTTTCGATGCGGACAAGCACCCGCCCTATCTGACCCTGGCGCTGGGCGCCGGATCGGTAACGCCATGGCAGCAGCTCGCGGCCTATTCGATATTCGCCAACGGCGGCTACCGCATCGCCCCTTATATCGTGCGCGAGATCGTCGACGACAAGGGCACCGTGCTGGCCGCCACGCAGCCCGCACTGGCCGGCGACGAATCGCTGCGTGCGATCGACGCACGCAACGCGTGGCTGATGGACAGCATGATGCACGACGTGGTGCGGCGCGGCACCGCCACCCGCGCTGCTGCGGTGCTCAAGCGCGGCGACCTGGCCGGCAAGACCGGTACCACCAACGATTACATCGATGCCTGGTTCTGCGGCTACCAGCCGACGGTGGTCGGCATCGCCTGGATCGGCTTCGATCAGCCCAGGCGCATGGGCAACGGCGAAACCGGCAGCGCCGCCGCCTTGCCGATGTGGATCAGTTTCATGGAGCAGGCCTTGAAGGGTGTGCCGGAGAGCTGGCAGGAAACTCCCGGCAACCTCGTGCCGATCGTCGCCAACGATCCTTCAGGCAAGACCAGCAAGGAACTCATCTACAAGGAACTGCTGCCCGCCCCTCCCGCAGACGAGGAAGAGACCAAGCCGGCCGAATCCAGGCAGGCGCCCGCGCCGGTGCAGGATGCGAAGCCGAAGCTGGTCGAAAAACCGTTGGCGCCGAAAGCGGTCGAAAAAGCTGCGGCAGAGAAACCGGCCGCGCCGAAGGCGGGCGAAAAACCCGCAACGGAAAAACCTGCCGAAAAGAAGCACTAAAGCGCGATCCTGACGCCCGCCTGTTCCGACAGGGTGCGCGACAAGGCCGCCATCAGTTCTTCGCCGTCGCGTGTGCCCAGCCAGCGCCCACCCTCGGGACGAAAGTGGTAGCCGCCCGATTTCGCCGCCAGCCAGATCTCGCGAGCCGCGCCGTGGCGATTCACGATGATCTTCGAGCCGTTTTCGAATTCGATCTCGATCACGCCGCCCGGCTTGGTTTCAAAATCGAAATCCGCGGCGCCGCTCTCGCTCGCCACCTCCAGCGCCGTCTCGATGCGCGCCAGCTCTGCATCCGCCGCGGCCATGAATTCCCGCTCATCCATCGCGTGTTACCATCCTTTGCCTGTCGAGACACACCCAGCCACGTCCATCTGCCATGCGTCTGATACCTTCATTGCTCGCCGCCCTGATTACCCTGACGGCCCTCGCCGCCTGCGGTACCAGGACCCCGCTGACACTGCCGTCCCCGGCAACTCCTGCGGTCGATAATAGCAACAAAGCCACGGCAGAGCCCAGACGATGAGTCTGGCCGTCATGCACGAGGACGGCCTGCGGGTCGAAGGCCTTGCGCTGGCCGACATTGCCGCGCGCTTCGACACTCCCTGCTACGTCTATTCGCGAGCCGCGCTCACCACCGCCTATGCGGCCTATCGCGATGCGCTGCAGGCGCACGGCCTGGCCGGGCGATCGCTGATCTGCTATGCGGTCAAGGCCAACTCGAATCTCGCCATCCTCAATCTTTTCGCCGGACTCGGCGCCGGTTTCGACATCGTTTCCGGCGGCGAACTCGCGCGCGTGCTCGCCGCCGGCGGCGACGCGAACAAGATCGTGTTTTCCGGAGTCGGCAAGTCGCGCGAGGAAATGCGTGCGGCGCTGGAAGCGGGCATCCACTGCTTCAATGTCGAATCGGCGAGCGAACTCGAACACCTCAGCGCGGTCGCCGGCAGCGTCGGCCTCCGCGCCCCGGTTTCGCTGCGCGTGAATCCCGACGTCGACCCGAAGACCCATCCCTATATTTCCACCGGCCTCAAGAGCGCCAAGTTCGGCGTCGCCTTCGACGAGGCTTTCGACCTCTACCGCCGTGCCGCCACGCTGCCGCATATCGCCGTGAAGGGCATCGACTGCCACATCGGCTCGCAACTGCTCGATCCGGCGCCGGCGGCCGAAGCCGCCGACAAGGTGCTGGCGCTGGTCGATCGTCTCGCCGCCGCGGGCATCGCGCTGGAGCACATCGACCTCGGCGGAGGCATGGGCATTCAGTACCGCGCCGACGAACCCGCCCCGGCGGCAGCCGACTATCTCGCCCCCATGCTGAGCAAGCTCGCCGCCCGGCGTGAAAAGCTGATGTTCGAGCCGGGCCGCTCACTGGTCGGCAATGCGGGCCTGTTGCTGACCCGTGTCGAGGTGCTGAAGCCGGGGGAGGAAAAGCACTTCGCCGTGGTCGACGCGGCGATGAACGACCTGATGCGGCCCGCACTCTACGATGCATGGCACGACATCCTGAAAGTCGGCGTTGACGGTACGGCGAAGGGTGGGGCAACAGGGACGCCAATGCGCTACGAAATCGTCGGCCCGGTCTGCGAATCGGGCGATTTCCTCGGCCACGACCGCCTGCTGGCGCTGAACGAGGGCGATCTGCTCGCCATCCTCTCGGCCGGCGCCTACGGCATGGCAATGGCATCGAATTACAACAGCCGGCCGCGCGCCGCCGAAGTCATGGTCGATGGCGAAGCCGTGCATCTGATCCGTCGCCGCGAGGAAGTTGCGCAGCTGTTCGCGCTCGAATCCACCCTGCCCCGGAAAGGCTGATCCGCCCATGACCAGGACGCGCACGATTCTCTTGATTGTCGCCGTCCTTGCCGCCGGCGGCGGGGCCGCGTGGTATTTCGCCAAGCCCGGCGCGCCCGCGGCCGGCAAGAAGGCACAGACGCCGCCGGTTCCAGTCAAGCTGGCCAAGGCAGTCGTCCAGGACATGCCGCTGCGACTGGAGATCACGGGGCGCACCGAGGCCTACGAGACAGTCACGCTCAAGTCGCGCGTCGAAGGGCAGGTTCAGGGCGTGAGCTTCACCGAAGGCCAGCACGTGCGGCAAGGCGATCCGCTGCTGCGCCTCGACCCCGCCGACTTCCAGGCCAAACTCAACCAGGCCGAAGCCAATCTGGCCAAGAGCCGCGCCCAGTCCGCCAAGGCGAACGCCGATGTCGAGCGCTACATTGCGCTGCGCGCCAAGGGCTTCGTCTCCGAAGAGAAGGTCGGCGAAATGCGTACCGCGGCAACGGCGGCCGAAGCCGTGGCCCGCGCCGATGCCGCCGCCGCCGAACTGGCGCGCCTGCAATTGTCATACACCCTGGTCAAGGCGCCCTTCGCCGGCGTGGTCGGGGCGAAGCTGGTGTCGCCCGGCACCGCGGTGAAAGTCAACGACACCACACTGGCCGTGGTCAATCGCGTGCGTCCGCTTTACGTGGGCTTTGCCGTCCCGGAAAAATACCTGCCGCTGCTGCAGGCCGGCATGCGTTCCGGCCACAAGAAGTCGATGAAGGCGGCAGTTTCCCTGCCGGGCGGCGCCGGCGCCTGGGAGGCCGATGTGCGCTTTCTCGACAACGGCGTCGATGTCGCGACCGGCACCATCCAGCTCAAAGCCATCCTGCCCAACGAGGACGAGAGGCTCGCGCCCGGGCAGTTCGTCAGCGTCAGCCTGGTGCTCGACACGCTCAAGGATGCGGTGGTGATTCCCGCCGAGGCGGTGCAACAGGGCGCCGAAGGCAGCTTCCTGTTCGTCGCGAAGGAAGACGGCACAGTGGACGTCCGCAAGATCCGTGTCGGCTCGGTACAGCAACGATCCGCGATCGTCGCCGAGGGCCTTGCCGGCGGCGAATCCGTCGTCACCGAAGGCCACCTGCGGTTGACGGCCGGCGCCAGGATCAAGCCTGCCGACGGTGGCGCCGAAGGCAAAGACGGCAAGCCGGGCAAACCCGGCGGCCCCGGCAAGCCAGACTAGGAAGCCGCGATGCAGTTGCCAGAGCTGTGCATCCGCCGGCCGGTGATGACCACGCTGCTGATGGCGGCCTTCCTCATCTTCGGCGTCATCGCCTACCGCGCGCTGCCGGTATCCGAGCTGCCCAGCATCGATTTCCCCACCATCTCGGTCACCGCCCAGTTGCCCGGCGCCTCGCCGGAAACCATGGCCGCCGCCGTCGCCACTCCGCTCGAAGGCCAGTTCTCGACGATTTCGGGCCTCGACTCGATGACCTCGACCAGCGCCCAGGGCACCACCACGGTCACGCTGCAGTTTGCGCTCGACCGCGACATCGATGCCGCCGCGCAGGATGTGCAGTCGGCCATCGCCGCCGCGCAGCGCAAGCTGCCGCCCGACATGCCGACGCCGCCGTCGTTCCGCAAGGTCAATCCGGCGGACTTCGCGATTTTCTACATCGCCATGAACTCGACCACGCTGCCCACCTGGGTGGTCAACGAATATGCCGAAACCCAGCTCGCCCAGCGTCTGTCGACACTGCCGGGCGTCGCCCAGGTCAATGTCTTCGGTTCGCAGAAGTACGCCGTCCGCATCCAGGCCGACCCGGCCCAGCTCAGCTCGCGCGGCATCGGCATCGACGAACTGCAGGCTGCCGTCAAAAGTGCCAACGTCAATCAGCCGCTGGGCTCGCTCGACGGCATGCGGCAGAGCTTCGCCCTGCAGGCCAACGGCCAACTGCTGAACGCCGCCGCCTATCGCCCACTGACCGTGGCCTGGCGCAACGGCGCGCCGGTGAAACTGGAAGAGCTGGCAAAGGTCACCGACAGCGTCGAGAATGCCAAGGTCGCCGCCTGGTTCAACGACCGGCGCACCATCATGCTCGCGGTATTCCGCCAGCCCGGTTCGAACACGATTGAAACGGTGAGCGCGATCAGGAAAGTCCTGCCCGCCTTCCAGGCCAACCTGCCGGCCTCGATCGACCTCCAGGTGCATTACGACCGCAGCATCTCGATCCGCGACGCGATCAACGACGTGCAATTCACGCTGATCCTCGCCGGCTTCCTGGTGATCCTGGTGATCCTGATGTTCCTGCGCAACCTGTCGGCGACGATCATTCCGGCGCTGGCCCTGCCGATCTCGGTGATCGGCACCTTCGCAGTGATGCATGCGCTCGGCTTCAGCCTCGACAACCTGTCGCTGCTGGCGCTGACGCTGTCGGTGGGTTTCGTCGTCGATGACGCGATCGTCATGCTGGAGAACATCATGCGCCACATCGAGAACGGCGAGGAGCCGTTCGAGGCGGCGATCCGCGGCGCGCGTGAAATCGGCTTCACCATCATTTCGATGACGCTGTCCCTGATCGCCGTGTTCATTCCGGTGCTGTTCATGAGCGGCATCGTCGGCCGCCTGCTGCACGAGTTCGCCGTCACCATCTGCGCCGCGATCCTGGTTTCCGGCTTCGTCTCGCTGACCTTGACCCCCATGCTTTGCAGCCGCTACCTGAAGCACGCCGAGCCGCAACAGCATGGCCGCATCTTCACGGCCTTCGAACGCTTCTTCGAGGCGCTGCTGGGCGCCTACCGGGACTCGCTGACCTGGTGCATGGCGCGGCCGCACTGGGTCATGCTCTCCTTTCTCCTCACCCTGATCGCCACCGCCCTGCTCTATACCGCCGTGCCCAAGGACTTTCTGCCCAGCGGCGATACCGGGCAGATCATCGCCTCCACCGAAGGCCCGCAGGACATTTCCTTCCCGGCCATGATGCAGCGGCAGCGCGCCGTGGCCGACATCGTGGCCAAGGACCCGGCCGTGGCGACACTGGGGTCCTTCGTCGGCGCCAGCGGACCGCGCCCGACCTCCAACACCGGCACGCTGGTGCTCAACCTCAAGCCGCACAGCGAACGAACGGAGAAGCCCGACCAAATCATCGCCCGCCTGCGCCCCAAGCTGGCCGCCGTGCCGGGCATTCGCGTCTTCCTGCAGAACCCGCCGCCGATCCGCATCGGCGGCCAGGTGACCAACGCCCAGTTCCAATACACGCTGCAGGACACGGACCTGGCCGAACTCTACCGCTGGAACGACGTGCTGCTCGACCACCTGCGCGAGTTGCCCGGCCTGGTCGACGTCAACACCAACCTGAAGAACCAGAGCCCCGTGATCGCGCTCGACATCGACCGCGAAAAGCTGGCGCCGCTCGGCATCAGCATCGGCCAGATCGAGGACGCACTGCAAAGCGCCTTCAGTTCGCGTCAGATATCGACCATCTACGCCGCGACCAACCAGTACCAGGTGATCCTCGAAGTGGCGCCGGAACTGCAGGCCGATCCGGCCACGCTGGCGAAAATCCATGTCCGTTCCAGCTCTGGCCGCCTGGTGCCGGTCGATACCGTGGCCCGCATCAGCCGCACTACCCAGGCGCTGACGGTCAACCATCAGGGGCAACTGCCCGCGGTGACGCTGTCCTTCAACCTGATGCCCGGCGTTTCGCTGGGCGATGCCGTGAATCGCATCCGCAAGATGGAACGCGAGATGAACATGCCCGCCTCGCTGACCACCAGCCTGCAGGGCGCGGCGCAGGCCTTCGAAGCCTCATTGAAGGGGCTCGGCATACTGCTGCTGATTGCCATCCTGGTGGTCTATATCGTGCTCGGCATCCTCTACGAGAGTTTCGTGCACCCCCTCACGATTCTCTCCGGGCTGCCCGCCGCGGGCCTCGGCGCACTGCTGACGCTGCTGATCTTCCGCGTCGATCTGAGCCTCTACGCCTTCGTCGGCATCATCATGCTGATCGGCATCGTCAAGAAAAACGCGATCATGATGATCGACTTCGCCCTGGAGAGGCAGCGCAAGGATGGCATGGCTGCGGCGCAGGCGATTTTCGAGGCCTGCATGGTGCGCTTCCGCCCGATCATGATGACCACCATGGCCGCACTGGTGGGAACCCTGCCGATCGCCATCGGCTGGGGCGCCGGCGCCGAAGTGCGGCGGCCGCTGGGCCTGGCGGTCGTCGGCGGCCTGCTGCTGTCGCAGTTCCTGACGCTCTACCTGACGCCGGTGGTGTATCTCTATCTCGACAAGCTGGGCAAAGGGCGCAAGCCCGCCTAAGGGCCGGGAAAGTCGGCGCTGGCGGTACGGCGATCTAGCGCAGCACCCAGGCCAGCGTCAGCGGAATGATGGCCAGCGAAGCCAGGTTGCCGATCAGCACCATCGAGGCGACACGCTCCGGCTCCTGGTGGTAGCGCTCGGCAAAAATGTAATTGAGTACGGCCGGCGGCAAGGCGCCGAACAGGATCAGCATGGCGGCATCGCGGCCGGTGAGGCCCAGCACCAGGTTCATCAGCAGCGCCACCAGCACGCCGGCGACGGGCGAGGTGACCGCACCGGCGAGGCTGATGTGCAAGTCGGCATGGCGACTGTCGGTGAGCCGCACGCCGAGCGAAAACAGCAGCAGCGGAATCGACACGTCGCCGAGCAACTTGACGCTCAGCCACAGCGGCTGCCACAGGGGGAAATGCAGCACGCTGACCGCCAGGCCGGCCAGCGCGGCGGCGATCACCGGCACCCGCCACAGGTTCCACAGCTTGGCCCGGTGGTCGAGCAGCCATGTGCCCAGCGAGTAATGCAGGAAGTTTTCGGCAAAGAACAGCACCACCGCGGCAGGCAGCGCGGATTCGCCGAAGGCCAGCACCATCAGCGGCAGGCCCATGTTGCCGGAATTCTTGAACATCATCGGCGGCACGAAGGTGTTGCCCGCCACACCCAGCATGCGCGCCACCGGCCAGGCCAGCAGCCCGGTGCCGAGCACCACAGCGATGGAACCGAGCAGCAGCGGAATGTTCTGCGCGATGTCGAAGGACTTCGACGCCAGCGCCGCGAACACCAGCGCCGGGACGAAAATGTCCATGTTGAGCTGGTTGGCGAAAGCCATGTCGGGCTTCTTCCAGCGGCCGTAGCCGTAGCCGACCGCGACGATGGCGTAGATCGGGAAGACGATCCCGGCGATTCTCTCAATCACAACACATAGCGCGAAAGATCTTCGTTCTTCGCCAGCTCGCCCAGCTTCGCATCCACGTAGCTGCCATCGATGACCAGCTTCTCGCCGCTGCGCCTGCCGGCATCGAAGGAAATCTCCTCAAGCAGCTTTTCCATCACGGTGTAGAGCCGGCGGGCGCCGATGTTTTCGGTCTTTTCGTTCACCTGGAAGGCGATCTCGGCCAACCGCGTAATGCCGTCGGCGGCGAATTCGAGGGTCACGTCTTCAGTCGCCAGCAAGGCCTGATACTGGCGCGTGAGGCAGGCATCGGTCTGGGTCAGGATGCGCTCGAAGTCATCGACCGACAGCGAATCGAGCTCGACGCGGATCGGGAAGCGGCCCTGCAGTTCGGGAATCAGGTCGGAGGGCTTGGCCAGATGAAACGCTCCGCTGGCGATGAACAGGATGTGGTCCGTCTTGATCATGCCGTACTTGGTCGACACCGTGGTGCCCTCGACCAGCGGCAAGAGGTCCCTTTGCACGCCCTGGCGCGAAACCTCGGCGCCATGCGCCTCCGAGCGCGAGGCAATCTTGTCGATCTCGTCGAGGAAGACGATGCCGTTTTGCTCGACGTTCTTCAGCGCGTCGGTCTTCACTTCCTCGTCGTTGATCAGCCGCGCGGCCTCCTCATCGGCCAGCGACTTCAGCGCGTCCTGAATTTTCATCTTGCGCATGCGCTTCTTGCCGCCGCCGATGTTCTGGAACATGCCCTGGATCTGCTGCGTCAGGTCTTCCATGCCGGGCGGGGCGAAGATCTCCATGCTGGCCTGCGGGGCGGCGACTTCGATTTCGATTTCCTTGTCGTCGAGATCGCCCTCGCGCAAGCGCTTGCGGAATTTCTGCCGCGTCGAGCTTTCTTCCGGCGTATCGCCAGCGCCGACTCCTCTTGCCGGCGGCAGCAGCACATCCAGCACGCGGTCCTCGGCGGCGTCCATGGCGCGGTCGCGGACGATGCGCATGGCTTCCTCGCGCGCGTCCTTGATCGCCGTCTCGGCCAGGTCGCGAATGATGGTGTCCACGTCGCGGCCGACGTAGCCGACTTCGGTGAATTTGGTCGCCTCGATCTTGATGAAAGGCGCATGGGCCAGGCGCGCAAGGCGCCGCGCGATTTCGGTCTTGCCGACGCCCGTCGGGCCGATCATCAGGATGTTCTTCGGGGTGATCTCGGTGCGCAGCGGCTCGGCCACCTGGATGCGGCGCCAGCGGTTGCGCAGGGCGATCGCCACGGCGCGCTTGGCGCGCGACTGGCCGACGATGTTCTTGTCGAGTTCGGAGACAATCTCC
>JBAZOF010000006.1:0-30081 GCA_041648855.1 Sulfuritalea sp. | reverse complement strand
CCGGCCACTACGAAGCGCGCGACTACGCCCGCGGCCTGCGCGGCGTCATGGCGCTGGCCGACCGCGTCAATCAGTACGTCGACCGCAATCAACCCTGGCAACTGGCCAAGCAGGAGGGCCAGGAAGAGAAGCTGCACGAGGTCTGCACGCTGCTGATCAACGCCTTCCGCCTGCTCACGATCTATCTCAAGCCGGTGCTGCCCAAGCTGGCGCAACGTGCCGAGGAATTCCTCAACGTCGCCCCGCTGCACTGGGCGCATGCCGGGCATCTGCTGCCGCCGGCGCACCCGATCAACCCCTACGAACACCTGATGCAGCGCATCGATGCCAAGCAGATCGACGCGCTGATTGCCGCCAACCGCGAATCGCTGGAGCCCACGGCGGCACCGGCGGCGGTGCCGGCCGCCGTATCACCAGCGCCGACTTCCGAGCCGCACTCGCCGCAGCGCCACGCCCAGCACCAGCAGGCCGCGGAGAACAAGCTGCAGGCACAGGCCAACCCCGAAGAACCCACTATCTCGATCGACGACTTCAGCAAGGTCGACCTGCGCATCGCGCGCATCGTCGACGCGCAGCACGTCGCCGGCGCCGACAAGCTGATCCGCCTGACCCTCGACATCGGCGAGGGCGAGGGCAAGACGCGCACCGTCTTCGCCGGCATCAAGGCGGCCTACGATCCGGCCACGCTGGTCGGCCGCCTCACGGTGATGGTGGCCAACCTCGCCCCGCGCAAGATGAAATTCGGCCTTTCCGAAGGCATGGTGCTCGCTGCCTCGGACGCCGACGGCAAATCGCCCGGCCTGTTCCTGCTCTCGCCCGACAGCGGCGCACAGCCCGGAATGCGGGTCAAATGACAACCCTCCCCCCAGCCCCGTTCCACGGCTGGCTTTGCACAGCCAGCCGGCTACGGCAGCGCGGAGCAATGCTCCGCGAAACCCTGCCTGCGCCCCCGCGGGAGGGGGCGACGACAGTTCGCGGGCTGCACCCGCTCCGGAACATGGCGGCCTCGCCTTGGGGCGGCCCGGCGGCGAGGCAGTGATGCAGGTTCGCCGGCTGGTCATCACCGGACTGGTTCAAGGCGTCGGCTTCCGCTACGGCATGGCGGCCGAGGCCCGCCTTCTGGGCGTGGCCGGCTGGGTGCGCAATCGCCGCGACGGCAGCGTCGAAGCCATGATCTCCGGCAGCCCCGGCCAGATCGAAGCGATGCTGGAATGGAGCAACGTGGGGCCGGGCGGGGCCGTGGTCGAGAACGTCATGTGCGAAACCGCGACCGGCGAATTCACCGACTTCGAACTGCGACCGACCGCCTGAATTTCCCCACAACGCCCTGCAGACTGTGGTTTATTCGATACTTTGTGCGCTGCAACACGATTTTTCCGCTTGTCACTTAAGTAAGAACCGGGCATATTCGGCACCATGCCCTTGAAATCTAAAACTCAGTCCAGCCCTTCGGAACGCCTGCCCTTTGTCGTGCGTTGCGTGCGCGACGAGTCGGAACTCGAAAAGGCGGTCTCGATCCGCCGCAGCGCCTATGGTCGCCATCTGCCGGAACTGGCGGCGCGATTTGCGACTCCCGAGCCCAGCGACCTCGATGGCAGCAGCCGTGTCCTGGTGGCCTTGTCGAGGATTGACGGTGCACCTTTGGGCAGCATGCGTTTCCGCACCAACCAGAACCAGCCGCTGGATCTCGAACACTCCGTGACCTTGCCCGGGGAGCTCTCGGGCAGAGTGCTGGCGGAAGCGACACGCCTTGCCGTTACCCAGGCAGCCGTAGGCCGCGTGGTAAAGGCGATGCTCATGAAAAGCATGTTCCTGTACTGCGAGGCCAACGGCGTCGACTGCATCGTGGCTGCCGCCCGCTCCCCGATGGACCGGTTCTATCATTGGCTGCTGTTCGAGGATGTCTTTCCCGGCGGCGAATTCATCCCGATGGCGCATGCGGGCATGATCCCGCACCGGGTCATGGTGTGCGACATGGTCGAAACCAAGCACCGCTGGATCGCGGCCGACCATCCGTGGTTCGATTTGTTCTTCCGGGCTCAACATCCGGACATCGAACTCGCTCTGGGCGCGAAAACCGCCGCCGGGCGCGATCATGACAGCGAAGAGGAAGAAGCAACTTCGATTGCATTGCGCTGACACGCGCCATTCGGTTTCGAGGAATGGCAGTGAACCGATGTAAACCGACGTCGCGGATTGCGATGCAATGAGTAGTCGCCGCATTCGCCGACTGTTGCTTCTTGCGGGACGTGATCTGGTCCGCGTTTTTTTCCGTCGCAATTCCATCTGGCTGGAGCGGCTCTGCTTCATCGGCCTTCCGCTCGCGCTGGCTGGCGTGATGGTGCTGGCGCTGGTGCAATGGGAATCGGACGGGCCGGTCGGCAACCCGGTCGATCTGCCGTTCAACGCCATCACCTTCGCACCGGATGATGGCGGCATCAAACCCGCCGTCGCCCGCGCGGCCCTGAACGGAATCCAGCCGGTTTCATCCTTCGACACGCAGCTGTCGGAAGCGCCGGTCTGGTTCAGTTTCACGCCGCCGGTCCTGCCGGCCGACACGGCAGGACCGCCGCTCGTTTATTTCCCGTCGCGCCATGCGCGCACGCTTTCCTGCTGGCAGGGTGAGGCAATGACCCCGCTGGGCAGCGCGACGCGCTCCGGTACCAGCGGGGCGCTGATATTGGCGAACGCCGGTTTCGCAACGACCTCCGTCGACCTCTCCAACGTCCCCGTCCTCTGCCGTGCCACATTCGTCGGACCCGCCCGGCTTTCGGTAGCGGCCTGGAGATCAGCGGATTTCGACCGGACGGCCCAGGTTTTCGCCAACGACATGGGCATGCTGGAGGGGGGCCTGACGGTGCTGGCCGTGTTCATGCTGCTGGCCGCCATTGTCAATCGCGAACCCGTCTACCTGGTGTTTGTCGCCTGGTTGCTGGTCAATGCCCGGCTGGGGGCGATTTCCGCCGGATGGGACACGCACTGGCTCGGCCATCAGGTGCCGGCAACATGGCTGGACGGAATACGCAAGTTCGTACTCGCCGCGAATTTCCCGCTGACGGCCTACCTGTTCCTGCGGCTGTTGCGCAAGGACCTCGACCGGATCGAAAGCCGAACGCTGCGGCAGACGCTGGAACTGATCTACATTCCGATGTTCGCTGGCGCGCTTTTCCTGCCATACCGGCAGTTCATTCCGATGCTGTGGCTCGGCTCCGCCGTCGGCTACGGCATCATCGTCTATCTGCTGGCGCGCATCCTGCTGGTTTCACAGTCGCGCATTGCCCTCTGGTTCGCAGCGTCGCTGGCGGTTACCGCAATTGCCGCCTTTTCCGAAATCGTGCGGGCGATGCTGGGTCTGTCCGGGCCTCTTCCCTACATCAACAGCGTCACCGCGGCGCTCTGTTCCGGCCTGCTGGCGGCCACCGCGCTGGCAGAGCAGATGCGCAGCGAGCGGTCGGGCCGCGAGGAGGCCGAGGTTGCCCTGCGGAAAACCTATGACCAAGTTCCGGTGGCTTTCTTCACTGCCGACGCGACGGGGCGGATCCTGCGCGGCAACCCGGCCCTCGGCCGCCTTCTCGGCCAGCAGACACTGGACGGCAACGCACGCTGGCAGCAACTCTTCGAGCCCGGGACATGGGAGTCGCTCAGTCTGACGCTGACCCAGAATCCGCGCGCGCAATTGCGCTTCCAGTCGATCACCCAGGATGCGTGGTACGAGGTGCGGGCTTCGATCGGTGACGGGCTGATCGAAGGATCGATCGAGGACATCACCGAATCCGTCACCGCCAACCGCAAACTGATGTATCTGGCCGACCATGACCAGCTTACGGGGGCGCTGAGCCGACGTGCGATCGAGCAGGCGCTGCGCAGCGCGATCCGATCCGCCGGCCCCCTGACGCATACCACGCTCGCCTACATGGACCTGGACCGGTTCAAGACGGTCAACGATCTTTTCGGGCACACCGCCGGCGACGCGGTACTGCGTCAATTCTGCGCCCAGGTGGTCAAGTCGCTCGGCGGCGACCATTTGCTCGGCCGCATCGGCGGCGACGAGTTCCTGATCCTGTTCAATGGCCTGCCGCTGGCGGAAGCCGGGGCGAAATGTCGCGAACTGGTCGATCAAGTCGAAGGCAGTTCGTTCCGGGTTAACGACCTGGCTTTCCGCATCGGTGTGTCCTTCGGCGCGGTGGAGGTGATGGCCGGGCTCGAGGTGGCGGATCTGATTTCCGCCGCCGATCGCGCGTGTCGCGAGGCCAAGCGCAAGTTCGTCGCCGGCCATGTCGTCACCTATGGCCCGGATGCGCCCGCGTTCCAGGAACATGAGGAAGAACGGGCGCTGGTGGCCCGGCTGACGCCGGAGCAGGCGCCGAAATTCCTTGCCATCGCGATGCAGCCGATCATGTCGCTGAGCGATCCTTTTGCCGCACTGGATTTCGAGGTGCTGCTGCGGGCGCGGGCGCCGGACGGCACGGTGATGCCGGCGGGCCGGGTGATCGCGGTCGCCGAGGCGCACGGTCGCGTCGGGGTGATTGATCGATGGGTGCTGCGCGAAGTGCTGGAATGGCTCGACACCAATCTCGCACAACTGACCGCCACCCGTTTTGTGACCATGAATTTCTCCGGTGCCTCGATCAACGACGAGCAGTTCATGGCCGACGCCTATGCCATGCTGCGCGCCCACCCGCGCGCCGCCAGCCGTCTTTGCGTGGAGATCACCGAAGGGGTCGCCTTGCGCGACTTCGACCAGACGCGGCGGGTGATCGAAAGACTGCGCGAGTTCGACGTGAAGCTGGCGCTGGACGACTTCGGCGCCGGCTACACCTCTTTCATGTACCTGAGCGACCTGCAGGCGGACGTCATCAAGATCGACGGCGCGATCATCGAATCGGCGGCGCGCCATCCGTCGCGCCTGTCCATCGTGCAAGCCATCAGCGACCTGTCGCGCAACCTCGGCATGCGCTCGATCGCCGAGTGGGTCGAGGACGCCGCAACCCTGCGCGCCATGGCCGAAGTGGGCATCGACTACATCCAGGGCTTCGGCATCGCGAAACCGATGGCGCCAGCGGAGATTCTGCTGGGTCCCCATGCCGCGCACTGGATCAGCGACCCGGCAATGCGGAAGGCGCTGGTCGAGATCCAGGCGAACCGCTCGGTAGTCGACGATGGCATCACCTTCAGTACCGGCAAGAACCTGCACTAGGCCTCGCCCCGGCCGCTGAACCCGCAGGCGGGCTTTGCCGAGCCGACTTTCGCCGCGCCGGCCCATGCCATAATCAAACGATGTTCCATCTCTCCCGCGATATCCTGATTGGCTTCCTGCTGGTGTGCGCCGCTGCCTGGGGCTTGATGGGAACGCGCACGCTGCGCTTCGCCGACCAGTCGCTTTACGACGCCCAGGTGCGCTGGCTGCGTGCCAACGCGCCGACGCCGCTGGCCCAGGATGTCGTGGTCATCGGCATCGACGAGGCTGCCTACGAAACCATTCCGGAGCCCACGGCGCTCTGGCACAGCCATCTCGGCGCGCTGCTGGCCGGGCTCTCGGCGGCGCAACCGGCCGTGGTCGGGCTGGCGATACCGCTGCCGGTACGCTCCTACGATTTCCTGGTCAAGGACATCGATTCCGTGCTGCTGGCCGGCGTCTACCGGATGCGCGGCGCGGCGCCGCTGGTCGTCGGCCAACCGCCCGGCGTCGGCGGCAAGCTGCGTCCCATGGCCCCGGAACTGCTGGCCGCGATCGGCAAGGGTGCCGTCGCTTCACTGGCGATCTGCGAAGACACCGACGGTACCGTGCGCCGCATCAACCAGCGGCGCTGCCGCTCCGATGAAAACCAGGAGCCGCTGGCGCTGGCCATGGCCAAGCACCTCGGCCGCCAGGGATCGCTCACCGGCATGATCGACTACAGCGTCGGCGGCGCCATCGAATACACGCCGGTCGGCACGGTGCTCGACTGGATCCATCACGGTGAGGACGAAAAGCTGCGCGCCCTGGTCAAGGGTCGTGCCGTCGTCGTCGCCAGCCTGCTGCCGACCGAAACCCGCCATCGCCTGCCGGTGCCGCTGGCCGCCTGGGAGCCGGGCAGCCGTACCGAGCCGGGCGCCGTGGTGCACATCCAGTCCCTGCGCTCCCTGCTCGGCCGCGGGCTGATCGAACGCGTGCCGGGCAACCTCTCGCTGTTGCTGGCCGCACTCGGCGCGCTGCTCTGGTTCGGCCGCGGCGGCTGGCTCAAGACCCTGGTGCTCGTCGGCATCATCGGTGGCTTCGTCGCCGGTTCGACCTTCGCGCTCTGGCACGGCAGCTACCTGCCCGTGGCGAACATCGTCATCGTGACGCTGCTCGCCTTTGCCGCGCGACAGGCCTGGGACTTCGCCCGCCGCTTCCGCGAAATGCAGACCTTGCGCACCATGTTCGCCGGCCACGTCAGCCCGCAGGTGATGCGCGCCCTGCTCGGCGGCGAACTGCGCCTCGATCAGAACGGCCAGCGCCAGAACGTGACCCTGCTTTTCGCCGGCATCCGCGGCTTCGCGGCGCGCAACGCGGAGGCCTCGCCCGAAGCCATGATCAGTCTGCTCAATCGCTTCCATGCCGCCGCCGCGCTGGCCATCCAGAACAGCGGCGGCGCCGTCGACAAATACGTCGGCGACGGCCTGATGGCGACCTTCGGTCTGCCGCAGCCGCTGCCGGCGCCGCAGCGCAACGCGCTGGAAGCCGCGCAGGACCTGCTGTTGCGCGTCGACCGGCTCAACGCCGAACTCGCCGCGGAGGGCATCGAGCCGATCAGAATCGGCATCGGCATCCACTGCGGCGAAGTGCTCGCAGGGCATGTCGGCTCGAAACGGCGCCGCGAGTATTCGGTGATCGGCGATGCGGTCGGCGTCGCCGGCCGCCTCGAAGCCATGACCAAGGAATACGGCCATCCGGTGCTCTGCTCCGGAGATGTCGCCGCCGCCGTGGGCTTTGCCGGCGGCCTGACCGATCTCGGTACCCCTGCGCCGGACTTGCCCCACCTCTGGGGCTGGACGCCGCCGCTGACGGCGCCGCGCGGAGACGGCAAGTGAACTCCTTCACCAACAACAGGCTCGGCGCCTACCTGCTGCTCGCCTGGTTCGCCGCCAGCCGGCGCCGTGAGCTTCGCCGGCCGCTGCTGCGCGAACAGCTCCAGCACCAGATCTACGCGGCCGGTGTCACCGCGCTGCCGGTGATCGCCGTGCTGGCCATGCTGACCGGCGCAACGCTCGTCACCCAGCTCGCCGCACTGGTCGGCGCCGACAGCGACCTGACGCAGCGCATGGTCTTCCTCGGCCTCTTCTTCGAGCTGGCGCCGCTGCTCTCCGCGCTGGTGGTGGTCGCCCGCAGCAGCGCCGGAATTGCCTCGGAACTCGCCGTGATGCACCTGCACGACGAATTCACCACCTTGCGCCGGCTCGGCGTGCCGGCCGCCGACTACCTGTTGTTGCCGCGCGTATTCGGCCTGGTCGTCGCCCTGCCGGCGGTCACCGCCTGCTTCCAGGCGATCGCCGTCGGCAGCGGCTGGCTCGCAACGGCGCTAATCGAAGGCCGCCCGCTGGCGGAAACGGCCGGGCGCTTCCTCGATCTCGCCGACCCGTGGCTGGCGATGGTGAGCTTGCTCAAGAGCGCGGTCATGGGTGCCGCCGTCGGCATCATCGCCTGTCACCACGGCAGCAGCGGCAAGGGCTCGACGCAGGCCATTTCCGGGGCCGCGATCCAGGCGGTGGGCGGCGGACTGATCGCCGTCTTCGTGGTGGATGTCGCCTTCGCCGCACTGGTCTACGCCTTGCGATGAACAACACCCTCACCGCCACCATTGAAGGCCGCCGGCTGTCGCTGTTCGCCGACAAGCGTTTGTGCCTGACGCTGCCGCTCGACGAAGGCGGCCACCATCGCCTCGTCGTTGCCGATCCGGCCACCGCTCAATCGGCGGTGGAGGCGCTGGAGCGCTGCCCCGGCGTCGGCGTGATGCCCGCCGGCGGCGGCCTGCTAGGCGCCATGACGGTGGCCGAGAATTTCACGCTGGCCCTGCGCTACGACGACGATCCCGATGATCCGCGCGACTGGGAGCGCGACCTGGAAGCCGCCCTCGAGCTTTGCGGCCTGCCGGCGCAACGCATCGCCACAATGGGCCGCCAACAACCAATGAACCTCGAACGCACCGAACGCTGGACCGTCGGCTTCGCCCGTTGCCTGTTGCGCCCACCCGAACTGCTGGTGATCGACCGTCTCTTCGCCGGCCTCTCGCGACGCGAAGCGAATGCGCTGATCGCAGTGGAAGCCGTCTACCATCAACGCCATCCTTTCCGGCCGGTGCTGTTCGTCGACCTCGACAGCCATGAACTGCCTGCGCTGCCCGACTGCCGCACACTGACCGAACTCGCCGAACTTGCCGAAACCGCGGAGGCACCATGTCCCTGCTGATCCAACACGACAGCGATGCCGCCGCGTTGCGCCGCGGCACCCGCCGCTTCCTGTTCGTCGCCACGCTGGCGATGCTGGCGCTGATTGCCGCCATCGTCGTTCGCCAGGGCGTGTTCCGCCAGACCACGAGCTACAGCTTCGTCACCGACAGCGCGCAGGACATCGCCAAGGGACAGGCGGTGCGCATCGCCGGCTTTCGCGTCGGCGCGGTGAGCAACGTCAGCCTGAAGGACGACGGGCAGGTGGTGGTGATCATGGAGATCGATGCCGATCACATGCGCTTCGTCACCCACGACGCCCGGGTCGAACTGCGCAAGGAGGGTCTGGTCGGCTCGCCCACGCTGGAGATCGTGCCGGGGCCGGACAAGACCCGGCTCGCCGCGGCCCAGGCGCGGCTGAGGTTTTCGCGCGCCGAAGGCCTCGGCGCGCTGGCCAACCAGGTACGCGACGAATTCGTTCCCATCCTCAAGGACATCAAAGTCATCACCGGCGTGCTGGCCGATCCGCAGAAAGGCCTGCCCGGTACGCTGGCACAGGTGCGCGCGAGTTCGGAGGCGCTCAACACCCTGCTCGCCAACAGCAACCGCCAAGTGAACGGCATCGGTGGCGCCGCGACCCGGGTGCTGGGCAAGGCCGAGGAAGACCTGAGCCAGCTCGGCCAGACACTGGCCGCCGCCAACGCGCGCCTGCCCGGCCTGATCGATCGCACGCAACAGGTGCTCGATCACGTCGAGAAAATTACCGCCGAGGCCGAGATCAGCGTGCCGCCGGCCCTGCGCGAAGGCGGCGCGGCGGCCGCGGACGTGCGCGAAATCGTCAGCGGCGCCAGGCAGGCGTGGCCGATCCGGAACTTCGTGAATGCGCCGGCGCCGGCAAAGCTCAAGCTGGACAGCGATCTGCGCGGGGAGGCCGGCCGTGCGCGCTAAGACGCTGTTGCTCGCGACACTGATCCTTGCCGGCTGCGCCGCGGCGCCGAATTCCGCCAACTCGCCGACCGAGCCGCCCCGCCTCAAGGCCGCGCTGGAAGCCGAAAGCGATGGCGCCAAACGCTACGGACGCGGTGACTACGCCGCCGCGGCGCGCCGTTTCGACGAAGCCGCGCGGACCTACGCCAGCATCGACGACACGCCGGGCACCGTGCGCAACCGCTTGCATCAGGCCCGCAGCGAACTCGCCCAGGGCCACGCCGAGGCCGCACTGCTGACGCTGGAATCCGCGGAACGCGGCAGCGACGCCGGCCCGGCACTCGACACCCTGCTGCTCAAGGCTCAGGCGCAGATGGCGCTGGACAGGCAGGCCGCCGCGCAACAGAACCTCGCGACGGCGAGCGGCCAATGCGCCGGCGCCTGCCCGCAGGCGGCCAGCCTGCACCTGCTGCAGGCGCGCGTGGCACTTGCCGCAAACCGCGCGCCGGACGCGCTCGTGCAGGCCGAAGCCGCGCTGAAGCTGTTGCAGGGCAAGGACGAGGCAGCCGAGATCGGCAATGCCTGGCGGCTCATCGCCGCAGCGCGGCTGGCTGGCGGCGATGCGGGCGGCGCCCTGCCCGCCGCGCAAGCCGCGCTCGAGATCGACCGCCGGCTGGCGCTGCCGGAAAAGATCGCGCGCGACTGGCTGCTGATCGGCGACATCCGGCGCAAAGTCATGCGTAGCGGTATCCACTCGGACGGCGCTGACGATACGGCGGCCGCCTACCGGCGCGCGCTGGATGTGGCGAACGCGGCCGGTCTCGTCGACCTCGCCCGGCTCGCCACCCGCGCACTTGCCGCCGGCAACGAAGTTCCGCCGGGACGGAAGCCCTAGAACGAAAGTAGTAGACGGCCGACTTGCCTCTATGCATATTCTATGTAGAATGATTTCACCCCTCACCCTCGAAGGAGAACAAAAATGGCCCGCAAGAACAAACTCGATTTTTCCGACATCGCCGCGGCACGCAAGAAGCAGAACCTCAACCAGAAGGATTTCTGGACGCGCTATGGCGTCACCCAATCGGGCGGTTCGCGCTATGAATCCGGCCGCAACATTCCGAAGCCGCTGGCAATCCTGTTGTGGCTGCATCGCTCGGGCAAGGTGACGGACAAGGATCTGGCAGACGCCCTGAAGTAAGCAGGAAGCCTTGAGCAAGCAGCCTGCAGAATCCGCGCGCTGCAGGAAGAGAAGCGATGATGATAGAAACAGCGCGCGGCACGGTGCATGAGTGGCAGCGCGACCACATGGGCCACATCAATGTGCGCGCCTACATGGAGTTCTTCGATGCCGCCTGCTGGCAGTTCTACTCGGTGGTAGGACTTACGGCGTCGCTGTTGCGCAGCGGCGCCGTAAGTCTGGCAGCGGTGCAGCAGAACATCAGCTACACCAGGGAACTCTATCCCGGCGACACGGTGGCGGTGCGCAGCGGCGTGCTGGAAATGCGCGACAAGGTGCTGCGTTTCCGTCACGAGTTGATCAATACCGAGACTGGCGATGTCTGCTCGATCTGCGACTTCACGGTAGTCTGCCTCGACCCGGAAACCCGCAAGTCGCAGCCCTTCCCCGAAGGCGTTGCCGCCAGGGCGCGGGAATTGATGCTTCCGGCGACCAACTAGAAACCCAAACCCATTTGCCCACCATGAAGAAAGACATCGCGGCCGAAGCCGTGCCGGAGTTCGAGCCGGAATTCGTAGCCGGCCTGAAAAAGATTTTTGAAGACATGATTGCCTTCAACCAGGTCCTCGGCCTGAAGATCGCCTCGATCAGGCCGAACGGCGTCAACGGACGCATCGCCATGCGCGGCGATCTTGTCGGCAGCCCCAACCGGCTCCATGGCGGCGTCATCAGCGCGGGGCTCGACGCAATGGGCGGCCTCGCCGTGATGGCGGCGATCGGCGCGCGCCACATGGACGAAGCGCCGGCCCAGCGCCTGCATCGCTTCGGCAAGCTGGGCACCATCGATTTGCGCATCGACTACCTGCGTCCCGGGATCGGCGAGCATTTCGAGTTGCGCGCCGAAGTCCTGCGCCTCGGCTCGCGCGTGGCGACCACCCGCATGGAATTTCTCGGCGCCGACGGCAAGCTGCTGTCGACCGGCGCGGGCGCCTATATCGTTTCGTAAATCCGTCTCACGCCGTGACCATGGCCTTGACCATGGCCAGGTAGGGCGCCGCTTCCGGAGCGTTTTCAGCAGGCGCCCACGGCGCCTTTTCGGCCGGAGTGAAGGGCAGATAGGGGCCGGCCTTGGCTTCGAGAAAAACGGTATCGGGTTCCAGCGCCACGGCCGTGTGCCAGGTGCCATGCGGAATATCGACGCCGATCGCCGCACCGCCAGCGCCGACTTTCACGCTGCGCAGTATTCCGCCCTGGTCATCGAACAGAACCAGCCCGAGCAGGCCGCGCAGGACGACGAAAGTTTCGTCCTTGTTCGGGTCGAGATGGCGATGCGGCGGGATGTAGGAATCCGGCTGCATGGCATTCAGCAGGCGATGCCCCGGATGTTCGTCGTAGGGATGGAAGTTGCGGTTCTTGCGGCGGCGCGGACTGGCGGCCGCTTCGGCGCAGACCTCATCCAGCAGCGCGTTGTCGATCAGCGTGATCATGGGTAGATGACCTTTACGTTCTCCGGCTGCAGCCAGTCGGCGAGCCCGGTGAGCAGGGCATCGTCGAGCCTGACGCGCCAGGTTTCGGGCAACGGCAGTTCCGCCACGGCATCGCCGTTGCGATAGGAGAGCCGCACCGGGCAGGGCCCGTTGCGAAACGGCATCAGCAGGGCCTGCAGCCGCTTGGCGTCGGAGCCGCCGTTCATGGTCAGGCGCAGGCCGCGGGCAAAGCGGCCGCGCGCCTCGCCCAGCGTGTAGAGCTTGTCGGCGGTGATGCGCAGGCCGCCGCTGTAGTCGTCCTTCTGCACCTTGCCTTCGACCAGCAGCAGCTCGTCTTCCTTGATCTTGGCCCGCTCGGCCTCCCACAGTTCGTTGAACACCGTCACCTCGAGCTGCGTGGTGCCGTCGTCGAGCGCCACCACGGCCATCTTGCCGCGACGCGTCATCTGGGTGCGCGTGGACATCACGACACCGGCCAGCAGCACCGGGTCGCGTTGCGGTTCGAGCTGGCCGAGGCGGCGCTTGACGAAAGCGCCGAGCTCGGCGGCATAGGCGTGGTAGGGATGGCCGGAGAAGAAAAAGCCCAGCGCCGGCTTTTCGTTCATCAGGCGTTCGCGCTCGGTCCAGCGCGCGACATCGACATAATGCGCGGTGTCCTGCTGCGCCCCCGTGCCCATGTCGAACAGGCCGCCCTGCATGGCATTGCGCTCGGCCTGTTCCGCCGCTTCGAGCGCGACGCCTGTCGAGGCGAGCAGCTTGGCGCGATGGTCGTCGATCGCATCGAAGGCGCCGGCGCGGATCAGCGCCTCGATCACGCGCCGATTCACCACGCGCTTGTCGATGCGACGGCAGAAATCGAACAAATCGCGGAACGGACCGCTCTCCGTGCGCACCTTGAGAATCACCGAGAGCGCCGCCTCGCCGGTGCCCTTGATCGCCCCCAGCCCGTAGCGGATGGTCTTGCCGTCCACCGGGCGGAAGCGGATACCGCTCTGGTTGATGTCGGGCGGCAGGAAGATCAGGCCGTTGTCGATGGCGTCCTTGTAGAAGAACTGGACCTTGTCGGTGTTGGCCATTTCCGACGACAGCGTCGCCGCGGCGAAGGCGGCCGGATGGTGCTGCTTGAGCCAGCCGGTGTGATACGCGACCAGCGAGTAGGCGGCGGCATGGGACTTGTTGAAGCCGTAGCCGGCGAACTTCTCCATGACGTCGAAGATTTCGTTGGCCTGACCCTCGCCGATGTTGTTGCGCCCCGCGCCCTCGACGAACACGGCGCGCTGCTGGTCCATCTCTTCCTTCTTCTTCTTGCCCATCGCGCGGCGCAGCAGGTCGGCGCCGCCCAGGCTGTAGCCGGCCGCCACCTGCGCCGTCTGCATCACCTGCTCCTGGTACACCATGATGCCGTAGGTGTTGGCGAGCACCGGCTCCAGGCACGGATGCGGATAGTCGAAACGCGTGCCGTGCTTGCGCGCAATGAAGTCCGGGATGAAATCCATCGGCCCCGGCCGGTACAGGGCATTCAGCGCGATCAGGTCCTCCAGGCAATCCGGCCTGGCCTTGATCAGGGTGTCTTTCATGCCGCCGGATTCGAACTGGAACACGGCCGTGGTGTTGGCGGTCTTGAACACCACGTCGTAGGTTTCGCGATCGTCCAGCGGCAGGGTGGCGAGGTCGATGTCGACGCCCTCGACTTCCTTCGCCAGGCGCACCGCCTCGTCGAGTATGGTCAGCGTGCGCAGGCCGAGGAAGTCGAACTTGACCAGGCCCGCCTTCTCGACGTCGTCCTTGTCGAACTGCGAGACTACCGACTCGGCGCCGGCCGCCGCATACAGCGGACAAAAATCCGTGAGCTTGCCGGGTGCGATCAGCACGCCGCCGGCATGCATGCCGACGTTGCGCGCGAGGCCTTCCAGCTTGAGCGCCAGCGCCCACAGTTCGGCGACTTCCTCCTCGCCGTCGATGCGCTGCCGGATCAGGGGCTCCTTGGCCAGCGCATCCGCGAGCGTGATGCCGAGTTCGTTGGGAATCAGCTTGGCGAACTGGTCGACGAAGTTGTAGCCGAGATCGAGCACTCGGCCGACGTCGCGGATCACCGCCTTGGCCGCCATGGTGCCGAAGGTGACGATCTGCGACACGGCGTGCGCGCCGTATTTCTTCTTGACGTAATCGATGACGCGGTCACGGCCTTCCTGGCAGAAGTCGATGTCGAAGTCGGGCATCGAGACCCGTTCCGGATTCAGGAAGCGCTCGAACAGCAGGTCGTAGCGCAGCGGGTCGAGATCGGTGATGCCGAGACTGTAGGCCACCAGCGAGCCGGCGCCCGAACCGCGCCCCGGGCCCACCGGCACGCCGTTGTGCTTGGCCCAGTTGATGAAGTCGGCAACGATCAGGAAGTAGCCGGGGAAGCCCATCTTGATGATGGTCTCGATCTCGAAATCGAGCCGGGCGACATAGGTCGGCCGCTGCCTCTCGCGCTCGGCGGCATCGCGATACAGCAGTTCCAGGCGGCGCACCAAACCGGCATGCGATTCGCTGGCGAGGAAGGCCTCCAGCGGCTCCCCGGCAGGGGTCGGGAAATCCGGCAGGCGGCTCTTGCCGAGTTCCACCGTCAGGTTGCAACGGCGCGCGATTTCGACCGAATTCTGCAAGGCCTCGGGCAGGTCGGCGAACAGTTCCGCCATCTCGGCCCGGGTCTTGAAGTACTGCTCCGGGCTGTAGCGCTTCGGCCGGCGCGTGTCGCCCAGCACATAGCCATCGGAAATGCAGACCCGCGCTTCGTGAGCCTTGAAGTCGTCGCGCTGGAGAAACTGCACCGGATGCGTCGCCACCAGCGGCAATCCGAGACGCGCCGCCAGATCGGCGCTGGCGGCGACCAGCACTTCGCTCGCCGCCGCGCCGTCGCGGCCGGACGGGCGCTGCACCTCGATGTAATAGGCGCCGGGGAACAGCCCAGCCCAGACCTGGGCGCGCACTTCGGCCTGATCCAGCTTGCCGGCGCCGAGCAGTTGTCCGACGTCGCCCAGCGGCCCGCCCGACAACGCAATCAGGCCGCTGTTGTCGCCTTGGGCGAGCTTTGCGCGCGTGATTTCCGCGCGGCCGTGACGGCGCGGCGCCAGATAGGCCGCTGAGAGCAGTTCGCACAGCCGCAGGTAACCGGCGCGATTCTTCACCAGCAGCAGCAGACGCGCCGGACCGTCGTTCTTGTCGGCTGCATCCTCGTCGCCGATCCAGACATCGCAGCCGATGACCGGCTTGATGCCCTTGCCGCGCGCCGCGGTGTAGAACTTGACCATGCCGAACAGGTTGGCCAGGTCGGTGATCGCCAGCGCCGGCTGCCCGTCGGCCGCCGCCTGCGCGATCACCTCATCGATGCGCGTCAGGCCATCGCTGATCGAGTATTCGCTGTGAAGCCGGAGATGGACGAACTTGGGAAGGGGCGGCGAGGCGGACATGGCGCAGCAATTTTACTCCCGCGCCGTCGCCGGACATCGGGAATTGCTCCGCGTTTTTTGGCAAAAACTTCCGGCGGAAACGTCGCGCCTGCTGCGCTTCAGACCGGCCGCTGAACCCAGTCGAGCAGCGGTTGCCACTGCTCGATGTCCTTCTCCGCGCGGCTCGTCGGCAGCTCGAAGATGCTCATGCCGTGCGCGGCGGCCTGCACGTAGTTCTGGGTATCGCGCAGGTGGGCTACCACGGGCAGGCCGACGCCGTCGAGAAAGCGCTCCAGTTCGCCCGCCGCCCGGGTGCGCGCATCGACGCGCATGGCGACGATGGCGACGAAGGCCTCGTGCTTGCGGATTTCCTTCTCCTCAAACAAACGGTCGAGGAATTCGCGCGTGGCGAGAATGTCGAAAATCGAGGGCTGCAGCGGCACGATCACGCGGCGGACCATTTTCAGCACGTGAGCCAGCTTCTTGCCGTGCAATCCGGCCGGCGTATCGAGCACGACGTGAGTGGTGTCCTTCGGCGGCCGTGCCGGATGGTCCGGCTCGATGTCCCAGGTCGCTATGTGCGGCAGCGCCGGCGAACGCAGCTTGAGCCATTCGCGCGAGGACTGCTGGCGGTCGATATCGCCGAGCATGACGCGCTTGCCCTGCCCGGCAAAATAACTCGCCAGATTGGTCGCCAACGTCGTCTTGCCGACGCCGCCCTTCGGATTGGCGATCAGGAAGGATTCCATCGGCTTAGGGCAACAGCACCGAGGAACCGGTGGTCTTGCGCGCCACCAGGTCGATCTGCGCCTGCGCCGCATCCTTCAGCGCATAGGTCTGATTCACTTCGATCTTCACCTTGCCGGAGGTGACCATATCGAACAGCTCGCCGGAAATGGCCAGCAGGTCCTTGCGCTGCGCGATGTAGGTGAACAGGGTCGGCCGGGTGATGAACAGCGAACCCATCTTGGCCAGCAGGCCGAGGTCGAAAAGCGGCACGGGTCCGGACGCGGCGCCGAACAGCACCATCATGCCCATCGGCTGCAGGCACTCGAGCGAGCCCATGAAGGTGTCCTTGCCGATCGAGTCATACACCACGCGCACGCCCTTGCCACCGGTGATCTGCTTGACGCGCTCGGTGAAGTTCTCGCGCGTGTAGATGATCGTATGGTCGCAGCCGTGGGCCTTTGCCAACGCGGCCTTCTCGTCGGAACTGACCGTGCCGATCACCGTGACGCCGAGCGCGCGCGCCCACTGGCAGACGATGAGACCGACGCCGCCGGCCGCAGCATGGATCAGGATGGTGTCGCCGGGCTCTACCTTGCAGGTGCGGCGCAGCAGGTATTGCGCGGTCATGCCCTGCAGCATCATTGCCGCGCCGGTCTTGAAGTCGATGGCGTCGGGCAGCTTGACCAGGCGGTCGGCGGGGATGTTGCGCACCTCGGCATAGGCGCCGACCGGACCTCCGGCGTAAGCGACGCGGTCGCCCGCTTTCAGGTCGGTCACCGCGCTGCCCACCGACTCGACCACGCCCGCCCCTTCGAGGCCGATGCCGGACGGCATCGGCAACGGATAGGCCCCGGTGCGGTGGTAGATGTCGATGAAATTGAGCCCGACGGCATGATGCCGCACGCGCGCCTCGTTGGGCGCCGTGTCGCCGACGCCGACCTCTTCCCAGCGCAGGACTTCCGGACCGCCGGGGGCATGGAAACGGATTGCATGGGTCATGATCTCTCCTTCGGGCTGACGAACGTGAAGGGACGCAAGCTACCCTTCCCAGCGGGAAATTTCAACCGTTGCCGTGAATTCTCCGCTACTCCCCCGCAATACCGGAGTGCATATGCGTCTGCACCAGTTTCTCCGGCAGGCCACCGCAACACACAACACCTCAGGCCCGCCAACAAGAAACAGTCCGGCGAAAGGTCGCCGCGCAGCGCTGGCGATCAGGATTCCCGGCCTCGAGAAGCCTCCATGAACGCTGCATCGCGCGAAGGCAACCATTTGAGCAGCGTCGCATACATCTGGTTCGGATCGACGGGCTTGGCGATGAAATCGACCATCCCTGCGTCCAGGCACTTCTGTCTGTCCTCGGCAAAGACATTGGCAGTCATGGCCAGGATAGGAATATCGCGCGCCTCGGGCAAGGCGCGTATCTGCCGTGCCGCCTCCACCCCATCCATTGTGGGCATCTGCATGTCCATCAGGATCAGCGCATAGTGCGCGCGCGACGCCATCGTGACCGCTTCGCTGCCGTCATTCGCCAGGTCGACGAGCAGCCCGACGTCCGCGAGCAGAATGCAGGCCACTTCCTGATTGATCGGGTCGTCCTCGGCCAGCAGCACACGCTTCCCGCCATGGCGGCGGCGCAGCTCTGGCTCGGGATCTAAATCGGCGCCCGGCGGGATCCCTTCCTCGAACTGCGCTGCCTGCCCCTTGGCAAGCCAGGCGGTAAACCAGAAGGTACTTCCCTTGCCGATTTCGCTCTCCGCGCCGGCATCGCCACCCATCATGTTGGCGATGCGCTGGGTGATGACGAGTCCGAGACCGGTGCCGCCGTACTTGCGCGTGGTCGAAGTGTCGGCCTGCTGGAACATCTGGAACAGCTCGGACAGTACCTTCGGCGGAACGCCGATGCCGGCGTCCCGTACCTCGAAGCGGACCAACACCCGCTCGGGGCGGTCTTCCAGCAGGCGGGCGCGGAGCAGCACGGGGCCACGCCCGGAGAACTTGATCGCATTGCTGGCGTAGTTGAGCAGGGCCTGGCGCAAGCGCGTGGGATCGCCGCGCAAACCGAACGGCAGCGGATCCCCGTCCACAACGACGGACAGTCCCTTGGCCGCTGCCGAGTCGGCCACCATGGAAGCGATCTGCGCAAGGATATCGCCGAGCTGAAAGTCGACGCACTCGAGTACCAGCTTGCCGGCCTCGATCTTCGACAGGTCGAGGACGTCGTTGATGATCGTCAGCAAATGGGTGGCGGCCGCATCTACCTTGCCCAGCCGCTCGGCCTGCTCGGGCGTCGGCGAGGCCTTTCTGAGCAGATGCGTGAGTCCGATGATGGCGTTCATCGGCGTGCGTATTTCGTGGCTCATGTTGGCGAGGAAGCTGCTCTTGGCCTGGTTGGCGGCCTCGGCCTGCTGTCGTGCATGGACCAGTTCCTCGGTACGCCGCCCCACGAGTTCCTGCAGGTGGTGGCGATGCCGGTCGAGCTCCTCCTGGAGTTGCCTCTGTTCCGTGATGTCATACTTTACCGCGACATAATGGGTGACCCGCCCCGTCGCGTCGCGGATGGGCGAAAGGATGGCGAATTCGACATACTCGCTGCCATCCTTGCGCCGGTTGAAAAGCTCGCCCTTCCACGTCTCGCCGCGGCCCAGCGCCGACCAGAGCACGGCGTAGGTCTCCTGCGGCGTCTTGCCCGATTGCAGGATGCGTGGATTCTGGCCGAGTAGTTCTTCGCGACTGTAACCGGTGACGCGGGTAACGGCTGCGTTCACGTACTCGATGCGCCCATCGAGATCGGTGATGACGATGCTCTCGGGACTCTGCTCGACCGCCATGGACAGCTTGCGCAACTCCTCGACTGCGGCCTCTGCGCGCCGCCTTGCGGCAAGCGCATCCTCCATCAGGTTCAGCGCGGCGATGCGTGCCTGCTTCTGTTCGGCAAGGGCAGCCGCTTGGGCCTTCTGCAGCTCAGCCTCGGCAGCATGCCGGGCGCGACGCTCGGCGGCATCGTCGAGGGCGCGGCGCAGCGACGGTTCGAGGCGGACCAGATTGTCCTTGAGCACGAAATCGGAAAGCCCCAAGTGCAGCAAATCCACCGCCGTTTCGTCGCCGATGCTGCCGGAAACCAGGATCACGGGCAATTCGGGCGCGCTTTGGCGAATGTGCCGCAGGCTGGCGCGAAAATCCATGCCCGGTACGCTGTAGTCGGAGATCGCCAGATCCCAGGTTTCTTCCAGCGCGGCACTCAATGCCGCGTCGTCGGCGACGCGTCGGCACTCGGCGGTCACCCCGTGCTGGTGCAGGTGGCGATCGAGCAGCAGAAAGTCTGCCGGATCATCCTCGATGACGAGAATCCTCAACATGCGTTCCATTGCAGGATCATAGTCCCGGGGGTGGCTCGTTGGTAGCCAGCCAGTAGAGGCCGAGCTGCGCCACGGTTGCGGCGAACTCGGCAAAGTCCACCGGCTTCCTGACGAAACTGTTGGCGCCGAACTGGTAGCTCTTCAGGCGGTCACGCTCGTCGTCCGACGAGGTGAGGACCACCACCGGCAGCATCGCGGTGCGCGGGTCGTCGCGCAGTCGCGACAGAACTTCCAGGCCGGAAAGGCGCGGCAGGCCGATGTCGAGCACCATCACAGTCGGCAGGTCCGGCCCGTCACGGACGGAAAATTCGCCGGTGCGGAAAAGGTAGTCGAGCGCCTGCTGGCCGTCGCGCACCACGTCGATGCGGTTCGCCACGTTGGCCTTGCGCAGGGCGCGCAGCGTCAGCAACTCGTCCTGGGAATTGTCCTCGACGAGGAGAATGGTCTTTACGTTCATTGCGAATCCCCTTTGCATTCGCCTTGCGGCAGGCTGAAGCAGAACGTCGCGCCCTGGCCCGGCGCAGCCGTGGCTACAATCTCGCCGCCATGGCGATGAAGAATGCGTTGCGCGGTGGCCAGCCCGATGCCGATGCCGGGGAACTCGTCCTGCCGGTGCAGACGCTGGAAGGGCTTGAACAATCGCTCCGCGTGGGCCATATCAAAGCCGGCGCCATTGTCGGCGACGCAGATCCAGGGACGTCCGTCGCGGTTCTCCGCGTAGACACGAATCCTCGCCGCGGGCACCTTGTCGGAATATTTCCAGGCGTTGTCGAGCAGATTCGTCATCATCGACTCCAGCATGCTGGCATCACCCCGCACCGCGAGGCCAGGATCCACCTGCCATGCCACGGCGCGCTGCGGCTCGGACTTGGCCAGCTCGGCCAGCCGGCGTAGCGCCAGCGCCGACAGGTCGACCTTGTCGTGCCGCAGTTCGCCGCGCGTGCTGCGCGACAGGGTCAACAGACCGTCGATCAGCCCGCCCATCTTGCGTGAGGCAATCTCGATCTGGTCGAGGTAAACCAGTGCGTCGGCGCGCAGTTCGCCACCGAAGTCCTCCTTCAGGGCCTGGGAAAATCCGATCATCGCCCGCACGGGTGCGCGCAGGTCATGCGACACGGCATAGGCAAAACTGTCCAGTTCGTGGTTGGCGGCGGTCAATTCTGCTGTGCGCTCGGCCACGCGCTGTTCCAGTTCGGCGTTGAGCTGGCGCACTTCGGCCGCGGCGGCTTCGGCATCGCGACGCGCCACATTGGCGTCTTCCATCTGGTTCAGCGCGGCCAGGCGCGCCAGCTTCTGTTCCCGCAGGGCGGCGGCCTGCGCATCGCGCAGGGCCAGCTCGGCGCGGCGGCGTTCGCTGAGATCGAAGAAGGTCACCAAGATGCCGTCGCCCAGAGTGATGCCCGACACCAGCAGGCTGCGCGCGACGCCATCGGCGCAGCTTGCCTCGCACTCCATCGGCGCGATGTCGCTGCCGGTACGTCGGGCCTCGGCCACCGCGGCGCTCCAGGACTCGCGTACGGAGTCGCGGTAGGCCGGGTCGGGAAAGGCCAGCGGCCACAATTCGTCGCCCGCAGCCGACACGGCGTCGCCGTAACCGAAGAGCTGCATGAAGCGCCTGTTGCGGTCCGTCAGCACGCCATGGGCATCGACCACGCACAGCGGCAGCGGCGCCTCCTGGAACAGGCGCCGGAACCGCACCTCGCTTTCCTTCTGCCCGGCCGCCGCGGCATCGAGCCTGCGCTGTGCCGCGGCAATTTCGGCGATGTCCGGGGGCGCCGCGTTCGCCGCCGGCTCCACCAGCGCCGCCACCTGGCGGCTGAGGCGGCGCCTGGCAAAACTTCCACCGAGTACGCCGAACAGCGTAGCGAAGGCAATTGCCCCCAGCAGCAGCGCAGCTGTCGTCAGGAGCGGCGCGCGATAGCTCGCGCGCGGAATCTCCACCACTACCGACCAGGCCGCGTGAGTGAGGCTTGCCGTGTGGCGCCCCGCGGGATCGACGTCGCGAGCCGAGTCGAAGCCGGGCGGCGCGCGGCGAGCGATGGGCTCGCCACGGCCATCCAGCAGCGACAGCGACCAGTCGGCCGGCAGTGCCATCTGCTCGAGTCGCTGATGAAAACGCCGGGCTTCGTGGGTGGCCAGCAGCAGATGCCTTACCTTGCCGTCGCGCAGGGCCGGCACGGCTATGGCGATCATCGTTTCCCTGGTGATCGGCCCGAGGAATGTATCGCCCACGGCCGGTTTGCCGGTTTCCAGCGCGACCGGAGCGGCGGCACGGCCCTTGACCTGCGGCAATCGGGGCAATTTGACCCCGAAGGGCGCATTGGTGGAAAACAGCATCTGCCGGGCGGCATCGGCAAAGACGACGTTGCTGCCGAAGCTTTCCTGGTACCCCTGCGCCTCCGCATAGAGCTCGGGCCAGCGCCGCGGGTCGTCGGCGAGCGGCGAGATCGCCAGCATGTGCAGGGCGTTGATGCGCGCGCGCAAGTTCTGGTCCAGGGCCGCGGCGACGTTGCGTGCCAGGTTGGCGGCCTCGCGGTCGCGGTTCTCCTGGAGCACCATCACGTTGCTGGCTGCGAGCCAGACTGCCAGCAGGACCAGCGGTGCGACGCCGATCCAGATCACGCGCGTCAGGAAGGAGGACAGCGCGACGGAACGCACGGCGGAATTCACGTCTGCGCGTCCTCCGTCGGGATTTCCCCGGCGGCATAGTTGATATCGTAGGGCGGCGCGCGGCCGAGTTCCTGCGCCAGCGCATTGACTTGGCGCTTGAGCCGGATCATCACGACCTCGCGGCCGACGGCGGCATGGTCGAAGCGCTCCAGCTCCGCGTTCCTGCGCATCAATTCGTCCGCCGCCAGTTTGCGCTCGGTGATGTCCTGCACCGTACCGTAGAGCGCGATCACCTTGCCCGCGGCATCGCGCAGCGCTTCGCCGCGGGCAGTGATCCAGCGGTGGTCGCCATCCGGGCGCAGCACCTCGGCATCGCATTCATAGGGCCGGCCCGCGGCGATGCCGCGCTCGACGGCGGCGGCCAGCGCGGCCCAGCTTTGCGGCGTGAAGTACTGGCTGACTTCGGGATACGCAGCCGGCGGCAGCGCCGGGTCGCGACCATAGATCCGATAGATCTCCTCCGACCATGTGTGCACATCCTTGACCACGTCCCAGCGCCAGTTGCCGATGCCGGACAGGCGCTGCGCCTCGCCGAGTTCGGCGGCAGCGCGTTCCGCGGCCTGGCGGGCATCGCTCAGGCTCCGGTAAAGCTCCAGGTTGCCCAGCCCGACCGACATCGCGTCGGCCAGCGCCTGCTGCATCTCGAGCTCCTCGGCACTCGCCAGGTGGCGCTCGGCCCAGTAGCAGCCGATGACGCCCACCGGATGCTCGCGGCCGATCGGCACCATCGCCAGGCTCTTGACGAAGGTCGGCCGGTAGGCGGCGTAGGGAATGCGCGGATCGGCGTAGATGTCCTCGATGGCGACCGGCTGCGCATGCAGCATGGCCCATCCGGAAATGCAGGACTCGAGCGGAAAGCGCTGGCCTTTCCACAGGGGGCCGATGGCATCCTCGTCGACGTAATGGCAGTGCCCGTCTTCACGCAGCACCAGGGTGGCGCCGTCGGCGCCGGTGAGTTCGCGCACGGCGCCGCGCACGATCGCCATCAGGTCCGGCAGCTCGCGCACCGCCGCGATCCCTTCGACGACCTCGGCGAGCCGGCGCAGCCGTCGGGCACTGCGATCCAGCTCCGCCACCGTGCGCCGGCGGGAGCTCACCAGTCCATCGACGCGCGCCAGCAGTTCCTCCACGGCAAACGGCTTGCCGAGGTAATCCTGCACGCCCAGCTTGAGCAGGCGCAGGCGCAATGCGTCGTCGGCCTTGGCGGTAAGCATGACGATCGGCACGCCGGCCATGGCCGGCCGGCCGCGCAGCGCGGCCACCATCTCGTCGCCGCTCATCTCCGGCATCATCACATCGGCCAGGATCAGGTCGGGGTGCAGCGCGAGGGCCATGTCCATGCCTTCGCGCCCGTCAACGGCGCGGGCCACGCGGTAGCGCGGGCGCAATGCGCCGGCGATGAATTCGCCCATGTCGGCGTTGTCCTCGACCACCAACACCAGCGGCGCCTCTAGCGGCGCCGTGGCGCTGGCAATTGCAGCGTCCGGATGCACCTCGAGTTCCTCGACGATCTGGCGATCGATCAGCGGGTCGAGCGCCCGTGGCTCGTCGAGCACCGCATCCGCGGGGGCCGTCAGCGGCAAACGCAGCGCGAACAGGGCACCGCCGCCGGGCGCTGCGCCGAGCGCGACGCTACCACCGTGCAGTTCGACGAAGTCCTTGACGATGGCCAGGCCGAGACCGGTGCCGCCGTGACGCCTGTGGATACCGCCCTCGCCCTGGCGAAAGCGTTCGAATATCGCATCGCGCAGGCCGGGCGCCACACCGGGGCCGTTGTCCTGCACCTCGATCAGCGCATGGTTCTGTTCCTGCGTCAGGCGCAGCTCGATGCGACCGCCGTCAGGCGCGAACTTGAATGCGTTGGAAAGCAGGTTGATCAGCACGCGCTGGACTTTTTCGCCATCCACCTCGGCCGGCAGTTCATCCGGAACGCTCACCCGGAAGTCGATGTGCCGTTCCGCCGCCAGCGATTCGAAGTGGCTGGCCGTCACCCGCAGCAGGCGGGCAAGGTCGAGCCGTGCCCAGGCCAGCGTCATGGCGCCGGATTCGAGCTTGGCGGCATCGAGCAGATCGCTGACGTGGCGATAGAGCAAGCGGGCATTGCGCAGCATCATTTCCGTTTCATGGCGTTCCGCCTCTGCGGAGTCGGCGCCGGCGGGACCGCGCAGCCGCCGCTCCAGCGGGGCGATCAGCAGCGTCAGCGGCGTGCGCAGTTCGTGGCTGACGTTGGCGAAGAACTGGCTCTTCATCTCGTCCAGCTCCAGCGTCTTCTCGTAAAGACGGGTGATCTTGGCGTTGGCTTCCTCGGTGGCCCTGAGCGCCTCGTCGGTCTTGCCCTTCGCTTGCGTGAGCCGCTCGAAAACGTAGGCGAACAGTCCGCCCATGACGACGAAGAGCGCGATCGAGGCACCACCGGCCGCGTCCTTCAGTTCGAAGGAAAACTGCGGCGGGATGAATACATACCACACCAGCAGGGCGCTGATCACGGTGGCCGGCAAGCCACCGCGCAGGCCGCCCAGCCAGGCGCTGAAGAAAGCGGCAGGAAAGAACATGAACCAGACGTACGGCTTGATCCAGGCCTCCCACAGCAGCCACTGCATGCCGCAGGCCACGAATGGCAGGACGACGGCGAGCGGCAGGCGGAACTTCATGCCTGGTCCGGACCGTCAAGAAAGTCCAGGCGGAAGGGCGGCGCGCGGCCAAGCTCCTGCGACAGCGCATTGATCTGCTGCTTCAGCGCCACCATGTCCAGTTCGCGGCCCACCGTGGCCCGGTTGAAGCGCTCCAGTTCCGCGTTCCTGCGCTTCAACTCTTCCTCCGTGTCCTTGCGCGCCGTGATGTCGCGCGAAAGCACGACGAACCGCGCGGGCGATTCCGCAGCCGCCGTCTTTCTGGCCACGGAGAGTTCGAAATGGCGCGGTCCCGCAGGCAGCGGCAGCGTGATGGTGCGGCCATAGTCCGTGCCGGCCACGGCGGCGGCCCCGATCGCCTCCATCACCGTCTGCGCCGCCGCGGCGGGAAGTATTTCCTGCACGGTATGTCCGAGCAACTGCTCGGCCGGGGCTGCCAGCAGGTCGTGCGCCGTGGCCTCCACCCTGAGATAGTGCCCGCCTGCGTCCAGCTCGAAGAGCAGGTCGGGAATGGCCTTGAGCGTGGCGGAAATATCCTCGGTGAGGCGCGCCGTTGCTTCTTCCGCCGCTCGGCGCGCGGTGATGTCGAGCGAAATGCGGCAGACGAAGCGCGCCTCGCCGCGGGGTCCGAGCACCGGAAACATGTGCGAGACATACAGGCGATGCCCGCCGTCCACGGGAACGGTTTCCTCCACGGAATGCCGGGTCAGCGTGCTCAGCACCAGTTCGTCGTTGGCGCGGAAGGCGCGGGCGAAATCTTCGGGATACAGGTCAAAATCGGTTTTGCCGATGATCTCCACTTCGCTCAGCCCGTGTATGCGCTGCAAATTGGGATTGGCCAGTGCGTAGCGGCCATCCGGGGCTTTCAGCGAAAGCACCGACGGCGAGTTGCGGACGATGGCATCGAGCTTTTCTTCCCGGTCGCGCAGGCGATCCTCGGCCAGTTTGCGCTCGCTGATGTCATGGACAATGCCGTAGATACCGATGACCGAACCGGATTCGTCGAGCAGCGGGCCTTTGGTCGTAAGCAGGCTGCGCGGGCCGATCGCCGTGTCCAGGGTTTCCTCGCTGATCGCGGCCTTCGCGCTCTCGACGATCTGGCGGTCGAATGCCATGATCGCTGCCGCCTGCTGTGCCGGGAAGATGTCGCGGTCGTCATGCCCCAGCACGTCGGCGACCGCCTTGCCGACAAAGCGCGCGGCGGCCGGGTTGGCAAATATGTAGCGTCCCGCGGTGTCCTTGGCGAAGATCGCGTCGTCGGAGCTCTCCGCCAGCGCGCCAAGCAGCAGCAAATTGCGCCGCCCTTGTTCCAGCGCGGCCAGTTCGCGCCGGTGCGCCTCCTCGATTCTGCCGACGAGACGCCGCACCAGGCCATACAGCAGCAATGCGGTGACGGTAACGAACAACCAGCCCTTGGCCATGCTGGCCTGGACGATCTGGCCGGAGGTGCCGAACATTTCCTGCACCGCAAGATCGGAAAGGAGTATCCACAGGGCGGCGAACAGCACATACAGCATCACCACGCCGACGATCCGGCTTCGTTCTGTATGCAAATCTCTTGTCGGGCTCATTGTTCCCGGCGTTCCGTAAGCCGGGTGCCGTACGCGCGCAATCGCCATGACAGCCTAGCGACAACGGCAATCCCCGCTATCGACCGAGGTGCCGACGAGCTGGGGTTTCGCATTGAATATGCAAACATGATCTCTCGCGGCAGGTGAACCTACGGAGAAGAAATGTAACCCTAGCCCCCACGGCTCGTTTGATCAAGGTCAAAAACTTGCGACATGACCGGAACCGCCTGCGCTCCAGAGACCTTGGTAGCCCAAGGGGTGTTGCACTTCGAAACGGAACTTCCCTGCGTTGACGCCCGCCCGCGGCGGGCGAATCAGCCGCCCGATTTCTCGCGCAAGTGGTTGGCGTCCACCACCGCCAGCGCGGTCATGTTCACCAGGCGGCGCACTGTTGCAGTCGCCGTCAGGATATGCACCGGCTTGGCCGCCCCGAGCAGCACCGGCCCGACCGTGATGCCGTCGCCCGAGGTGGCCTTGATCAGGTTGAAGGTGATGTTGGCCGCATCGACATTGGGCATGATCAGCAGGTTGGCCTCGCCCTTGAGCCGGCAGTCGGGGTACAGCTTCTCGCGGATGGCCTGCGACAAGGCGGCGTCGCCGTGCATCTCGCCATCGACCTCCAGGTCCGGCGCGCGCGCCTCGATCAGCGCCCGTGCCGCCGCCATCTTCAACGCCGAGGCAGAGCGCACGCTGCCGAAGTTGGAATGCGACAGTAGCGCCACCTTGGGCTCGAGGCCGAAACGGCGCACTTCGCGGGCGGCCATCAGCGTGATCTCGGCGATCTGTTCCGCCGAAGGATCCTCGTTGACGTAGGTGTCGCAGAGGAACAGCGTGTGCCGCGCCAGCAGCAGCATGTTCATGGCGGCAAAGCAATTCGCGTTCGGCGCCAGCCCGATGACGTCATCCACATGCTTCAGATGCTGGGCGTGACGGCCGACCACGCCGCACAGCATGGCATCGACATAGCCGTGCCTGAGCAGCATGGCGCCGATCAGCGTCGGGTCGGAGCGCAGAGCCCGCTTGGCGCTGCCCGGCGTCACTCCCTGGCGCCCCATGATGTCGTGATAGCCCTGCCACAGTTCCTGGTAGCGCGGATCGGAATCGGGATTCACCACCTCGAAGTCGCGCCCCGCCGCGAGGCGCAGGCCCGCGTCCTCGATGCGCTTGGCGATCACCTCGGAGCGGCCGATCAGCACCGGCCGCGCCAGGCCTTCGTCGAGCACCGCCTGCACCGCGCGCAGCACCCGCTCGTCCTCGCCTTCACAGTAGATGACGCGGCGCGGATCCTTCTTCGCCGCCTGGAACACCGGCTTCATGATGAAGCCGGAGTGATAGACGAAGCTGTTCAGCTTGTCGCGGTAAGCGTCGAAGTCGACGATCGGCCGCGTCGCCACGCCGGACTCCTGCGCGGCCCTGGCCACGGCGGGCGCGATCTTGACGATCAGGCGCGGATCGAAAGGCCGCGGGATCAGGTACTCGCGGCCGAAGGCCAGGTTCTCGCCGCCGTAGGCCATCGCCACCACATCGGAAGCCTCGGCCTGCGCCAGCTCCGCAATCGCGCGCACCGCCGCCAGCTTCATCTGCTCGGTGATGGTGGTCGCCCCCACATCGAGCGCGCCGCGGAAAATAAAGGGGAAGCACAGCACGTTGTTGACCTGGTTCGGATAGTCCGAGCGCCCGGTGGCGATGATCGCGTCGGAGCGCACGCTCTTGACTTCCTCGGGGGTGATTTCCGGCGTCGGATTGGCCAGCGCCATGATGATCGGATTGGGTGCCATCTTCGCCACCATCTCCGGCTTCACCACGCCGCCCGCCGACAGGCCAAGGAAGACATCGGCATCGGCCATGACGTCGGTGAGCTTGCGCGCGGCGGTCTTCTTCGCATAGCGCTGCTTGATCGGGTCCATCAGCGTGGTGCGGCCTTCATAGACCACGCCTTCGATGTCGGTGACCCAGATGTTCTCCACGCGCACGCCGAGATTGACCAGCAGGTCGAGGCAGGCCAGCGCCGCCGCGCCGGCGCCCGAGGTCACCAGCTTGATCTCGTCGATCTTCTTGCCCACGAGCTTGAGGCCGTTGAGGATGGCGGCGCCGACCACGATGGCGGTGCCGTGCTGGTCGTCGTGGAACACCGGGATTTTCATCCGCTCGCGCAGGCGCGCTTCGATGTAGAAGCACTCCGGCGCCTTGATGTCTTCGAGGTTGATGCCGCCGAAGGTCGGCTCCATCGCCGCGATCATGTCGACCAGCTTGTCGGCGTCGGGTTCGGCCAGTTCGATGTCGAAGACGTCGATGCCGGCAAATTTCTTGAACAGCACGCCCTTGCCTTCCATCACCGGCTTGGCCGCCAGCGGCCCGATGTTGCCGAGGCCCAGCACCGCCGTGCCGTTGGTCACCACGCCGACCAGGTTGGCGCGCGAGGTGAGGCGGCTGGCCATGGCCGGATCATCGACGATGGCATGGCAGGCGGCGGCCACGCCCGGCGAGTAGGCCAGGGCGAGGTCGCGCTGGTTGGTGAGGCCCTTGGTCGGCACCACCGCGATCTTTCCGGGGGTGGGCCACTCGTGGTATTCGAGGGCGGCGGCAGAGAGGTTTTCTTGTTCGTCGGACATCGCAGCTAACCGGAAGTCTGGGGGAACACGCGATTTTAGACCTCTCCGGCCGGCAGGACCATTGCGGAATTCCACCAGTCGGCGCCGGCGGTACGGCGCCCGCTGCCTGCGCCACAAGCTTTGCCGCAATGCAGCATTCGCTGTGGCAGAATCTCGAAATCCAAATCCGGGAGTCCACCATGAAGCGCGTCGTGTTCAACCAGAAGGGCGGTGTGGGAAAAAGCACCATTACCTGCAACCTCGCCGCCATATCCGCCGCGCGCGGTGCCCGCACGCTGGTGATCGACCTCGACCCGCAGGCCAATTCCACGCAGTACCTGCTCGGCCCCGCCGCCCGGGACCTGGAACTCACCGCCAACGAGTTCTTCGACCAGATGCTCAGCTTCAAGCTGCGGCCGCTGCCGACCGAAGACTTCATCGCCGCGACGCCCTTCGAGAACCTCTCCATCCTGCCCTCCGGCCCGGCGCTGGAAGAACTGCAGGCCAAGCTCGAATCGCGCTACAAGATCTACAAGCTGCGCGAGGCCCTCGACGCCCTCGAAGGCTACGACGAAATCTGGATCGACACGCCGCCCGCGCTGCACTTCTACACCCGCTCCGCGCTGATCGCCGCCGATGCCTGCCTGATCCCTTTCGACTGCGACGAATTCGCCCGCCGCGCGCTCTACAGCCTGCTCGACAACGTCAATGAAATCCGCGCCGACCACAACGCCGGCCTCGAAGTCGAAGGCATCGTGATCAACCAGTTCCAGGCCCGCGCCACGCTGCCGCAGCAGATCATCAACGAGCTGCGCGAAGAAGGCCTGCCGGTGCTGGCCTCATTCCTGTCGTCCTCGGTGAAGATCAAGGAATCCCACCAGCAGGCCAAGCCGATGATCCACCTCGACCGCAGCCACAAGCTGGCGCAGGAGTTCGGCGCGCTGTTCGACGAACTGGAAAAGGCGAAGAAGGCCCGCGCCAAATCGGCAGCGAAGAAGCGCGCGTGATTCCGGCGCTGGCGATCGGGCTTGCGCTGGCCATCGTGCTGGCCGTGGTCTGGTCGCGCTATGTGCGCCTCAAGCGCGACCGCTACCTCCGCGAAT
>JBAZOF010000005.1:0-31955 GCA_041648855.1 Sulfuritalea sp. | reverse complement strand
CCGCGTCGGCCTCGTCTGGCGTTCCAGCTTTCCGCGCCACAAGGCCATCGACGTCATGCGCCAGGCGCTGCTCGACTGTCACCTGCCCGGAACCGCTGCGACGACTTGATAGCCGATCTCTATCGACTCGGTCAAAAAATACAATTAGAACTTGTCGGGCCTCTCGGCTAAAGTTTGTGCAGGTCCACGGGCTTCAACGCTCCGTGACTTGGGGCCGTGCTCCGGCTCGGCGCCTCCAACCCAACCCAGAGGAGACTCACCATGCAACTCAAGGGATCCAAAACCGAAGAAAACCTGAAGGCCGCCTTTGCCGGCGAATCGCAGGCCAACCGCCGCTATTTGTATTTCGCGAACAAGGCCGACATCGAAGGCTTCAACGACGTTTCCGCCGTGTTCCGCTCGACCGCTGAAGGCGAGACCGGCCATGCCCACGGCCACCTCGAGTACCTCGAAACCTGTGGCGATCCGGCTACCGGCCTGCCTTTCGGCGATACTGCCGCCAACCTGAAGACGTCGATTGCCGGCGAGACGCACGAGTACACCGACATGTACCCGGGCATGGCGAAGGCCGCGCGCGACGAAGGCTTCGACGAAATCGCCGACTGGTTCGAGACGCTGGCCAAGGCCGAGCGCTCGCACGCCAACAAGTTCCAGAGAACGCTGGACAGCCTGAACGGCTGATAGCTGCTTGGCACGCGGCGATGCATTGGCATCGCCGTGTTGCCAGCGCCGACTTTCAACGGCAAGGGATAAATCATGCGCGAAGGCAATCTGCAAGCTCCGACCCGACACCCGATCGACTGGAAGAACCCCGACTTCTACGACGAGGCCTCGTGTGAGAAGGAGCTTGAGCGCATTTTCGACATCTGCCACGGCTGCCGTCGCTGCGTGTCGCTGTGCAATGCCTTCCCGCTGCTGTTCGACCTGATCGACGAGGCGGGTGACCTTGAAACCGCCGGCGTACCGAAGGAAAAATTCTGGAAGGTCGTCGACCAGTGCTATTTGTGCGACGTCTGCTACATGACGAAGTGTCCCTACGTGCCGCCGCACGAGTGGAACCTCGATTTCCCGCACACCATGCTGCGCGCCAAGGCGATCCAGTACAAGACCGGGAAAATGAAATTCCGCGACAAGCTGCTGACCTCGACCGAGCTGATGGGCACGTTCGCCTCGATTCCGATCGTGGTGCATGCCGTGAATGCGGCGAACAGGAATGGTCCGGCGCGAGCCGTGATGCAAAAGGTGCTGGGCGTCCATTCGGCCCGCGAGCTGCCTGAATACGACAGCGCCAATTTTCGCGCCACGGCGACGCCGAGCTACAACTACCCGGTGCGCGACGGTGCGAAGAGTCCCGGCAAGGTGGCGGTGTTTTCCACCTGCTACGTGAATTACAACGAGCCCGGCCTCGGCCACGATCTGCTGAAGCTGCTCGACCACAACGAAATTCCCTATGTCGTGGTGCAGGGCGAAACCTGCTGCGGCATGCCGAAGCTCGAGCTCGGCAATCTGGATGCCGTGGAGACGTACAAGGAGCGCAACATCCCGCTGATGCATGATCTGGCGCAAGCCGGCTATGCCATTGTCACGCCGGTGCCTTCCTGCACCCTGATGTTCAAGAGCGAAATTCCCCTGCTGTTTGCCGACGATGCGCGTTGCAAGGCGGTCTCCGACGCCATGTACGATCCCTTCGAGTATTTCGTCCTGCGCAACAAGGACGGCCTGCTGAAGACCGACTTCAAGGTGCCGCTGGGCAAGGTCTCGTACCACATCCCCTGCCATTCGCGGGTGCAGAACGTCGGCCGCAAGACCGAGGAAATGCTCAAGATGACCGGCGCCACGGTCAACACCGTCGAGCGTTGCTCCGGCCACGACGGCACCTGGGGCGTCAAGGAGGAGTACTACGAACTGTCGATGAAAATCGGCAAGCCGGTGTTCAAGGCCATGGCCAGGGACGAACCGGACTACATCAGTTCCGACTGCGCCATCGCCGGACGGCACATCCTGCAGGGCATGAACGAGGCCGGCGCGACAGGCAGGAAGGAAAAGCAGCATCCGCTGACCCTGCTACGCATTGCTTACGGACTCGATTGAAATGGATACCGCAATGACCATCACCCGCGACTCCCTGATGACCCTCGAAGCCTATGCCAAGGCGCGCCCCGCCATGCGCACCGAAGTCATGGAACAAAAGACGCTGCGCCGCGTCAAGCTGGGCGAGCACATCCTGCTGATTTTCGAGAATGAACTGCTGATCCGCTATCAGATCCAGGAAATGCTGCGCGTCGAGAAGATCTTCGAGGAAGACGATATTCGGCACGAACTGGAATCCTACGTACCCCTGGTGCCGACCGGCAGCAACTTCAAGGTCACGATGCAGATCGAGTACACCGATGAAGCCGAGCGCAAGCGGATGCTGGGCGTGCTCAAGGGGGTCGAAGACCGCGTCTGGGTTCGCGTCGACGGCTTCGATCCGGTGTTCGCGATTGCCGACGAGGATTTGGAGCGCGAGAACGCGGAAAAGACCTCGGCCGTGCATTTCTTGCGCTTCGAATTGAACCCGGCCATGGTCGCGGCCGCCAAGCGCGGCGTAGCACTATCGGTCGGCGTCGACCACCCGCACTACACGGCGTCCACCGGGCCGCTGCCGGAGCTTGTGCGTGCTTCTCTTGCGGCCGATTTGGCCTGACTTTGGCTTGGGTTGACGCGGATCAACTGATTTCGGCGAGGGCTCAACTACACTGCCCGCCTGCTTTAATGGGGGCGGTACGTGGCGGCAAAACCTCAACTGGTGTGTCCGGCCGGCAGTCTGGCGGCGCTCAAGGCGGCCGTCGATAACGGCGCCGACGACGTCTATCTCGGCTTTCGCAACGACACCAACGCGCGCAACTTCGCCGGGCTCAATTTCGACGACAAGAGCCTCGCCGAAGGCATTCGTTACGCCCATCAGCGCGGCCGCAAGGTGCTGGCGGCGATCAATACTTATGCCCAGGCCGGGCGTTTCGCCGACTGGACGCGCTCGGTCGACAAGGCCGCCGAACTAGGCATCGACGCGGTCATCATCGCCGATCCCGCCGTACTCGACTACGCGGCGAAGACACACCCCGCCTTGCGCCGCCACCTGTCGGTGCAGGCCTCGGCCACCAGTTACGAAGCCATCAATTTCTGCCGCGAGAAATTCAGTATCCAGCGTGCCGTGCTGCCGCGCGTATTGACCCTGGCGCAGGTCGAGAACGTAATCCGCAACACCGAAGTCGAGATCGAGGTGTTCGGCTTCGGCAGCCTGTGCGTGATGAACGAGGGCCGCTGCTGGCTTTCTTCCTACGCCACGGGCGAATCGCCCAACACGGTCGGCGCCTGCTCGCCGGCCAAGTACGTGCAATGGGAAAAGAAGCCGAACGAAATGGACGTGCGCCTCAATGGCATCCTCATCGATCGCTATGGCAACGACGAGAACGCCGGCTATCCGACCATCTGCAAGGGTCGTTTCGAAGTCGCCGGCGAGACCTACTACGCGATGGAAGAACCGGCCAGCCTTAATGTGCTGGAAATGCTGCCGGAGATCATCAGGATCGGCATCGCCGCGATCAAGGTCGAGGGCCGTCAGCGCAGCCCGACTTATGTCGCGCAAGTCACCCGCAACCTGCGCCAGGCGCTGGATGCGGCGGTTGCGGCTCCTGAAAGATTCAGCGTCAAGCCGGCCTGGGCCGCGGAACTGGGCAAGGTCGCCGAAGGATCGCAGATCACGCTGGGCGCCTACAACCGCCCCTGGCGATAATGCAGATCACGCTGGGTCCGCTGCTGTATTTCTGGCCGAAGGCCGAGGTAATGGAGTTCTACGCCCAGGCCGCTCAGCATCCCGCGATCGACCGCATCTATCTGGGCGAAGCCGTCTGTTCGCGCCGCCAGCAATTGCGCACGGCGGACTGGATCGGGCTGGCGAAGGATTTGCGCGAGGCCGGCAAGGAGGTCGTGCTCACGGCGCAGGCCCTGCTCGAATCGGAGAGCGACCTCAAGGCCATGCGCCGCCTGATGGCTGATGCCGGCGGCATGGTCGAGGCGAATGATCTCGGCGCGGTGAAGATGGCCCAGGATCAGAATCTCCCTTTCGTCGCCGGACCGCACCTCAACATCTACAACGAACACACGCTGGCCTTCTTCGCCGCGCAGGGCGCCAAGCGCTGGCTGCCGCCGCTGGAGGTCGCGGGCAGCGTGATCGAGGACTTGCACCGGACGCGTCCGGCCGGCATGGAAACAGAGGTGTTCGCCTTCGGCAAGCTGCCGCTGGCGTTTTCGGCGCGCTGTTTTACCGCGCGCCACTACGGGCTCAACAAGGACGACTGCCAGTTCAAGTGCCTCGACCATCCGGAAGGCATGCTGGTGAACACCCGAGAGGGGCAGCACTTCCTGACACTGAACGGCATCCAGACCATGTCGGCGCAAACCTTCAGCCTGCTGGCGCAGATGCCGGAACTGCTGGAACAGGGCATCGACGCCGTGCGCATCAGCCCGCAACCGGCGCATACTTTCGAAATTCTTGAGGCCTTCGACAGGGCGCGCAGCGGCGAACCAGCCGGGGATGACGCAGCCTGGGCGCCGGACGGCCTGGTCAATGGCTTCTGGTTCGGCCGCGCCGGCATCGTGCAGCAGGCCGCCTAGATGGATTTGCAATGACAACTCGATTCAAGCTTCCAGTGATTCCCGCCTTTACCCTGCCGCCGCTCGTGGCGCGGGTGGGAGCGCGCTTGCCGCAATGGCCGCACTCGGTGAACCTGGTGCTGGCCCTGAATGCCGCGCGCAAGCTCGGCGTCCTGCCCGAAGAGACCTTGCAGGAACTCGAGGGCCGCCAGTTTCGCGTCACCGTGCTGGACACCGGCATGGTGGTCGACTTCGCCTACCGCCAGGGTGCGTTCCGGCCGGTCTTCATCTCGGTGGGCACGCCCGACCTGCACTTCACGGCACGTCTGGCGGCCTTCCTGCAGATGGTGAGCCGCCAGGAAGACCCGGATACCCTGTTCTTCAATCGCACCCTGACGATCGAGGGCGACACCGAACTGGGCCTGCGGGTCAAGAACATGCTCGATGCCCTCGAGTGGCCGCGCCTGTCGTGGCAAGGCATGCGCCCGACCTTCCTCAGAAGCTGAATCCCGCGCCGCGGGATGCGCATGGACGGGCGCAATAGCCCGTTACTATCGACCGCATTGCAATTTCTCATTGGATCGGCTCGCCGGAAGTCCCTAATATGGCCGGCCCGAACCCCAATCAGAGAAAAAAATGAAGCAGTGGCAATGTATTGTCTGCGGCTGGATTTATGACGAGGCCGCCGGCGACGCCGAACACGGCCTCGCTCCCGGCACGCGCTGGGCCGACGTCCCCGAGAGTTTTGTCTGCCCCGAGTGCGGCGTCGCGAAGAACGACTTTGTCATGGTCGAAATCTGAGGCGCATGAGTCGGCGCCGACGGCACGGCGAAAGAAATTCAGGGCATCGCGGGCGGGCTGTGTTACAGTCCGCCCCGCTTCACCTCCTCAGCGACCGCGCCCCAGTCTGCCGGTCGTGCCTGAATGGCGACATCAAGTCCCCTCGAAGGTTACACCCCATAGAAGTTTCCGCCCAGATTGGCCTGCAGGTTTGCGGGGGTCGGCTTCAGAGGTAATCAACATGCAGTTCTCCGAACTCGGCCTGTCGGCCGAGCTCCTGCGCGCCATTGGCGAGCAGGGCTACACCACGCCCACCCCTGTTCAGCAACAGGCCATCCCCCACATTCTCGCCGGCCGCGATCTTGAAGCCCTGGCCCAGACCGGCACCGGCAAAACCGCTGCCTTCGTGCTGCCGATATTGCAGCGCCTGACCAATCCGCAGACGAGCCCGCTGCAAAAGGTTACTCACACCGCGCCGCGCGTGCTGGTGCTGGTGCCGACGCGCGAACTCGCCGCGCAGGTGCTCGAAAGTGTGCGCACCTATGGCGCCCATACCGGCCTGCGCAGCCTCGCCGTGTTCGGCGGGGTCGGCATCAATCCGCAGATCCAGACCATGCGCCGCGGCATCGACATCCTCGTTGCCACGCCCGGCCGCCTGCTCGACCACCTCGGCCAGCGCACCGTCGACCTCTCGAAGGTGCAGACGCTCGTCCTCGACGAAGCCGACCGCATGTTCGACATGGGCTTCATCCGCGACATCCGCCGCATCATCGAGCGTCTGCCGAAGGAAAGGCAAAACCTGATGTTCTCGGCGACCTTCGCTGCCGAAGTGCGCGAACTCGCGCACACCGTGCTGAGGAATCCGGCCATGGTCGAGGTCGCCCGCCGCAATGCGCCGGCCGAACTGGTGACGCACACGGTGATCAAGGTCGACCAGGACAAGAAGCGCGACCTGCTGCTGCACCTGTTTGCCGCCCATGGCTGGCACCAGGTGCTGGTGTTCTGCCGCACCAAGCATGGTTCCGACGCGCTGGCCAAGAAGCTGGAGCAGGCCGGCGTACGAACCGCGGCCCTGCACGGCAACAAGTCGCAGAACGCCCGCACCCGCGCCCTGGCCGACTTCAAGTCGGGCAAGCTCGCGGCGCTGGTCGCCACCGACATCGCCGCGCGCGGCCTCGACATCGACTCCCTGCCGCGCGTGGTGAATTTCGAACTGCCCAACGTGCCGGAAGACTACATCCACCGCATCGGTCGCACCGGCCGCGCCGGCGCCAGCGGCGAAGCGCTGTCGCTGGTGAGCAGCGACGAACGCATCCAGTTGCGCGACATCGAGCGCCTGTTGAAGCGCGAGATCGAAACCTCTGTCCTGCCCGGCTTCGAGCCGCAGCACACCCATGCCGTGCCGCGTCCCGCCGCTGGCCGCCCGGCCGCACCCAAGCCTGCCCAGGCCCGCGCGCGGACCGGTGCGGGGAACCGCAGCGGCGCACCGCGCCCGGCCCGTTCGGGCGGTGGCGGTAGTGGCGCAGCCAAGCCGGCCAGCCATCACAGCGGCCAGCGGCATCGCTGAGATCGCCGTCAGGCGATAACAAACAACAAGGCCCCGTGAGGGGCCTTGTTGTTTTGTGGCGCAGCTCTCCGGACTGGCCGGCTTCAGAATGACGAGCCGGGCTGCTTGAGGAACTCGACTTCCTCGGGCGTCGATGCACGGCCGAGGATGGCATTGCGGTGGGGAAAGCGTCCGAAGCGGGCGACCACCTCGCGATGCCGCAGGGCGTAGTCGTAGGCGCTGTCGAAAGTCTCGTTCTGCATTTCGCGGCGCAGGCCGGCGAAAAGTGCCACCGAGCGCTCCTGGTCGAGCAGCGACTCCCTGTGCTCGAAGGGCAGGTAGACAAACCAGCGCTGGCAGGGCGACAGGTTCTTGTCGCGGCCGGCAGCCACCAGCGTCTCGGCCAGCCGATGGGCCTGTGCGTCGCCGGCAAAGGCGCGCGGGGTGCCGCGGAAAATATTACGGGTGAATTGGTCGAGCAGCAGGATGCGCGCCAGCAGTTCCTCGTCGGACCCGTCATCGTGAGTGCTGCGCAGTGCGGTTTCGACATTCGCGTCGAAGCGTTCGCGGATCGCAGCATCGAAGCTGTCGTCCTTGCGGAACCACTCGGGGCGTGCTCGCCCGTGGGCGGGGTGGTCCCGCGGCAGGAACCAGAAGTCGAGGACGGCGCGGGTGACGGGCGCCGCGTGCGTCATTCGGCCTTCTTGGCTACCGGTTTTTTAGCCGCGGGCTTGGTCGCCGGTTTCCTTGCCGCGGGCTTTTTGGTCCCGGTCTTCTTCGCGGGCGCTTTTTTTACTGCTGGCTTCTTGACCGCGGCGTCTATTGCCGTATCGCCAGCGCCGACCTTTGGCGCAGACTTGGCGGCGGGTTTGGCGCCGGCCTTGGGCGCTGCTTTTGGGGTCCTGGGTTCGAATTCGAAGCCGACCTTGCCGCTGGCCGGATCGCGCACCAGGTAGGCGGAGAACTTGCGCCGCGTCTTGTTGGAGATGAAACCCTTGAGCAGGTCGGTCCTGCCCGTGGCCAGCAGCTTCTGCATGTCGCCGCGCGCGACCTCCTGCTGCAGGATCACCTTGCCGGAGCGGAAATCGCAGGTCTTTCCGGCGCCTACGGCTTTTTCGCAAACATAGGCCATGCCGTGCTCGAAGACGCGGCCGCCGCATTTGGGGCAGGCGCCCAGCGCTTCCTGGGTCGAGAAATCCACTTCCTCGGCATCGGCGTCGGCGTCGGACTGGCCGAAATCGAACTCCGGCGTGTGGTCTTCCTTGAGCTTGATCATCGCCGCGAAGGGGCGCCCCATCTTGCTGCGGAAGCCCTGCAGAGGGCCGATCACGCGCTTGGTCAGCAACTCGTCCATTTCCTCCGGCTCCCATTGCCGGCTGGCGACGATCTTCCACAGGCTGTAGTCGCAGGACTTGCACTGGAACTTCTTGTAGTTCTCCTGGATCACTCCGCCGCAGCGCGGGCAGGGTGTCTTCAGCGTCGAGAAGGCGGCTTCCGGCAGTTCGCCGGTCTTGATGCGCTCGACCATCTCGCGCGTCTTGTCCATGATGTGGTTCATGAACTCGTCGCGACCGAGTCGACCGTGTTCCATTTCCTTGAGCTTGTATTCCCATTCGCCGGTCAGTTCGGGCGAGCGGATTTCGTCGACGCCAAGGTTCTCCAGTGCGAACAGCAGCGAGAAGGCCTTGGCGGTCGGCTGCAGTTCGCGGCCGTTGCGATGCAGGTATTCCTCGGCCAGCAGGCCCTCGATGGTGGCGGCGCGCGTCGCCGGCGTGCCGAGGCCGCGCTCGGCCATGGCTTCGCGCAGCTCCTCGTCCTCGATCAGCTTGCCGGCGCCTTCCATCGCGGTGAGCAGCGTGGCTTCCGTGAAACGCGGCGGCGGCTGGGTCGCCTTGCCTTTGACCTCCACATCCTTGGCCCAGACCCGTTCGTTCTTTTCCAGCGGCGGCAGATTCAGGTTCTCGCCGGCTTCTTCGCGCGTCTCCTGCGATTCCTTGCCATACACCGCCAGCCAGCCCGGCGTCACCAGCACCTTGCCTTCGGTCTTGAAGGCTTCCTGCTCGATGCGGGTGATGCGGGTGGTGATGTTGTACTCGGCGGACGGATAGAAGATGGCGAGGAAGCGCTTGGTGACCAGGTCGTAGATCTTCTGTTCGGGCTCGGAAAGGCTCTTCGGCGCGGCGCCGGTGGGAATGATGGCGAAGTGGTCCGAGACCTTGGCATTGTTGAAAATGCGCTTGTTCGGATGCACCCAGCCGTTCTTGATGATCGATCCGGCAAAGGCCGCGTAGGGTGTGCCGGCCATGTTGGCAAGGGTTTCCTTGACCGTGCCGATATAGTCCTCGGGCAGGTGGCGGCTGTCGGTCCGCGGGTAGGTCAGCGCCTTGTGCTTTTCGTACAGCGCCTGGGCGATGCCCAACGTGTTCTTGGCGCTGAAGCCGAAGCGGCCGTTGGCCTCGCGCTGCAGCGAGGTGAGGTCGTAGAGCATCGGGCAGGCTTCGGTCTTGGGCTTGCTTTCCTCTTCCACCGTGCCGTGCTGGCCGAGGCACTTCTTGCGCAGCGCGTCGGCCTTCGCCTTGTCCCACAGGCGCTCGGCGCGCGCATGTTCATCATCGGCTTTCTTGAATTTCTCATCGAACCAGCGACCGCGATAGGTGCCGGCGACGCACTGGAATTCGCCCTCGACTTCCCAGTAGTCGCGCGAGACGAAGGAGCGGATGCGGCTTTCGCGTTCGACCATGATGGCCAAGGTCGGCGTCTGCACGCGACCCACCGGCGTCTTGTAGAAGCCGCCTTCCTTCGAGTTGAAGGCGGTCATGGCGCGCGTGCCGTTGATGCCGATCAGCCAGTCGGCTTCCGACCGGCAGCGCGCGGCGTCGGCCAGCGGCAGCATTTCCTGGTCGGTACGCAGATGGGCGAAGCCGTCGCGGATTGCCGTGGCGGTCATCGATTGCAGCCAGAGGCGGCGCACCGGCTTCTGTTTGGTACCCAGGGCATGCTGCGCCACGTAGCGGAAAATCAGTTCGCCCTCGCGTCCGGCGTCACAGGCATTGACCAGGCCGGTGACGTCCTTGCGCTTGATCAGGCGCGTCAGCAGGCGCAGGCGTTCCTGCGTCCTCTCGATCGGATTCAGCGCGAAATGCGGCGGAATCATCGGCAGATGGGTGAAACTCCACTTGCCGCGCTTGACGTCGTATTCCTCCGGCACGGTCAGTTCCAGCAGATGGCCGATGGCCGAGGACAACACATAGTCGTCGCTCTCGAAGTAGTCGCCGGTCTTGGTGAAGCCGCCCAGCGCCTTGGCAATGTCCTGGGCGACAGAAGGTTTCTCGGCGATGATCAGTTGCTTTGTCATTGTTTGTTTGGGCAATACCGGGAGGCAATACCGGGTCGGGAGCGGCGCATCATAAGCGCGCCTCTCTCAATTAGGCAAGCGGGGGCTTAATTCAGCAGGATACGCGCGACGTCGCCGCCGGTGCCGAAATCCTCGTCCTCGCTGTCCTCGGCAAGCAGTTCCTCGAGGATCAGGGCGTCGACTTCGTGGCGGTAGCGCCAGATTACGGCGAGCACGATCACCTTGAGCCGGTCGAGGCTGACCTCGGCGTCCGGCAGGGCCAAAGCGCGCCCGATGATAGCTTCGCGCAGCGGGGCATCGACGGCATCGTGCTGTTCCAGAAAGCTGATGAAGCCGCGGCAGGCGGCCGGCAGCCTTTCCTGTTCTTCCTCGTCGTAGATTCTTATGGAGCCGGCGAGCGCCGGGTTGCGGCAGCGCCCACCCTCCTCGCCGGCGAGACCGTCGAGCCACGACAGCGCTGCGGTGATGTCGTCGCGGCCGAAACCCGCCGCCGAAAGCTTTTTGGCCAGCACCTCAGGTTCCGGGCAGGCATCGGGCAGGTAGTTTTCGAACAGGTACACGAGGATATCGATCATGATTGTCAATGCAGTCTTTGGTAGAGGCCGCCGGGCAATTGGGCTACGCGGCCGGCGAGTTCCATGGGCAGGAGCATGGCAAGAAGGTCGGCGGGCGTCAAGCCGCTGCGCGCAGAAAGCGTGTCGAGCGAGCAGGGAGCGTCGCCCAGAAGAGCGAGCACTTGCTGTTCGCCATCAGTGGACCCTGCGGAGGTTTGGTTGCGGGTGGCGCCCGCGGCAGGGGACGCTTCCCAGCGCAATTCTTCGAGGATGTCCTGCGCCGATTCGACCAGTTTTGCGCCCTGGCGAATCAGCTGATGGCAGCCGCGCGACAGTGGCGAGTGGATCGAACCCGGAATCGCAAACACTTCGCGCCCCGATTCCGCGGCCAGGCGGGCAGTGATCAGCGAGCCGCTGCGCAGCGCCGCTTCGACCACCAGGCAACCCAGGCCCAAGCCTGCGATGATGCGGTTGCGGCGCGGAAAATTCGACCCCAGCGCCGGCGTGCCGAGCGGGAACTCGCTCAAGACGACACCCTTTTCGGCTATGGCGCGCGCCAGCGCTTCGTTGCGTGCCGGGTAGAGGCGGTCGGCGCCGGTGCCGATTACCGCCACCGTGCCCGCCGCCGTCGTCAGCGCGCCGCGATGGGCTGCGGCATCGATGCCCAGCGCCAGACCGCTGACGATGCTCAGCCCGGCATTGCCCAGCGCTTGGGCGAAGGCCTCGGCATCGCGCACGCCCTGAGCGGTCGCGTTGCGGCTGCCGACCACGGCCAGCATCGGGTGATTGAGGATTGCGGTGTCGCCCTTGGCGTAGAGCAGCAGCGGTGGATCGTCGGAAGTCAGCAGGCTTTGCGGGTAGTCGGCATCGCCCAGGGTCAGCAGCCGATTGCCGGGCTGGGCCGCCCAGTCCAGTGCCGCTTCGATCTCGGCCGTGCATTCATGGCTCAGCAGGCGCTCGGCCAGCGCCGGGTCGATGAAGGCGGAAAGGGCCAGCGGCCCCGCCTCGAAAATCGCCTGCGGCAGACCGAAGGTCTTGAGCAGCGCGCGCCGGGTTTCACCGCCGACGCCGGGTATCAGCGTGAGACGGAGCCAGGAAGCAAGTTCGAGGCGGTCCGCCGTCATGGCCTGGCCTTAAGGAGTGCGGACGGTATCGCCGACCACCACCGGATGCGTCGCGTTCATCACCAGGGCGTAGGAGACGCGGTCGAACACGCGGAAAACGAACAGCAGGCCGTTGCGGGCGTCAGGCAGCCGGTAATCGGTCTTCGTGCCCTCGTAGCGATTGCTGACCGCGGCGCCGGCAAGATCGGCGGCCAGTACGTGCCCAGGTTCCAGCCCGTCCGCCTTGCCTCGATTGAGTGTGATGACCGACAGCGGGCCGCCGAAGTTCACTCCACTGTAAATGGAGAGCACCTTGGCCTGGATCATCTTGGCCGGTGCATGCGGAATGTAATTCACCACATCCTGGCGCGGCGCGATCAGCAGGCGGTCGTCACGGGAAATTTCCTGCTTCGAGGTCAGGATCAGGAAGCTCGATGGGTTGCCACCCTGGGTCATGCGCGCGGTACCGAGGAACACCGCTTCGTACCCCAGCGTTTCCTTCGTGTCCGGGTCGAGCAGCGGCTTGCCGGCGCGGAACAGCTGCCAGGATTTGCTCGGGGTGGTGACTTCGGTGGTATAGACGGTGTCGCCGGCGCCGGCGATCACGCGGTCGCTCTGCAGGGCGACCACGCGCGGCGCGGCAGCGAGTCCGTTGACGTCGAGCACCCGCGGCTCGCTGAGGAAGGGCTCGATGACCTGCGGCTCGATGGAAGGGATGCCCTTCCTCAGCGGCTCGACGTACTCGCGTCGCGGTTCGGTCACCGTTGCCAGCTTGAGCCGGGGCTGGGCGCCGCTCCGGTCGAGCACGAGGACCTGGCCCGGATAGATGCGGTGCGGGTTTTTGACTTCTTCCGCATTCATCTTCCACAGTTCGCCCCAGCGGTAGGGATCCTTGAGAAACTTGGCGGAGATTCCCCACAGGGTGTCGCCGGCCGTCACGATGTGCCGGTCGGGCGCGCCGTCGGCCAGCTCCAGCGGTTTGACTCCCTGTGCGAATGCCACAGTGGTTGAAATGGTGATGAGCAGCGCAGATATAATGCGACGCATGGCGTGATCTCCTGGCCGAGTGTCTATGTGGATGGCGAACCACCCGAGTATCCGCCGATTCTGCCCGACAATTCCCCCAGCATCAATTCTTTCAAGAGCGGTTTCATGGCCCTATTGCCGATTTTGCGTTACCCCGATTCGCGGCTGCACAAGAAGGCCGCCCCCGTCGCCGAGGTGGATGCGCGCATCCGCCGGCTTGCTGCCGACATGGCCGAAACCATGTATGCCGCGCCGGGAATCGGCCTCGCGGCCTCGCAGGTGGACCAGCACGTGCGCCTGATCGTGATCGATATCTCGGAAGACAAGTCGCAGCTACAGACCTTCATCAATCCCGAACTGCTGGAGAAATCGGGCGAATGCGAAGGCGAGGAAGGCTGCCTGTCAGTGCCCGGCATCTACGAGACGGTCAAGCGCGCCAGCCATGTCAGGGTGCGTGCCCTGGGACTGGATGGCAAGCCCTTCGAGCTGGAGGCCGACGACCTGCTCGCAGTATGCATCCAGCACGAAATGGACCATCTGGAAGGCAAGGTCTTCGTCGAATACCTCTCGCGCCTCAAGCAGACGCGGATCAAGAGCAAGCTGGTCAAACAGGCGCGCGAAACCTTCTAACGCTCATGGCACCGAGCGCAAGCCGCAGAAGTTGAAGCACGCGAAAACGAAGTTTCAGTGGAGGCTAACGCCGGTATCATCGGCGTTAAGCGCAGCGGCCGTAACTAAAAGCCAATTATTCACCCGCCCCCCTTCCCCCCTCGCGGGGGGTTACTAGAACGGCGCGCTGCGCGCATTGATCACAAGGGACTCCGAACAAGGTGTTTCACGTTAAATGAAAATTGTTTTCGCCGGGACGCCCGAGTTCGCGGCACGGGCGCTGGAAGCGCTGCTCGCGGCCGGGCATCAGGTCATGCTGGTACTGACCCAGCCCGACCGTCCTGCCGGGCGCGGCATGGTGCTGCAGGCGTCGGCCGTCAAGAAAGTGGCGCTGGCCCACGGCATCCCGGTGTTTCAGCCCGAGCGCCTCAAGGATCCGTCGACGCATGAGCCGATCCGCGCTTCCTGCGTCGATGGCGGTGCCGAACTCATGGTGGTGGCCGCCTACGGCCTGATCCTGCCGCAGGCCGTGCTCGACCTGCCGCGCCGCGGCTGCATCAACATCCATGCCTCGCTGCTGCCACGCTGGCGCGGTGCGGCGCCGATTCATCGCGCCATCGAAGCGGGCGATGCGCAAACCGGCATCACGATCATGAAAATGGAAGCCGGGCTCGACACCGGCCCGATGCTGCTGTCGGAAGCCATCGATATCGACGCGCAGGACACCACCGGCAGCCTGCATGACCGTCTTGCCCAACTCGGCGGCAAACTCGTGGTCGCGGCGCTGGCGCGCTTCGACGAGTTGGTCGCCGTGCCGCAGCCCGACATCGGCGTGACCTATGCGGCAAAGATCGACAAGGCCGAGGCCAGGCTGGACTGGAACCAGCCGGCCGAGGTCCTTGCGCGCAAACTGCGTGCCTTCAATCCTTTTCCCGGCGCTGTGGCGACGCTGGCCGGCGAACCGGTCAAAGCCTGGCGCGGCGAAGTGCTTGCCGCCAGCGGCCGGCCCGGCCAAGTGCTGGCGGCGGATGCCAGCGGTATTGTGGTGGCCTGTGGCGAAGGGGCCCTGCGCCTCACCGAACTGCAAAAGTCCGGCGGTCGCCGTCTCACCAGCGCCGACTTTCTGCACGGGAATCCCATGCGGCCGGATTGACCGGGTGGACCGCTTGCGGGGTCATCGAGCGATCGTCGATGGCTTCATGGCTTTGCTCTGTTCTTGCCGGATCAGCCAGGTCCGTTCCGACTTCACCAGCGTCAGGGTTTTCATGGCGCTTTCGCGGCCCTTGTCAGAGCGATAGTCCTGCACGAAGCGCACCTTCGCCTGATCGCCTTCGACGGCGACTGCCAGGTCGCGAATCCTGATCTCGATCCACGCCCTTGCCGTGATGCGCGCGCGTCTTTGTCGCTCCCATTGTTGCCGGGACTCGCCACGCGGCGGCTGGAAGTCAGGAGCGTAGGCAGCGAGATAGCGATCGACCTCCCGAGTCGACCACGCGTTGGCCCAGCGCGCGATGGCGAAAGCGATCTGGTCGCTGACGGATGGCGCCACGTCTGGCGCATGAGCCGCCGTCGCCCTCGTGCCGGCGACGGCCGGCACGATGATCGCGGCTGGCGCGGCTCGCGCGGTTTCCGGCTTTTCTTGCACAAGCGGTTCGCTGTCCGCAGCGGCTTGCACCGTGACGGCGGGAGGCGGCGCAAGCGTCAGGCACAGCGGCAGGCGTCCCTCGCGGCCCGGCATGCCTTCCAGCATTTGCAGCGCGGAGCGGTGACCCAGGGCAGCCGCGTGCTGCAGCAGCGCCACCGCGTGGCCCTCGTCACGCGCGATGCCGTCGCCCTGGGCGTACATCCAGCCCAGCCGATAGGCGGCATCGGCATTGCCTTCATAGGCGGCAGCACAATACATTTCGGCGGCCCGGCCGGGATTCCTGGCGATTCCCAGCCCATTCTCGTAGCGGAGCGCCGCCGCGATCAGCGGATCGTCGCTCTGCGGCGAGGGAGCGGGCTCGGCGGCCAGGGCGGGCAGAGCGAGCATCGACGCGAACAGAGCCATGAAACGCATCGGTGCCGATTCATACCCCCACATAGCGACCCTCCTTGTGATTGACGGCGATCACCAGATTGAGTGCCACGGCACCGATGATCGACAGGCCGACGCTGAGCGGATCGCGCACCAGCAGCGCGGCGCCGACGATGACGCAGTCGGCGGCCATCTGCACCTTGCCGGCCGGCCAGCCCTTGCGCTTCTGCAGATAGATCGCCATCACGCCGAGCCCGCCGAGGCTGGCCTTGTGCCGGATCAGGATCAGCAGGCCGACGCCGATCAGGAAGCCGCCCATGACGGCGGCAAACAGTGGGTTCACGCTTTGAATCGAAATCAGCGCCGGCAGCGCCTCCGTATAAATGGCCAGCAGGCTCACCGCAATGAAGGTCTTGACCGCAAATTCCCAGCCCATGGCGCGCACGGCGAACACGTAGAAGGGCAGGTTGACCGCGAAGACGACGACGCCCATCGGCCAGCCGCCGGCGTAGTGGATCAGGAAGGCGAGACCGACCGTGCCGCCCGTGAGCAAACCTGCCTGACGAAACAGCAGCACCGCGAAGGCGACGAAGAGCGGCGCGACGAGCAGCGCCTGGATATCTTCCGACAGGCTGTGGGGGATCTCGGTGGCGGGGGTCATGAACGCAGGTATGGGAGACGGACGGACGAAGTGTAGCGGACGCGATTGTTCGTGCATCAATCGACCCGGCATCGATCCGGCTGGTATTCTTGGGCGATGCAGATGCTCCCTCCCCTGGCCGAGGCCTTGCACGCGGCGGCCGGACTGATTGCCGCAGTGCTCGCCGGGCGCAATTTCGATGTTGCGCTGACGCGCGCCGCGCTGTCCGGGCCACTGCGTGCAGCGACCATGGATCTGGCCTATGCCACGCTGCGCGCTTACGGCCGCGGCGATTTTGTGCTCGGTCAGTTGCTCGATCGCCCGGTCAAGGACCCGGCGGCACACGGCCTGCTGCTGGTCGCGCTGGCGCGCCTCGAAGCACGGCCGGAGGAGGCGCATACCATCGTCGATCAGGCGGTGACCGCGGCGGCGCGACTCGCCCGCGGCCAGTTCAAGGGTTTGGTCAATGGCGTGCTGCGCAACTTCCTGCGTCGGCGTGAAGAGCTGCTGGCACTCGCTGCGGCCGATCCGGTGGCTCGCTGGCAGCATCCGGCGTGGTGGATCGCGCGCCTCCGGCAGGACCATCCGACACATTGGGAAAGCATCCTCGCCGCGGGCAATACCCATCCGCCGCTGTGTTTGCGGGTCAATCGCCGCCGTACCACCAGCGCCGACTTTCTGCAGCAGCTCGATGCCGTCGGAATTGCTGCTCGCTCGCTCGACGCCAGCGCCATCCTGCTCGACAAGCCGGTGCCGGTGGAGCGCATCCCGGGATTTGACGCCGGCCGGTGCTCGGTGCAGGACTGGGGTGCGCAGGCCGCAGCGGGCCTGCTCGACGTACATGACGGCATGCGCGTGCTGGATGCCTGCGCGGCGCCCGGCGGCAAGGCTGCGCACCTGCTGGAAACGGCGCAGCTCGATCTCACTGCGCTCGATGCCGACCCCTTGCGCGCGGCCCGCATTAGCGGAAATCTGGATCGGCTGGGCCTTGCGGCCAAGGTGAAAGTGGGCGATGCGCGCGCCGTCGAACCCTGGTGGGATGGCCGTCCCTATGACCGCATCCTGGCCGATGTTCCCTGCTCGGCCTCCGGCGTGGTGCGTCGCCACCCCGACGCAAAATGGCTGCGGCGCGAGTCGGACATCGCCGGATTCGCCGCGACGCAAAGGACAATTGTCGACGCCCTGTGGCGAACTCTCGTCCCCGGTGGCAAAATGCTTTATGCCACCTGCTCGGTTTTTGGGGAGGAGAATGCCCGTCAGGTAGAAGCCTTCATCGGCCGCCATGCCGATGCGCGTTGCCTGCCGGCACAATGTACGACAACCCGTGCAACAACCCGCGATCCACAACTGCAACTCTTGCCCGATGCCGAACATGACGGCTTTTATTACGCGCTGCTGCAAAAGGATTGAAGTCGGGTTGCCGACACTGGTGCTGGCGCTGCTGTTGCTGACGGCAGTCGCGGCACAGGCCGGCCGCATCGAGCCGAAGCGCGCGGCGCTGACTCCGAACGAGGACGGCTACGCGCTTTCCGCCGAGTTTGCGATCGACCTTGGCAACCGGCTGGAAGATGCCGTGGCGCGGGGCGTTCCGCTCTACTTCAACCTCGAGTTCGTGCTCGAGCGCAACCGCAAGTACTGGGTCAATGAACATATCGCCACTCGCACCCTGACCTACAAGCTGGCCTACAGCAGCCTGATGCGCCAGTACCGGCTATCCACCGGCAACCTGCACCAGAACTTCGGCAGCCTGGCCGAGGCGCTGCGCGTGGTCGGCCGCATCGCGGCGCTTCCGGTGGTGGACAAGGACATCGTCAAACCCGGAGAATCCTACGAGGCGGCCGTGCGTCTGGCGCTCGACCGCAGCCAGCTGCCCAAGCCCTTCCAGGTCGATGCGATTACCGATAGCGCCTTGCACGTCGAGGCAAAAGTCCTGCGCTGGCAATTCGTGGCCCCCGCGGTGGCGCCATGAGGGTAGCGCTTGCTGTATTTGCAGCGCTCGGCGCGATCATGCTGTTCCTGCTCGCATCGGCGTCGGCCAATACGGCGCTGTTTGCCGAGAACTATCCCTGGCTGCTGGCGATCAATGGCGTCGCCGCGGTCGCGCTGCTGGTGCTGGTCGGACTTCAACTGAGTCGTCTGCGCCGCGATTTTCGAAGCGGGGTATTCGGCTCGCGCCTCAAATTCCGCCTGTTGCTGATGCTGTCCCTGATGGCGGTGCTGCCCGGCGCGCTGGTATACGGCGTTTCGATGCAGTTTGCGGTGAAGAGCATCGACTCGTGGTTCGACGTGCGCGTCGATGCCGCGCTGGAAGGTGGCCTCAATCTCGGCCGCAGCGTACTCGACACCCTGCAGGCCGAATTGCTGGCCAAGGCCCGCGATGCGGCGCTGGATCTGGGGGATGGCGGCTTCGTCAGCCCGAGCCGGCTGAACCGGCTGCGCGAACAGACCGGCGCCCAGACCGCGACGCTGCTGACGCTGTCCGGTCAGGTGCTCGGCAGCAGTTCGGGGGAGCTGCGTAGTCTGGTGCCTTCGGTGCCGGCGCCCAGCCAGCTGCGTGCGGCGCGCAGCGGGCGCGGGCTGGCAATGATCGGCGACGGCGAGGGCGGCGGCTTGATGCTGCGTGCATTGGCGCCGGTGAGCAGCAGCAGCATCAATCTCGATCCGCAGATCCTGCAATTGACGCTGGCGGTGCCCGCCTCGATTGCGAAGAGCGCCGAAAACGTCGAGGCGGCGCACCGCGACTATCAGGAACTGCAACTCGGGCGCACGGGCCTCAAGCGCATCTACACCCTGACCCTGACGCTGGCCTTGCTGCTCGCGTTGTTCGCCGCGATCGCGCTGGCTTTCTTTCTCGCCGAGCGCCTGGCGCGCCCGCTGCTGATCCTGGCCGAAGGCACGCAGGCGGTGGCAAGCGGCGACTACACGCCGCGCGCGACGGTGGAAGCATCCGATGAACTGGGCGTGCTGACGCATTCCTTCAACAGCATGACGCATCAGTTGAGCGAGGCGCGCGCGCAGGCCGAGCATCATCGCCAGGAGATGGAGGCCGCGCAGGCCTATCTGGAATCCGTGCTGGCGAACCTGTCGGCCGGCGTGCTGGCTTTCGACCTGCGCTTTCGCCTGCGGGCGGCGAATCGCGGCGCGCTGGCGATTCTCGGAGACGATTTGAATGGCTTCGAACAGACGCGCCTGCAGGACTGGCCGCACCACGAGACGCTGGCCGGGGCCATTCTGGGCGGTTTCGCGCAACGCGGCGACGAATGGCAGGAACAGCTTGAAATCGTGCGTCCGGACGGCATGCCGCAGGCCTTGCTGGTGCGCGGCACGGCGCTGCCGGCAGCGGGCGGCGGCGGCTATGTGGTGGTGTTCGACGACATCACGCGGCTGATCGCCGCGCAGCGCTCCGCGGCATGGGGCGAGGTGGCGCAGCGACTTGCGCACGAAATCAAGAATCCGCTGACGCCGATCCAGCTTTCCGCCGAGCGGCTGCAACTCAAGCTGGCCGACCAGTTGACGGGCGCCTCGCGGGAGTTGCTGGATCGTGCGACGCAGACCATCGTCAATCAGGTCGAAGCGATGAAGAACATGGTCAACGATTTTCGCGATTACGCGCGCACACCGCTGCCGCAGCTCGCCGCGGTCGATCTGCAGGGCCTGCTCGGCGAAGTCCTCGGCCTCTATGAGAATTCGCAGGCCGTCATCGCCGTTACCTGCCCGCGAAGCGGAGTCCCAGGTACGCAGAGCGAGCCAGCGCCGACTTCTGCACCCCTGCCGCCGGTGCTGGCCGACGCCAACCAGTTGCGTCAGGTGTTGCACAACGTGCTGACCAACGCGCAGGATGCGCTTGCCGACACGGCGGATGCGCGCATCACGATCGCCGCGACGCAGGAAGGATCGCGCGCGCGGCTCACGGTGGCTGACAACGGCCCGGGATTTCCGGCGCAGATTCTTTCGCGCGCCTTCGAGCCCTATGTCACCACCAAGTCGAAGGGCACCGGGCTGGGGCTGGCGATCGTGAAGAAGATAGTGGATGACCATGGCGGCGAGATTCGCCTGGCGAACAATCATGGCGGTGAGGTAAGCATCTGGCTGCCGCTGGCAACGCCGGATGCGGCAAAGGGAGTTTAGGGAAATGCCGAAGATACTGGTGGTCGACGACGAAATCGGGATACGCGAACTGCTCTCGGAGATTTTGCGCGACGAAGGTCACGACGTTCAGCTCGCGGAAAACGCCGGGGCGGCGAGGATGGCGCGCGAGGCCGGACGACCCGACATGGTTTTGCTCGACATCTGGATGCCCGATACCGACGGCATTACGCTGCTGAAGGAATGGGCCGGCAACGGCCAGCTCAACATGCCGGTGGTGATGATGTCGGGCCACGCCACGATCGACACCGCGGTGGAGGCGACGCGGATCGGCGCGCTGGATTTCCTGGAAAAGCCGATCGGCATGCAGAAGCTGCTGGCGGCGGTGAAGAAGGCGCTCGAGCGCAGCGCGCGTCATGTCGGCGGCGGTTTGTCGCTGGGCGCGTTTGCGCGCCCGGGCCCGCTGCGCGACCTCAAGCGCCGGCTGGACCAGGTGCTGGCAAAGAGTCCGCTGCTGGTGCTGCGTGCCGCGCCCGGCGGCATTGTCGAACTGGTGGCGCGCACGGCACAGGTTCCCGGGAAGCCCTGGGTCGATCTGGCTCACGATTCGAACCCCCTCAGCGTCGAGGTGCTGCAGCGTGTCGCCGGCGGCGTGCTGTGGTGCGAGGAGCTGGCGCGCCTGACGCGGCTGCAGCAGAAGAACCTGTTGTTCGCTGCCGATCGCCTCGACCGTTACAGCCTGCGCCTGGTGGCGGCGACCACGCACAGCAGCGCGGAGCTGGTCGCCCTGGGCTGGGAGGAGGCGGCGCTGGCGCGGCTGTTCGAAACGGGGCTGGGCGTGCCCAGCCTAGCCGAACTGAAGGACGAAGTGCCGGACATTGCGGCGCATCTGCTGACGCAGTTGATGGAAAGCGACGAGATTCCGCTGCGGCGGTTTTCCAGCGCCGCCCTCAACGCCTTGCGCCAGCATGTCTGGAGCGGCGGCTACGCCGAGCTCAAGGGCGCGGTGAAGTCGCTGGCGCTGGCCAGTCTGGGCGAGGAAATCGGCGAAGAAGAAGCGCTGCAACTGCTGGCGCCGGCCGGCGAACCGAACCTCGTGCCGGCGGGCCTGGCGCCGGAAGTCATCGAGCTGCCCCTGCGCGAGGCGCGCGAAGCCTTCGAGCGCATGTATTTCGCCTACCACCTGGCCAAGGACGGCGGCAACATGACGCGGCTGGCGGAAAAGACCGGGCTGGAGCGCACGCATCTGTATCGCAAGCTCAAAGACCTCGGACTGCGCTGATGCGGATCGTCATCCTCGGCGCCGGCCAGGTCGGCGCCTCCGTCGCAGAGGCGCTGGCCTCGGAAACCAACGATGTCACGGTGGTCGACCAGAACAGCCTCAGCCTCGTGCAACTGGCGGATCGTCTCGACGTGCGCACCGTAACCGGCAATGCGGCGCTCCCGTCGGTGCTCAGGAGCGCCGGCATCGAGGATGCCGAAATGCTGGTGGCGGTGACGCAGTCGGACCAGACCAACCTGGTCGCCTGCAAGATCGCGCAGAACATGTTCAACGTGCCGACCCGCATCGCGCGCCTGCGCGGGGTTGATTTCATCGCCGATCAGGCCCTGCTGGCCGACGACATGTTCGCGGTCAACCATGCCATGTGTCCGGAGCAGGACGTCACCGACTACATCTCCCGCCTGGTGGCATTCCCCGAGGCGCTGCAGGTGCTCGAATTTGCCGATGGCAAGGCGACGCTGGTTTGCGTGCGCGCCTATGAAGGCGGCTTGCTGGTCGGCAAGCAGATACAGTCCATGCGCGAACACCTGCCGCCGGAAGTCGATGCCCGCATCGTGGCGATCTTCCGCGAGCATCAGCCGGTCGACCCCACCGGGAAAACCATAATCGAAGCCGGCGACGAGGTGTTTCTGCTCGCCGCCACGGAACACATCCGGCCCGTGCTGCTTGAGCTGCGGCGCATGCAGGAGCCGGTGAAGCGCATCATGATCGCCGGCGGCGGCAATATCGGGGCGCGCGTCGCCGCGGCGCTGGAGAAGCAGCACCAGGTCAAGGTGATCGAGTGCGATGCGCGTCGCGCCGAGCTGATCGCCACGCGCTTCCGGGATACCCTGGTGCTCTGCGGCGAAGCGACCGACGAGAAAGTGCTGGCACAGGAAAACATCGACGAAATGGACATGTTCCTCGCCCTGACCAACGATGACGAGGACAACATCATGGCCGCGTCGCTGGCCAAGCGTCTCGGCTGCAAGCGCGTGCTGGCGCTGATCAACCGCCGCGCCTATGCAGACATGGTGCAGGGCGGGCCGATCGACATCGGCCTCTCGCCGGCGCAGGTTTCGATTGGTTCGCTGCTGGCGTTCGTTCGCCACGGCGACGTGGCGCGGGTACACAGCCTGCGGCGCGGCGCGGCCGAGGCACTGGAGTTGATCGTCCATGGCGACCGCAACAACTCGAAGGTGGTCGGTCGCCGCATCGAGGAACTGCCCGTGATCAAGGGAGCGCACATCGGCGCCATCCTGCGCAAGGGCCCGCCGAAAACCGTGTTGCAGGACGGCTTTCCGGTCACCGTCGCAGGAGACGAGGTCATCATTCCCCATCACGACACGGCGATCGAGGCCGACGATCATGTCGTGGTGTTCTGCACGCGCAAGGCGCAGATACCGCAGGTGGAAAAGCTGTTCCAGGTCGGCGTCAATTTCTTCTGAACGACTGATCATGGAACGCTATTACCCGGTGGTTCGCGTCTTCGGCGTGCTGCTGATGGGCTTTGCGCTCGCCATGCTGGTGCCGCTGATCGTTTCCTGGTCGCTGCGCGACGGCGCCCAGTCGGCCTACGACGAGGCCTTCCTGCTGACATTCGGCACCGGCGCGGCGCTGTGGTGGGCGGCGCGCCACGAGAAGCGCGAGCTCAAGGTGCGCGACGGCTTTCTCATGGTGGTCATGGTCTGGTCGCTGCTGCCGGTGTTCGCAGGACTGCCGCTGATCTTGCAACTCGGCGTGTCCTTCACCGACGCCTACTTCGAGGCGATGTCGGGGCTCACCACTACAGGTTCAACGGTGTTGTCGGGGCTCGACAAACTGCCGCCGTCGATCAATCTGTGGCGCGGCATGATGGTCTGGCTCGGCGGCATGGGCCTGATCGTGCTGGCCGTGGCCATCCTGCCCTTGCTGGGCATCGGCGGCCGGCAGATGTTCAAGGCCGAGACGCCGGGACCCATGAAGGATTCGCAGTTGACGCCGCGCATGACGCAGACCGCCAAGGGGCTCTGGGCCGTCTATGCGGGTGTGACGGTGCTGTGCATTCTCAGTCTGCGCTGGGCCGGCATGAGCTGGTTCGACGCGGTGATGCATGCCTTCACCACCATGGGGCTGGGCGGATTTTCCAGCCATGACGCGAGTTTCGGCTACTGGAATTCGCCGGCCATCGAGGCCGTCGTCATCGTCTTCATGCTCCTCGCCGGAATGAACTTCGCGACCATGTTTCTCGCCCTCCACGGACATTCGTTTCAGCCGTATCTGCGCGATCCGGAGGCGCGCTGGTTTCTCGCAGTGACCCTCGCCAGCGTGCTCGGCATCGCCATCTACCTGTGGGCGCAGGGAACCTACCCGAACTTCCTGACGGCCTTGCGCCACAGCGCCTTCAATCTGGTGTCGATCGCCACCACCACGGGATTCGCCAGCGTCGATTTCAACCTGTGGCCTGCCTTCGCTCCCCTGTGGATGCTGTTCCTCAGCAGCTTCGTCACCAGCGCCGGCTCCACCGGCGGCGGCATCAAGATGATCCGCGCCATCATCCTTTACAAGCAGGTGTATCGGGAATTGCTGCGCGCGATGCATCCGAATGTCGTCTGGCCGGTGCGCATCGGCGGCAATCCGGTGCCGCACAACATCCTGTTCGCCGTGCTGGCCTTCAGCTTCATGTACATGACCAGCATCGCCACGCTGACCTTGCTGATGTCATTCAGCGGCCTCGACATCGTCACCGCCTTCTCGGCCGTGGTCGCCAGCATCAACAACACCGGGCCGGGGCTGAACCAGGTCGGCCCGGCGACCACATATGAAGTGCTGACGGATTTCCAGACCTGGGTCTGCACCTTCGCCATGCTGCTCGGCCGGCTGGAGATCTTCACCCTGCTGGTGGTGCTGACGCCGGCCTTCTGGCGACGCTAGTGCGATAATTGCGTCTTTGTCACGCTGGATTGCCGCTCATGTCACCCTCGACCCGCCCCAAGAACGACACCTTTCTGCGTGCCTTGCTGCGCGAACCCGTCGAGTACACCCCCGTCTGGCTGATGCGGCAGGCGGGCCGCTACCTGCCCGAGTACAACGAGACACGCCGCCGCGCCGGCAGCTTTCTCAACCTGTGCAAGAACCCGCAGCTCGCCTGCGAGGTGACGCTGCAGCCGCTGTCGCGCTTCGAGCTCGACGCCGCCATCCTGTTTTCCGACATTCTGACCGTGCCCGACGCGATGGGTCTCGGCCTGTATTTCGTCGAAGGCGAGGGGCCGAAGTTCGAACGCCCGCTGCGCGAGGAATGGGCGATTCGCGACCTGACCGCTCCCGACCCCAACGTACACCTGCGCTACGTGATGGATGCGGTGGTCGAGATTCGCCGTGCGCTGGCCGGCGCGGTGCCGCTGATCGGCTTTTCCGGCAGCCCGTGGACCCTGGCCTGCTACATGGTCGAAGGCGGCTCCGGTTCGGCGACCGATTACCGCACGGTCAAGACCATGCTCTACGACCGCCCCGATCTGTTGCACCACATCCTGGCGGTCACGGCCACGGCGGTGACCGACTACCTCAACGCCCAGATCGAGTCAGGTGCGCAAGCCGTCATGATTTTCGATTCCTGGGGCGGGGCCCTGTCGCATGCGGCCTACCGCGAGTTCTCGCTGGACTACATGCAGCGCATCATGAGCGGCCTGAAGCGCAGCCACGATGGCGAGCGCGTCCCCTGCATCGTGTTCACCAAGGGCGGCGGGCAATGGCTGGAGGCGATCGCCGACATCGGCTGCGATGCGGTCGGCCTCGACTGGACTACCGATCTGGGCGAAGCAAGGCGGCGCGTCGGCGCTCGTGTTGCATTGCAGGGCAATCTCGATCCGATGGCCTTGTTCGCATCGCCGGACAGGATTGCGGCGGAAACGCGGCGCGTGCTCGACAGTTTCGGCGCTGACGCCGGCGGAAATAATTCCGGTGGCCATGTCTTCAATCTCGGTCACGGAATCAATCAATTTACCCCGCCCGAGAACGTCAAGATTCTGGTTGACACCGTGCACAGCCACAGCCGGCGCGGGTCCGCGCGAGACTGATTTGGCAGCGGCCAACGGGGGTGCGGTTCGAGCCGCTTGCTCCCGTGAAAAAGGCCGTCCGGCAAGGCTTGCCGAGGGGGTGAAAAAATGCCTCCTGCTGTTGACTTATGCACAGAAGTGGGTCACGCATGGAAAACTGCGCCATCTGTTCGGGGATTTTTGCAGCAAGATCATAACTTGTTGTTTTTGAACGATATTATGTTGTTCAAATATTGCGCAGGGGTGACAATCGCTTTGCCGGACGGCCACTTAGGCGGGTTCCCTGACGCTTACTCACAAAGTTATCCACAGAATTTGTGGGTAAGCCATTTTTTCTTTTGCAGCAAAGGCTTGAGGGCTTATGCAAAGAATTTGTCGAGCATTGATCGGCAAGCATCTGAGCTGACATGAACATCGTTCGTGTCGCCCTCGATTTGCCTTTGCCGAGACTGTTCGACTATCTCGCGCCGGACTCTAACGAAAGTGATATCGGTCGGAGGGTGACGGTCCCATTCGGCAAGGGTTCGCGCACTGGGATTATCGTTGAGGTGGCCACCGCGAGCGAACATCCTGATGCGAAGCTGAAAGCGGTCACCGGGATTCTGCGCGACATGCCTGCCTTGCCTGCCGAATGGCTGGCGCTGTGCGAATTTTGTGCGCGCTACTACCAGACGCCGCTGGGCGAAGTGACCTCTTTCGCCCTGCCGCCGATGCTGCGTCGCGGCAAGCTGCCGCGCCTCAAGAAGGCGGCGGTGGAAATCGCCGCATCGCCGGCGTCGTCCGCAAGGGATACCGTCCCCGGCGCAGGCGCCGGGGATATAACTGTTCCACCTCTCTCCAGGCCTGCGCTGCCGCAACTGATGGCGGCACAACAAGCAGCAGTGGCCGCCATTTTCGACACGGCTGGTTTCCACGCCATGCTGCTGCATGGCGTCACCGGCAGCGGCAAGACGGAGGTCTATCTGCGCGCCATCGATGCCGTGCTGGCGAGCGGCGGCCAGGCGCTGATGCTGGTGCCGGAGATCGCGCTGACGCCGCAACTCGAGGGCCGCGTCGCGGCGCGCTTTCCCGGCGCGCACATTGTTTGCGCCAACAGCGGCATGGCCGATGCGGCGCGTGCCCGCGGCTTCATCGAGGCGCTGACCGGTCGCGCCGAGATCGTGCTGGGCACCCGGCTCGCCGTGTTCATGCCCATGCCGCGCCTGCAGCTGATCATCGTCGACGAAGAACACGACGCCTCCTTCAAGCAGCAGGAAGGCCTGCGCTATTCGGCGCGCGATGTCGCGGTCTGGCGCGCCCATCAGTTGAACATCCCGATCGTGCTCGGCTCGGCGACGCCCTCGCTGGAGACCTTCCATCACGCCAGCACCGGGCGCTACCGCCTGCTCGAGCTGCCCGAGCGCGCCGTGGCCGAAGCCATGCCCGTGGTGCGCATCGTCGACACGCGGCGCGAGAAGCTGCAGGAAGGCCTTTCCGCCGCCCTGCTCACCGGCCTGCAGCAGCGGCTGGAACGAGGCGAGCAAAGCCTGGTGTTTCTCAACCGGCGCGGTTATGCGCCGGTGCTGGCCTGTCCGCCTTGCGGCTGGATCTCGCGCTGCCAGCGCTGCGCCGCCAACCTGGTGCTGCATCTGGCCGACCAGCGTCTGCGCTGCCACCACTGCGGTTTCGAGGCGCAGATTCCGCGCGCCTGTCCCGACTGCGGCAACGTCGATCTGCTGCCTTTCGGGCGCGGCACACAGCGGCTCGAAACCATGCTCGTCGACCGCTTTCCCGAGGCGCGTGTGCTGCGCATCGACCGCGATTCGGCGAGCACGCCGAAAAAATGGCAGGCGCTGCTCGCCACCATCCATGCCGGCGAGGCCGACATCCTGGTCGGCACGCAAATGCTGGCCAAGGGCCACGACTTTCCGCTGCTCACGCTGGTCGGCGCCGTGGGCGCCGATGCCGCGCTATTCGCCGCCGACTTCCGCGCCCCCGAACGGCTCTTCGCGCAACTCATGCAGGTCGGCGGCCGCAGTGGTCGCGCCGATTTGCCCGGCGAGGTGCTGATCCAGACCGAGTATCCCGACCATCCGCTGTACCGGGCGCTGGTCGATCACGACTACGTGCGCTTCGCCCGTTCGCAGCTCGACGAACGCCGCATCGCCGGCTTCCCGCCCTTCAGCTTCCAGGCCATGCTGCGTGCCGAGGCGCGCAGCATGGAGCAGTCGCTGGCTTTCCTCGCCGCCGCGCGCGAAGCCGCCGCGATGTTGCCAAATTCGCTGGCAGACGGCGTCACGCTCTACGACCCGGTGCCGATGCGCCTGCAGCGCCTGATGACGCTGGAGCGCGGCCAGCTGCTGGTCGAATCCCTCAGCCGCCCCGCCTTGCAGGCTTTTCTGGCGAAGTGGATGGAACAGCTCTACGCACTGAAAATGCCAGGCGGACTACGCTGGCACCTTGACGTCGATCCGCTGGAGTTCTAGGCTTTCCTCAGAAACCACAGCCAGCTTGCCACCTGCAGCGCCAACAGCCCGCCGAAAGTGATCTGGTAAGCAGCGCGCAGCGCGTAGCCGCCGGCCTGCAGGGCGTCCACCGCGGCGCCGAAGCCCCACTGGATGCAGAAGGCGCCGACGAAGACCATCAGGTTCAGTGCGGTGTTGACGCGTCCGGCCAGGGCAGGATTGTAGTGACCCTGCAACAGCGCATAGGCCAGATTGCCGACCGAGAAGACCAGTCCGAAGATGAACCACAGGGGTTCGCCCGGTGCGGCGCCGAGCACGATCAGCAAGGTGGCCAGCAGTCCGATTCCCATGCCTGTCTGCAACAGGCGCAGCGGGCCGAGTCCGCGCGCGGCGAGCGGCGCGACGCCGAAGGCAATGCCGACAAATCCGACCAGCATGCCGCTGCCCATCAGCAGCAGATGGTGGGCCGCCGCCTCGCGCGGGAGGCCCGAGAAGTTCATCAGCCAGGGTACGGCCCACAGTCCCTGCAAGGCCAGAAAGCCGCCGATGATCAGCGTCGATTGCGGCGCATAGCGCCAGAAGGCGCTGCTGGAGAGCACTTCGGCGAGGCCGGCAAGCTGGCTGCGCAGCGATTCCTGCGCGCCGCCGCGGGGCTTTTCCGGGGTGCTGAAAATTCCGGCGGCGGCGGCGAGGCCGGCGACGGCCAGCGCCACGAATACGGCGCGCCAGCCGAACTGCGGAATCGCCCAGGACAGCGGCGTCGATGCCGTCAGCGCGCCGAGGCCGCCGGCGGCCATGATGGCGGCATTGAGCGAGGCTTGCCGCTCGGTGCCGAACCACTGGCTGAAGGCCTTGAAGGACGCCATCAGGCAGGCCGACACGCCGAGTCCGATCAGCGCCCGTGCGACCGCCAGTTCGGTCAGCGAATTGCCGACGGCGAACAGCGCGCAGCCGGCGGCGGCGATCAGCAGCAGGAAGGCCTCGACGCGGCGTGCGCCGTAGCGGTCCAGGGCGAGGCCCAGCGGCAGTTGCACGGCGCCGAAGGTGAGCAGATAGGCGCTGGTCAACAGGCCCAGATCGGCGGCCGAGACGCCGAGTTCGCGCGTCAGTTCGGGCGCGATGACGGCATTGACGTTGCGCAGGAAGTAGGAAAAGTAATAGCCGGCGGCAAAGGGCAGAAACACGCGCAACCACAAATTCATTCACTGCTCCCGTTGTTGCGCAGCCACTCGGCGCGCTGCATGAGTTTACCCGTCCATTGCGGGTCGAGCCCCGTGGCATAGGCCAGCCGGAGTATGGCCGCAACCGGAGGCCGTGGTGTGTGGGTTACGCGCAAGAATTCGGTGAGCGTTACCGCGTCGGCGGGACGCTCGATGTGTTCCAGCCGGTCGCCCGCGGCGACTTCTCCTTCCTCGAGCACCCGGTAGTACCAGCCGGCGAGGCCATGTCCGGCAATGAAGGCCGCGACGCCCTCGCAGGCGGTGCGGGTGTCGATCTTCCAGCAAGGCGTGCGCGGTTGCGAAACCTGGATGCGCGCGCTGCCGATCGCGAACACGTCGCCGATGCAGACATCATGCTCCGTCATGCCGCGGGTCGAAATGTTTTCGCCGAGGCCGCCGGGCGTCAGGTGTTGTGCCTCGGGAAAGGCCGCCGCCAGCTTTGCGTAGTGTTCGGCCGGATACTGGTGCAGCGCCTTGCCGCCGCCGCCATGCGCCCGGCGGTCCGCTTGGGTATCGCCGGCAAGGCCGTCCGTCGTCAGCCGGCAGCGGCCGGTCACCGGCGTTTTGACAATCGCACTGCTGCGGCTGTCGCCCGCGAGCCGGGCGACCTGGCCGGCGAACAGCGCGTCTACCGCGACGGCCGGGTTCATGGCCACAACCACGCCGCGCCGCGCACGCCGGAAGAATCGCCGTGCCGGTGTTTGAGCAGGCGAGTGGCGACCCGATCGGAGAACACATGTTCGCCCCACAGGCGCGGCACATTTTCGTAGAGGCGGTCCATGTTCGAAACTCCGCCACCGAGCACGATCACGTCGGGGTCGAGGATGTTGATGATTTGCGCCAGTGCGCGCGCCAGGCGCGCTTCGTAGCGCTGCAAGGTGGCTTCGCAGTCCTTGTCGCCGGACGCGGCATACTTTGCGATTTCAGTTGCCTGAAAGTCGGCGCTCGTGGCACGGCGATGATCCGCAGAAAGACCCGGGCCGGAGAGATACAACTCGACACAACCCTTGCGCCCGCAATAGCAGGCCTCCTGGTGATGCTCGCCCGGCATCGGGTTGTGGCCCCATTCGCCGGCGATGGCATTGGCGCCGGAGAGTACCCGGCCGTCGATAACGATGCCGCCGCCGACGCCTGTGCCGAGTATCACGCCGAACACCACCTGCGCGCCGGCACCGGCGCCGTCGATCGCTTCGGATAGCGCAAAGCAGTTGGCGTCGTTGGCGATGCGTACTTCGCGCCGCAGCAGTTGCTTCAAGTCATGTCGCAGCGACTTGCCGATCAGACAGGTCGAGTTCGCGTTCTTGATCAGTCCGGTGTCCAGCGATTCCGCACCGGGGATGCCTAACCCGACAGATGCCGCCGTACCGTCAGCGCCGACTTTCAGCTCCGTTGCTTCGACCAGGCCGGCCACCGCCCTCAGCGTCGCCCTGTAATCGCCCTGCGGCGTCGCCACACGCTCGCGCAGCAACACCCCGCCATCGTCGCCTAGCGCGATGATTTCGATCTTGCTGCCGCCGAGGTCGACGCCAAGCCGCATCAGGAAACGCTTACCGTCATTTGCCGAAAAGTCCCTTGAGCTTGTCTTTCGCCTTGTCCCCGACCTTGCTCTTGATCTCCTGCGTTTTTTCCTCGACCTTGGCCTTGGCCGCCTCCGACACGAGGCTGCCGAATTCGATCTTGTAGGAAAGGTTATCGAACGGCCCCGTGACGCGCACCGGGATGGTCAGTCCCTTCAATTGGTCGAGGCCCTGTCCGCCCTGTCCGGCGCTGGTGGCGACTACGCTGGCCTTGGCCAGGTAGTTCATCCGGTCGCCGCCGATGTCGATGTCGCCCGCCCCGGCGAGCCGCAGGAAGGGCGACTTCATCGCCAGGTCTTCATTGTGGGCGACGCCGTTGGCGATCTTCAGCGAGGCGGTGAGTTCGGAGAAATCGGTCTTGTCGCCGGCCTTGGCCTGCTGCGTCGCGTCCTGGGGTTTGCCAGATGCGGCACCAAGCTTGCCCTTCAGATCGCGCAGGCTCTGCGCCAGGTTGATGCCCTTGATCGCGCCGTCCTTGAGGCTCACCGCAGCGGTGCCGCCCAGCGCCTTCTTCATCGCCGTGACGCTGTCGCCGCGGCTGGTGACGTCGAGCGCAACGTTGCCGCGCCCTTCCACCAGATCCTTGTCGGCGAGATCCTTCATCAGCGGATTGATGCTGATGCCGGCCAGATTCTGTTTGAGGGCGACGCTGTTGCCCGCCGCGTTGAGCGACAGACTGCCGCTGGCCGAGCCTTCGTAAAGATTCAGCGTCAGCGGCACCACGTTGAGGCGCCCGCCGGCGAGATCGATCTTCGCATTCAGCTTCGCCAGCTTCAGCTTCGACACCTGCAGCGATCCGATGCGGACCGTACCATTGACGTCGAGGCCCTTCAGCGTCGAGAAATCCAGCTTGCCTTCCCTGGCCGTCTTGTCTTCCTTCGCCTTGGGCGGCAGGTACTTGTCCACGTTGATCTGGTCGATGTCGAGATCGAAGCCAAGCGCCAGCGGCGCGAACTTCGCGACTCTCAGCTTCGTCGCGATCTTCGCTTCGTCGAACCGGGTGGCGAGCTCGAGCGCTGCGGTCTGATGCGCGAGGTCAGCGCGCAGATTGCCGGCCAGCGGCAGCGT
>JBAZOF010000004.1:0-34874 GCA_041648855.1 Sulfuritalea sp. | reverse complement strand
CGTGCCGGCCTCGTCGGATACGCGAACTCCAATGAGGGCTTCGATACGGCAGGGCTGTGTGCCACTAGATTGCTCGATCAGAGACTGCAGCCACGGATTTGGCGTGTGCGCGGCAAGGTCGGTCTTCAGTTGGTCATATGCGCCAGAACCAGCAATGTCGTCAGAACTCCACCGCCGCTGGATCACTTGGCTCCCTGGTTTCATTGGCAATTCCCGCCCATGCTGGGCAGCTTGCAGTGCGCTGTACTGTCCCTACTTGTTGATGCCTTGTTCAATCTGAGTTAGCCACAATTGCGGATTCGCGCTTGCGAAGGCGTGACCGTCGCCAGTCGTGGTTTCCAAACTGATGAAGTTGATGCCTGACTTTGTGGCAATGTCCGCATAGTCACTTAAATCGCCGTCAGAGAAATATGAGTCCTTGGTCGCATAGACCCACGCTTGATTCTTGAACTTGGCACCACTCTCATCAAGCATTTTGTGGGTCATGTTGTTCTTCGATTCGCAGGCCGTCGTCCAGCCGCCGCTGATATTCACCGAGTAGGCCACTTTCTCCGGATGACGCGCGCTGTAATAGGTGGATAGGAATCCGCCACGGGAATGGCCCATTACGATTACCTTGTCGACCTTGTACTCAGTGCGTATCCAATCGACGAACTGGTCAAGCTGGGGTTCAGCTTCCTCGACACCACGCATCTGATCGGTCCAGGAGCAGGTGCGCGCATCTTCCTCGGTGAACTTCCCTTCACTGTTGCCCCGACCTTTTCGCATCAGGACAAACACCCGGTAGCCTTTGGCTACGAGTGCCGGGGCGACCTTGACGAATCTGACAGCCGTTTTGACACGCTTTTCATCGTAGGCCGTACCGCCGTGCCCTATCCCCGTAGAGCCATGGTTGATGACGACAATCTTCCCGTTCCACTTAGTCGGCTCGGTGGCAAGGACTTCAAGCTTGATGGGCGTGTCGTTGCCAAACGTGGCCTTCTCCGTATAGGTGAACCAGCGCTGCTCTTGACTGATTTTCGGTGGCGCAGGCGTGCGCTGGGTGCTACTGGCTGGTGTTGGGTTGTTTGCGTCGGCGAGGTCTGTCGCATGAGCAGTCGTTAGCAGGCTGAGTAGAGCTGCTACCGCCAGCAGGGGGGTCAATTGCAGTTTCAAATCAAATCCTCTCTTGAATTGATCGCTGCGCTTTTGCTGGGCTGGGTGATTACTGCCCAAAGACCTTCGCCAGCAGCGCCTTAACTTCGTCGCGGGCTTTGTACGCGGAGGTGCTGTCGCCACCGTAATCCAACCCTGTGCCCATGCAGCTCTTGCGGTAGGCGATCAACTGACTGATGGATGCCCGTTCATTTCCGGGTATTTGCGAGGTCAGGTCGTCCATGCTGGTTGTGTTCGCGCAGTCTTTCCACACCTGATAGCTGGCAACGTACCGACGCTTGGCCGACTCTCGATCAAAGCCATGAAGCCCTCCGGGATACACCACAAGCCGAACGCTTCTACCCTTGGCATTGATTAGGTCAGTTACCCGTTTGCAGTTCTCTTCGGAACTGTAGCTATCCTTGTCTCCCATCAGGTGCAGGATAGGAACTCCGGTAGTCGTGCCGTACTGGGTGCAGCCACCGTACAGGGCGACATGCACCGCAAACTTCAGGCCAGTGCCAGTTAGCACCGCAGCCCGAAACCTCTCAAAGCCGGCCTGTTGTGCGGCGGCGGCGCCCCGAGAAAACCCGATTACGCCGATCCGACTTGGATCAATGCGCGGATGCGAGGCTAGCAGTTCCAGTGCCTTGAGAGCGTCGATACCAGAGGTAGTGTAGGTCAGTAGCGACTGGTCTGCGCCCGTACTGGAAATGCCCCGTGGCGTGAAGCTGTCGACAAGGAAGGTAGCAATTCCCATTTGGCCGAGCAGTGCGGCCCAAGAACGCGCAGAACTCGTGGAGTCGCCCAGTCCATCGCTGCCGTGCATGACGACCATTGCCGGAACTTTTCCCGCGCCGCTCGGCAGGAACAAGTCACCGACGATAGTCTCGTCGTACTTGGCTTTCCCCTTGTAGAGAATGTCGATGCCCGTCCCACGGTTGGCCGACTGGAACTGGATCTTGCCAGCGTCGCTGGCAGAAAGCTTGGGAAGGTCGGTTTGCGCGAACGCAAAGCTGCCCGCTAGGGCGATTGCTGCTGCGGCGATGAATCCGAGGATTTTCACGATTTCTCCAATGTGTTGGGTAGTGCGCGGCATGGCAGCAGGCTGCAAGTGGGACGTGTAACGCTATGCGTATGGTCTTGGCGACTCTACAGCAAACCAAACTCAAAGTGTGTGGTCTTGTGCCCGCCGTTCGGAAAGACTCCGGGCATGCGCAAGCCAACCTCAAAGTGTGGAGCGCAGCGACTTTTTGCGAAGAACATGCGGCGCATCCGACTGGAGAAGGAACTGACCCAGGAGAACGTTGCCGAAGGCGCTGACCTGCACCCCAACTACATCAGCTCGGTCGAGCGGGGTGAGCGCAACATTTCAATCTGCAATATCGCGCGGATTGCCATTGCGCTGAATGTCCGCATGGAAGACTTGGTTGCTGGGATGCCTCCGAAAAGGAAGACGTAACCGGCACGATCTCTACGCCGGCTACGCCAACGGCAGAGCTACTTGCCTGCCGGCTTCATTGGATGCACGCCGATGTAGTAGGCCGATGGCAGCCCCTTTACGTCGGTGCGAATCTGCTTTTCTATCGGCAACCAAGGCGCTGGGTCAATTATGTATTCCACCGCCGCCTTTCCTGATGAGCCAGCTTGGCGAACGAACAGAACGTGGCGACCAATCTCGGTCTCCTGGTCGTAATCGACCATCAAGATCGCGACCGTGGGCAGTTCCGAGATCGTGGTTGTTTCTTTATAGACCGTTGCGACGAAGCCAAAGTGAGCAAGAAGTTTGGCAATCAACTCTTCGCCGATCCAATACAGGCCATGGCGCGGGAACTTGAACTGCTTGACGGCGGCCTCCTTTACTTCGTCAAGGCTCTTGTTGGCAATCGAGGCAATGCAGGCAAAGGCGCAGTCGCAATCCTGGCTCTGGGCTACGCGATTGAAGGCCGGTTGAAAATTCAGGGACGGACCTATTGCTGCTGGTGCTGCTGGCGTGGAAGCCATATCTGTTCTCCTTGATTGTGGTGCGGAAAATGCGCGCAGCCGCTCGCCCGAGTGGAGTTGCCTCGGGGTCAGTTCAACGAGTGAGGATTTGTAGCTCGACGGTGATCCTGTCCCGATACAACAGTTCGGGGCGGTCCAATCAAGCGAGGGGGTCTGCTACGCGGTGGTCGTGTTCGGAACGGCTCGCCAGTGATCTGGCGCAAACGCGACAAGCGCATTATGCCATAGGACTAAATATTGCGTTTCAGGAAATAACTTCGCCGCTACGCACCAGGATTGTTGCGGGTCTGAAAGCAGGCTTAGGCCGCGAGCGTGTTCTGTGGCGCTCTCGGCCTAATCTAACGATTGGTACGGCGTGAATTGGCGTAGCGCTGTTAAGGTGCTTTCTTCCTTAGCGAAGAACCTGCGAGCACCGTTACCTTGCCTTGTGTATTCTTCTCAGGCGATGCTCCCGGCGCGCGGGCGCCAGCAGTCAAACCGGAGCGATTGCCGGTCCCGAACGGTCCCTTCGCCCTTTGCGCAAGTTTTGCTCGAACTGCCGCCATTTCCTCTTCATTCGAGATTGGTTCGCCTTGGCTCCAGCCATCATCTTGTGGTTCTGAGAGAATAGTGGAGGAACGTTTTTTTCCTTTTTTGTTTGGCACGCTACTGGCCGATGATTCCTCTGCCGGTTCGGCGGAACTCTTCTTCGTCGGTGGAGTTCCAGGCTTTGCTTCCTTGTCAGTCTTGACTGCGGACTCTCGCTCCGCCATCCATTTGGCGACTGTCGATTCCCGCCAAGCAACTGCACGCGCACCAAGTGCAACCTTTCCGGGAAACTTCCCTGCTTTCTCCAAGGCGTAAATCGACGCTCGGGAGAGGCCTGTGAGGTCACAAATCTGCTTGATGCGCAAGTATCTATCTATGCTCATTCGGGAACTTCCTTCGTGAGAGGTGCTTGGCGAAGCTCGTCCAGTATATCGGCCCATGCCTGCATCATTTGACTCCTTTCTTCCAAATACTTAGCGTGGTTGTATGCGGCACGCGTTCCATCTCTGTCCCGGTGGGCTAGTTGCCGCTCGATCAAATCGCCACGGTGACCACGCTCGTTCAGAATGGTGCTGGCAGTTGCGCGAATGCCGTGCGGGGTGAGTAACTTCGCGTAGCCCATGCGGGCAAATAGTACGTTCAGAGTGCTGCCAGCAATTGGCTTGTCTAAACTGATGATGCCAGGAAAGAGAAACTCGGACCCAGCACTGATTGGTTTCAACTCCTCCAACAAGAGGATTGCCTGGCGGCTTAGTGGAACATCGTGGGCGTTGTGCCGATTCGCTTTGTGCTCGGTCAGCATCTTCATGCGCTCAGCTGGTACAACCCAGAGCGCATGCTCAAGGTCGAACTCCGACCACCTGGCTGCTAGTAGTTCACCTTTGCGAACAAAGGTAAGGAATAGCAATTTAACGGCATACTTTGTGGTCGGGTATGCAGGGTGTTCATCTAGGGCGTCAAGAAATGCCGGAACCTCCGCCTCCTTCAGCCAAGCGCGATGCTTCTTGGCAGGGATCTCCGCCCAGCCGACAAGCGCGCGAGCCACGTTTGCGGTTATCTTCAGTTTCCGCCTACCGTAATCGAACACTTGAACTGCGGTCTGCCGCACGCGTTCGGCTGTCTTCACGCCAGAGCGCTTCTCCGCTTTTTCCAAAACGCCGAGCAGCGCCTCAGTCGTAATATCGCCCAGTGGAATATTGCCGACCGCCGGCGATAGGTCGCGATTGAAGTTCAGTTGATGGCCTTGGCGCCATACTTCTGAGCGGCGTTGCTTTTTTGACTCAAACCATGCGTTCCAGACACTGTCGAAGGTGTTACCGAGACCGACGCGTTGCCCAAGCTTATTCAGCTTCTTCTCGTGAGCAGGATTAATTCCTTCCGCAAGCTTGATTCGTGCAGCGAAATGCCGACGCCGTGCTTCGTCCAAAGTAACTTCGGGAAATATGCCAAAGGTCATCGTGAACCGCTTTCCGGCGAACCGAAAGTCATAGCGCCACGATTTCGCTCCGTGGATCGTTACGTAGAGATACAGACCTCTGTCGTCGGGTATCTTCTGCGGCTTAGGCTTTGGCGCTGCTCGTTCTACGTCTCGTTTGTTGAGCATCTGACGGTATTTTGACGGTATTATTTTCAAATACCGAACATGATACCGTCACCACGACAGACAATCAAATATGTTTGTTAATGTCCAATCAGACACTAACTACTTATTTAATATTGATTTATTGGAACTATTTATTTGACCCAGACAGGCCAAGAAGCCGTTCGCAATAGCGCGCGATCAGGTCGATCTCCAGATTGACACGGCTGCCGGGTTTCAGGTGCCTTAGCGTCGTCACTTCGACGGTGTGCGGGATCAGGTTGATGGAGAACCTGCGTCCCTTGACGCGATTGGTCGTCAGCGAGACGCCATCGACGGTGATCGAGCCCTTGCGCGCGATGTATTTCGCCAGCCCCCTCGGCGCCTTGATCACCAGTTCGTGCGATTCGCCGACCGGCTCGAACTTCTCCACTTCGCCGACGCCGTCGACATGGCCGGAAACCAGGTGGCCGCCGATGAAGTCGGACAGGCGCATGGCCTTTTCCAGATTCACCTCGCCGTCCTGCGTGTCGAGGCCGACGGTGCAGTCGAGGGTTTCGCGTGAGACATCGACCTGATAGCTGTTCCTTTTCTTCGCGATCACGGTCAGGCAGACGCCGCCATGCGCGATGGAATCACCCAGCGCAACGTCCGCGAGTTTGAGGCCAGGCGCCTCGACGGTGAGGCGAACGCCCTTTTCCAGCGGCTGGACGCGGCTGATTTTTCCTACGGCGGTGATGATGCCCGTGAACATGGGGACTCCTGAAAATTAGCGCAGGACGCGCTCGAGGGTAGGCAGAAAGGTTTCGGCGGGCTGGAAGCCGACGATGCGCAGATCGACCAGTTCGCGGCCGGCGGCATCGAAGAAGATGATGCCCGGTGGGCCGAACAGTCCGAAGCGCTTGAGCAGCGCCGCGTCGGCATCGCTGTTCGCCGTCACGTCGGCCTGCAGCAAGACGAGTTGCTTCATGCGCGCGGCGACCTTGGGATCGGCGAAGGTGAAGCGTTCCATTTCCTTGCAGCTCACGCACCAGTCGGCGTAGAAATCCAGCATCACGGGCTTGCCTGCGATTTTCGCCTCGGCGAGCCGGGCGTCGAGCCGCTCGACCGTGGCGACGCGCTCGAAAGTCGGCGCTGGCGATACGGCGGCTGTGGCGCCGCGCAGGAAGCCGAGCGGCTGCAGCGGATCCCTGGCGCCGCCGAGCATGCCGATCAGCATCGTCGCGCCGCCGAGCAGCAGCATCACGCCGAGACCCTTGCCCAGGCGCTGCCAGCCATGGGCGTGCGGCGGCAACGGGTCGAGCGCATGCAGGTACATCGCCGGAACCACCATCAGCAGTGCCCAGCCGAGCATCTGCAACCACATCGGAATCACGGGGGAAACCAGCCACAGGGCAGTCGCCAGCATGACGACGCCGAAGAAATTCTTGACGCCGTCCATCCATGGCCCGGACTTGGGCAGCAGCGAGCGGGAGAAGGCTCCCACCAGCAGGAGCGGCACGCCCATGCCGAGCGCCATGACGAACAGTGCGGCGCCGCCCAGTACCGCATTGCCGGTCTGCGCGATGTACAGCAAGGCGCCGGCCAGCGGTGCGGCGACACACGGGCCGACGATCAGCGCCGAGAGCGCGCCCATCAGCGCGATGGCCGGCAGCGAGCCGCCCTGGCGGTTGGCCGTGTCGGACACCCGGCTCTGCAATGCTGCGGGCATCTGCAGTTCATAGAAGCCGAACATCGACAGCGAGAGCACGACGAAGACCAGCGCAAAGCTGCCCAGCACCCAGGCATTCTGCAGCGCGGCGGAAAGCAGCGTGCCCGAGAGTCCCGCGGCGACACCCACGGCGGCGTAAGTGAGGGCCATGCCCAGCACGTAGGCGAGCGACAGCACGAAGGCACGCAGATGGCTCACCGCATGGCCATGATTGACGATGATGCCGGACAGGATCGGGATCATCGGGAACACGCAAGGGGTCAGGGAGAGCAGCAAGCCGAAGCCGAAGAAGCTGACCAGCACCAGTGCCAGATTGTCGCCCTTGAACAGGCCGGCGATGCGCGAGCTTTCGTCGGCGGGTGCCGCAGAAGTCGGCGCTGGCGATACGGCGACCGGGGCCGCACCCGTCGCCGAAGACATTCCTGGGGCCGCGGCAAGCGAAATTTTCTCTTCCTGGTTGAGCGGCGGATAGCAGATGCCGCCGTCCCAGCACCCTTGCGAAACGGCCTTCAGGGTGACGGCGCCGGCGGCCGTCACCGGCAGCAGGATCTTCACCTCCTTGCGGTAAGTCTCGACCTTGCCGAACAGCTCGTCATCCTTCATCTTGCCCGGCGGCAGTTTGGCTGTTCCGAGCGTACCGCCTTCGAGCGTGAACTTGAACTTGTCGCGGTACATGTAATAGCCGTCGACGATCTGCCAGCGCGCTTCGATGGTGTTGGCATCGGTCGCCCGCGCCGAGAAACGGAAGGCTTGCTCGGGAGCGAGAGGTTCTTCGGCGCGGGCCAGGCCGGTCGTGGCGAACAGCAACAGGAACAAAAAGCGAATCAGCATTGAGCAGGGTTTCCGTCAGCAGGTTCGAGAAGGGTTTCGGTAGCGACCCACGCCAGGTACTCCGGCAGGCCGTGCGCGATTGGGACCGCGACGATCTCGGGAAGTTCATAGGGATGGCGGGCGCGTATTGCAGCTTCCAGCGCCGCGTAGCGAGCCGTTGTCGATTTGATCAGGAGCGGGACTTCCAGCGTGCTCTCGATCTCGCCCCGCCAGCGATAGATCGAGCGACAGGGCGCCATGACATTTACGCAGGCGGCCAAGCGTTCGCTCACCAGCGCCATCGCCAGCGCTTGCGCAGTGGCTTCGTCGGGCAGGTTGGTGAGAACGAGCAGGGTCTGGCTGCGGGTTTGACCGGTTTCCATCGGCCTATTCTACCTTCGGCGTTTTGTCGCTCTAGGGTAGCCTGTGCCACCCGGAAGCTCGAAAACGGAGCTTCCGTGGCGCGCAATGCCGGCTTTGTGGCCGGAACCGGGGGCATTGGCTTGAGCAAACTGTTGACTGGATTGATGGAAGCGGAGCGGCTGCGTCGGGAACGCGCCGCGGGAAATGTCCCGCTCGCGCCTGCCCGCGCCGCAGATTCACGCCAGGTCCAGACTGCCGAGCAGTCCGCTGCCGAGCGACAAGTTCAGGCCGAACGTGCGGCCGAAGCCGAGCTACGGGCTCGAATCGCGGAAGAGCAGCGAGGCTTTACGGAAGCCCAGCGCAATGAGCGCGCCGCTGCCGACCAGGCCGCCGTCGCCGCGGCCCGGATCAGGAAGGAAGAGGAATTGGCCCTCGTGGCCGCAAAGCGCGCCGCCGCCGAACGACACGCGGCCGATCAGGCTGTCGAGCAGGTGCGCGTCGAACGGAAAGCCGAAGCCGCCGCGCGGGCACGTGCGGCGGTGGAAGATGAGGCGGCCGGCGAAGCCCGACGTCGCGCCGAACAGGAAGCCGAAGCAGGGCGCGCCGCCGCCGCACGCTTCGCCGCCGAGGAGCAGGCCAACGCCGCACAGGCCGAGCGCGTGGCAGCCGAGGCGGAAGCCGAACGTCTCGCCGCCGTCGCCCTTGGCGCGCAAATCGAGGCCGAGCAGCGCGCGCAGGAGGAAGCCCGGCGCAATGAGCTAACTGCCGTCGAACTGGCCGCTGCCGTCGCGGCCCGGATCAAGAATGAAGAGGACTTGGCCGTGCTCGCAGCGGAGCGGGCCGAAGCCGAACGACGCGCGGCCGATCGGGCCGCCGAGCAGTTGCGGGTCGAGCAAATCGCCGAAGCGGCTGCCTTGTCGCGTGCGGCCGCTGAAAATGAGGCGGCCGGCGAAGTCCGCCGGCGCGCCGAGCAGGAAGCCGAGGCAGTGCGCGCCGCTGCTGCGCGTCTCGCAGCCGAGCTGCAGGCCGGCGCGGCACAGGCCGAGCGCGCGGCAGCGGAGGCCGAGTCCGCTGCACAACAGGTCGAAGCCGAACGTCTGGCTGAAGCCGTCCTTGCCGCGCAAATCGAAGCGGAGCAGCGTGCCGTGGCGGAGGCCGAGCGCCGCGAGCGTGCTGGCGTCGAATTGGCCGCCGCCGCCGCGGCCCGCATGAAGAAGGAAGAGGAGTTGGGTCGGCTGGCGACGGAACGTGCCGCCGCCGAACGACGCGCAGCCGAGCAGGCCGCCGAACAGTTGCGGGTCGAGCAGATCGCCGAAGCGGCGGCCTTTTCGCGGGTGGCGGCTGAAAATGAGGCGACCGCCGAAGTCCGTCACCGCGCCGAGCAGGAAGCCGAAGCAGCGCGCGCTGCCGTTGCCCGCCTTGCCGCCGAGCAACAGGTCAGCGCCGCGGAGGCGGAGCGCGCGGCAGCAGAGGCGGAGGCTGCTGCGGCTCAGCAGGAGCAGGCCGAGCGCCTCGCCGACGCGACGCTTCGCGCGCGAATCGAAGCAGAGCAGGGCGCCGTGATGGAAGCCCAGCGCCGCGAATTTGCCGAGCGACGGGCCATGGCCGAACTGCGCGGGAAAATCGAGGCCGAACAGCGCGCGCTGGAAGATGCCCAACGCGATGAGCGAGCTGCGGCCGAGCTGGCTACCGCCGCCGCGGCCCGGATCGAGAAGGAAGAGGAATTGGCTCGGCTGGCCGTAGAGCGGGCCGAAGCGGAGCGACGCGCGGCCGATCAGGCCGCCGAGCAGTTGCGGATCGAGCAGAGCGCCGAAGCCGCCGCTTTGTTGCGCATGGCGGCAGAAGAGCAGGCAACTCAGCAGGCGCGTGGCCGCGCCGAGCACGAAGCTGAAGCCGGGCGTGCCGCGACGGCCCGTCTCGCTGCCGAGCAGCAGGCCAGCGCGGCGCTGGCGGCGCGCGCGGCAGCCGAGGCGGAAGCGGTCGCCGCAGAGCAGGCGCAAGCCGAGCGCATGGCCGCAGCCTCGCTTGGCATCCAGATCGAAGCAGAACAGCGCGCTTTGGCGGAGGCCGAGCGCCGCGAGCGCGCTGCCGCCGAACTCGCAGCTGCCGCGACCGCCCGCACCAGGAAAGAAGGGGAGCTGGCCCGGCTGGCGGCAGAACGGGCTGCCGCCGAACGACGCGCGGCGGAGCAGGCCACCGAGCGGTTGCGGGTCGAGCAGGTCGCCGAAGCGGCGGCCTTGTCGCGCGTGGCTGCTGAAAATGAGGCGGCCGAGGAAGCCCGGCGCCGCGCTGGGCAGGAGGCTGCAGCAGGGCGTGCCGCCGCGGCCCGCCTCGCTGCCGAGCAGCAGGCCGACGTGGCACAGTCGTCGGCTTCGGGGCTTGCGGCGCGAGAAGATGAAACGCCCGCAAGCCACAAGTCGGCGCCAGCTTGGCGCCGTGTGCTTGCCGGTGCGGCCCTGGCTCTGCTGGTCGGCGCAGGCGCCGGGTTCTGGTTGGGCAGGGCTCCCGTCGTCTCCTTGCGCGTGCCGGCAGGAGAGCAGGACACGCTACGCCTGCGCCTTGACCACAATCTGAGTGCTCTTCCCGCCCCGGAGGGTCGCGTCGCGCCGCGCGATCGATCGCTGGAATAGTGACAGGCAGGAGCCCCGGCCCGGGAAATTCGGTGGGCGCCGCGAGTGGCCCGTGCGCAACGCTTTCGCTTGTGCCAAGCGGGGTTTCGTGGCATGGTCGTTGCCGTTGGAGCTAAACTCTGCTAGCTTTTATGTAATAAGCAGTAATAATTTCAGCTATTGATTGTTGTGCCAATGATTGTCTTGGGGGTCTGGATATGATGAAAGCGATAGCCAAATTTTTGGCTGCCGCCGCCATTCTTGCGGCAGGATCGCTGAATCACGCGACGGCGCAGGATGCGACGTTCGACATCATGCGTTTTCAGATCGAAGGCAATACGCTTCTGCCCGCGGAAAGAGCCCAGCAACTCGTCGCACCTTTTGTCGGCAGCCGCAGGGTTTATGGCGATGTGCAAAAGGCCCTGGAAGCCCTCGAAGGAGAGTTCCGCCGCCTCGGTTACGGCACCGTGCAGGTCTATGTGCCGGAGCAGGAACTCACCAGCGGTGTGGTCAGGCTGCAGGTCAGTGAAGGCGTGATCGGCAAGGTCAATATTGCCGGCAACAAGTACTTCAACGACGAGAATGTCCGCGCCAGCCTGCCGGACCTGAAGGAGGGCAAAGCGCCGAACATGCGCAAGCTGTCCGAAAACATTCAGCTCAGCAATGAGAGCCCGGCCAAGCAAGTCGAAGTGACGCTGGGCGTCAGCGAGGAAGAGGGCAAGGTCGACGCCCGGATCGAGGTCAAGGAAGAGCAGCCTGAGCGCATCTACCTTACGCTGGACAATACCGGGACCAAGGGCACCGGCAAGCATCGCCTCGGCATTTCCTACCAAAACTCGAATCTGGGCAACAGCGATCAGGTGCTGACGCTGGCCTACATGACCGCAGTCGATCCGCCGGGCGGCATGAAGATTCTTGGCAACCGGGTGAATCCGATGCAGGACGGAAACGGCGTGAAGGTCGATATTTTCAGTATCGGTTATCGCCTGCCGCTGTATTCGATCGGCGACAGCATCGACTTCATTTACGGCAATTCGAGCAGCGACTCGCCGGCCAATTCGCCCAACCTCGGCTCGGGCCTCGCCATTAACGGCAAAGGCGAGGTGTTTGGTCTGCGCTACAACCACATGCTGGGCCGTTCCGGTGAATACACCTCCAAGCTGGTGCTGGGCTTCGACTACAAATACGTGAACAGCCGCTGCACTGTTGCCGGCGTTCCAACGCCGTTTGGCGCAGCCGGCTGTACGCCCTATACCTTGCGACCCGTTTCGGCGACCTACAGCGGTCAGTGGCAAAAGCCGGGTGAGGCCATCGATTTCAACGTCGGCGTGACGCACAACATGTTCCCCGCAGGTAGTGAATTCGATTTCACCCCCGCGCCTCCTGCGGCCGGTGGCCGCGATCATTATTCTGCGGCGTCGGGCTATCAGACCAAGGACAAGTTTTCCGTCCTGCGCTTGGGCGGCAGCTATACCACGGCTGTTGCAGGCGACTGGCTGGTGCGCGTTGCAGCGAGCGGCCAGCTCGCGAACAACGCATTGCCGGCCGGCGAACGACTCGGGCTAGCGGGATCGAACGCGGTGCGCGGTTTCCTTGAACGCGCAGTGGCCACCGATCGCGGCTATTTCGCCAATCTCGAAGCCTATTCGCCGGACATCGCGGCCAGCCTGGGCGTGCCGGGGAATTTGAAGTGGCTGGTTTTCCTTGACGCGGCGCAGGGTGCCAACCTCAACCCGTCGGCGAACCAGAAGGTAAATATTGCATCGGTCGGTGTCGGTTTGCGTTACAACTTGAAGAAAGATATCAGCGCTCGCCTGGACATTGCGCGAGTCATGGATGGCGTCTGGCCGAATGGCGCGCCAAGCGTCGCTCTCGACGGCGACATCCGCGGCCACTTCGGGCTTGCCTTCGGTTTCTGAGCCGAGGAAACAGTTTGGACTGAGTGTGACTTACTCCCTGGCACGCGAGTGGGTTTACGGCTATAAGTGATATAAGTGGGCGGCTGTCCCGTCCTTGGAGTTTGCAAGATGAGCTACAGGAACCCTTCCCCGAAACAGTCTTCCAGACTGTCCACGTCGGTTCGACTCGGCGTTGCGGCGGTGGCGGCATGCTTCATCGCGGCCCCGGTCTTCTCCAACCCGGTGAATCCGACTGTCGTCAATGGCACGGCCAGCTTCAATCAGGCCGGCAACGTATTGACGGTGACCAACAGCAACGGCGCCATCATCAATTGGGATAAATTCTCGATCCAGCGCGGCGAAACCACGCATTTCGCCCAGACGTCGGCCTCCAGCAGCGTCATGAACCGGGTGCTCAACGACCCGACGGTGATCTACGGTACGCTCAGTTCCAATGGCCGCGTGTGGCTGGTTAACCCCGCCGGCATTTTTGTCGGCCCGGGCGGGCGGGTTGACGTGGCGGCTTTTGTCGCGATTGCGGGGAGCGTCACCAATGGCGACTTCTTGGCCAACCGGTTGCGGTTCGACGCCGGCATGGGCGCCGGGAATGTCGTCAATCAGGGTCAGATCACCACTCCACTGGGCGGCAGCGTTTACCTGATCGGCAGCAATGTAACGAACGAAGGCATCATCACCACGCCGCAGGGCGAGACCATCCTCGCTGCCGGCAGCAAGATCGAGCTTATCGACAGCGCCACGCCCGGAGTGAAGGTCGAAATCACCGGTGCCGAAGGCAACGCCACCAATCTCGGCACCATCACCGCAGAGGCCGGCCGCATCGGCATTGCCGGCGTCATCGTCAGGAACAGCGGCCAGCTCAATGCCAGCAGCGTGGTCAGCGAAGGCGGGCGCATCTTCCTCAAGGCCAGCCAGGACGCCTATGTCGACGGCAATGGCCGTATCGTCACCACGGGCACCAAGGGCGGTAGCGTCGAGGTGCTCGGCGATACTGTAACAGTGACGGACAATGCCGAGATCGATGCCAGCGGTACCAACGGCGGCGGCCGCATCATGGTCGGTGGCGATTATCAGGGCAAGAATCCTGCGCTGCAAAATGCCGCCGTCAGCTACTTCGGTTCTGGCGCCCGCCTCAAGGCCGACGCCACAGAAGTCGGCGATGGCGGTACGGTGATCGTCTGGGCCGACGACACGACAGGCGCTTACGGCAACATCTCCGCGAGAGGTGGGGTGAGCGGCGGCAATGGCGGCTTTGTCGAAACTTCGGGGCACCTCTCGCTTGACATCTCGGGCGTTCGCGTCGATACACGCGCGCCGCAAGGACGAACCGGCAACTGGCTGCTCGACCCGGTTGATGTCCTGATCGACAACAATTCACCTGGCGATACTTTCTCCATGTCGCCCGGCGTCAATTCGCATTTCTATGCCGGTGACATCGCAACGGCATTGGGTACGACCAACGTAACCATCCAGACCTACGGCGGGACTGTGGGTGCAGGCAACATTACCGTTTCCGGCGCCTCGATCTTCTATGGCGGCGCCAGCAGTCTGACGCTGGCTGCCTACGGCGGCGGCAGCGCTACCGGCAACATCAACATCACCAACAGCGACCTCTTCGTGAATGGCGGCGTGAATCTGCTGGCCGGTTGGGATAGCGGCGGCTTTACCGGCGCGAACGTGATCTCCGGCAAGGGCGACATCAACATTTCCGGTACGAAGATTCAGAGCAATGGCGGGGCCGTCAATCTTTGGGCCGGCAAGGACATCGCGCTGTCCAGTTCCGGCAGCTTCGGCACTTGGGTGCAAGGTGCCAGCATGAACGTTGCGGCGGGGAATAACCTGACGCTGACAGGCGGTTCAGGCGACATTTCCGGTCCGCAAGGCCCGGGCGTCATGCTCATGAGCATGGGTACGCAAACCGTTAGCGCCGGAAACCAGATCCTGCTCCAGGCCGGCAGCGCCAACAACACCAACCCGATGTACGGCGGCAACATGTCCGGTGGTGGCGTCGCCATCTGGTCGGACGCGGACCAGACCGTTTCCGCCCATGTCATCAAACTCTACGCCGGTGCCAGCGGCCACGACAACGGGGCAGGCTTGCACGCCTACGGCAACCAGGCAATCACCATTACCGGCGCGGGCGGACTCCTCGAACTGAAGGGTGGCGGCGACAGCAGCGCAGCCGTATATGGCGGCGCCGGCAGCTACAACAATCAGGCGCGGATCGAGCATGGCCAGTGGTACGCCAACAACTCGTACTACGGCAGCGGCGCTCAGACGATCACCATCTACGGCGGCGGTTCCGTCAATCTGCAGGCCGGCAGCGGCACCGGCGCACTGGGTTATTACAGTTCCGACTGCTATGCGACCCCGCTTGGCGAGGCCTGCCGGGGCAGCAGTAACGATGCGGCCATCTACAACGGCGTAGGTGCCCAGACACTTGATTTTGTTGGCGGAGGCTCTCTCACGATCACGGGCGGCAGCGCCGGCACCCAGAACTGGGCCGGGATCAACAATCAACTCACGGCGACGACGCAAACCATCAACGGCAACGCGGCCATAACCGTCACGGGCGGCAGCGGCGGCGGCAGCGCCCTCAGTTACGGCGGCGATACCTTCCAGCTTTCCAATGACGCGGGAATCAACAGCCAGGGAGCCGGAGACCAAACGGTCAATGCCAGTTCGATCACACTGAATGGCGGAAATGCCACCTACGGGGGTGCGGGCATCAGCAATGACAGTGGCTACTCGAATTACATCACCACTGTCGGCAACCTGAGCATGTACGGTGGCGGCAGCAGCGCCGGCGACGAATTCGCCGGAGGCGTCTATATCGGCAACAAGAACGGCGGAGCCATCAATCTGCAGATCGGCGGCGATCTGTACATCAAGGCCGGCAGCGGCACCTCGTCGCCCGCGATCATCGGCACGCTAGACGGCCCTGCCAACGTCTATATCAACACCGGCGGCAATGCCAGCATCATCGCTGCCGGAAGCGGTGCCGGCATCGGCTCGCAATCCACCGGCTATGGCGGCGCGGTGAGCATCATCGCGGGCAACGATCTCACCATCACCGACAGCGCCACGCGCGGCGTGATGATCGGCAGCCTGTATGACACCGGCAGTGCCACCAGCATCACGCTGAGATCCGGTCGCGACATGACCATCGGCAGCGCCAGCGGCTACGGTGCGCTGATCGGGGTCAAGAATTCACCCACCGGGAACTCGTGGGTCGATATTCGCGCTGGCCAGGATTACTATGGCGGCGGCAATCTGTTGCTCGCCGGCAGCAGCAGGATCGATATTGGCGGCGGCTACAGCAATGTTCACCTCCGCGCCGGGCAGAGTTCGGCAACCAACGGCAACATTACGCAGAACGCCGGCAGCGTAATTTATGGCGGGGCCGTTTCCTTCAACGCGGATGGCAACCTGACGCTCAATGGCGGCACTTTCGCCAGTGGCTACGGGACGACGACCTATGCCGTGGCCGGCCTCGATTCCGGATACCGATTCGGCTACAACTACACGCGTAGCCTGTACGGCGGCGATGTCTCCATTGGCGGCCGGTTGGAGGCAGTCGGCAACCTGGAAATCTATGCGCTGAGCGGCGGCGCCACCGGGACGCGAGGCAATATCACGCAGCAAACCGGCGGCATTGTCAGTGCCGGCAACATCGTGATGAGTGCGTGGGGGAATGTCGACTTGTCAGGAACGGTCTCCGCGAGCAGTTCTCTGGGCGCTACAGCAGGCGTTGCGGTGGACTGCGGTGACGGCTGCTACCAATCCCCGTATGCCAGCACATACGGCGGCAATGTCTTCATCAGAAATGGCGCCCAGGTTTCTTCCGGCAGCAACCTCAATATCGCCGCCAATGTGGGCTATGGAACCTACGGCAACGGCAACGTCACGCAAGACAGCGGCAGCAGCATTGTCGGCGCCAGTGTAAACATTGATTCGGGCGGCTCGACGATTCTCAACGGAACCGTAACCGCCGACTCGTGGGAACTGTATGTTCGGGCGGGCTATCAGTCAAAATACTTCACGGATGCGCCTGGCGGCGTAACGCCATACGGCGGTAGTATTTCGGTAGCCGGTGCCCTCGCCGGGGAATACGGAGTTTTCCTTGTCGCCGAGTCGGGATCGATGTCCGGGCTCAGCGGCGATATCACTCAATCGGCCGGCAGCCTCAGCGCACCATGGGGCTCCGTATCCATCATCGGCGGCGGCAACGTGGTGCTCAACGGCAGCCTCGATGGGGGCGAGGGCTGCTGCACGGCGATTACGGTCAAGTCAGGGTTTTCCGATTACAACAACATGCCGACATCTAACGGCGGCAATATTTCCCTTGCGGGCGTCCTCTCGGGGTATGGCAGTGTTTACCTGTCTGCCGAAGCAGGGTCCGGTTCCGGACTCAACGGCAACGTCATGCAATCGGCCGGCAGCATCACGGCAACAGATGGCAATGTCGAGATCGTGGGCGCCGGCAACGTCACTCTCAACAGCAGCGTAAGCGCTTACGGCGGTTCAGGGGCGGTCACGGCGGGACGCTCCTACTATACCGGGACCGCGTCGCCCTACGGCGGCAACGTTCTCATTGGTGGGCACTTTGCCAGCGATGGAACCACCTCGATTACCGCCAATGTCGGCTACGGAACCTACGGCAACGGCAATGTCACGCAAGCCAGCGGCAGCAGCATTGCCGGTCACAGCGTAAACATCAACTCGGGCGGCTCGACGAATCTCGGCGGAACCGTAACCGCTACCGGCAGTTACGGGTCGGTGTACGTTCGCGCTGGCTATCAGACGACTAATTTCGGACAGGGCTACCAGTACGTAACACCCTACGGCGGCAATATTGCACTGGGCTCCGGCAGTTCGATCAGCGGATACTCGGTCGGGCTCGACGCCTACAGCGGCACCAATGCCAGCGAGAACGGCAACATCCTGCAGGCGGCCGGCGGCACCATCAACATCACCGGCGGCTACACCAATTACTTCAGCGCAGACGGCGACCTGAAACTCGATGGATTGGTTTCGCTGGCGAACGGAGACTCTCTGTACGCTTACGCCGGCGACTCGGGTGCTGCGGGCAAGACGCTCCGGGTGGCGAATATCTCGGCGCCCAATGGCGGTCACATTGGCCTGGATTCGACCGGCGATATCCAGGTCGGCAGTGTCTCCGTGCCTACGGGCTACGTCGGCATCTGGGCCGATGGCGCCATCAGCCAGACCAGCGGCAGTTCGCTGATCACGGCCGACAGCATCTATCTGAGCAGCCAATACGGCGGTGCTGCCGGCAAACCGGCCATCAGCGCAAACACGTCGGCGACCTCCAGCCTGACGGGCTATGTCGGGTCGGGGGCGACTTATGGTGGCATTTCGATCAGCAACCAGACCATCGCGCCGAGTTCCATCAGTTTGACGGACAGCGCCAGCTACGGGGCAGCGGTCGGTTTCAACAATAGCTACGGCGGTGAGTTGTCACTGAGCGGCCTTACTTTCAATGCCGGGACGGGGGATGTATTCATCGCCTCGGGCGGCTCGATGACGGGCGTCGACAGCACGCCTTTCGGGGGATCTCCGGCCAATGTCATGCTGGTCGCGGGTACCGACATGAGCTTCGCTGGGCCGCTGAGTTCCTCGGCTAACGTCGGTCTCGTGGCCGGCGGCCTGATGAACATTGACCAGCCGGTGAGTGGAGCGAATGTCGCCGTCGTCGGCGGGACCACTACCATTGGCGCTGGCGGCTCTGTCAGCGCGACGAGTGATGCAGTCGTGTTCGGATCGGTAATCAACGTCGGCTCCGGTGCTTCGGTTAGCGGCGCCAACGTATTGCTCAGAGGCTTGGTGGAAGGGACTGGAACCCTGAATCTGTATGGCGGGGTTGCAGCAAATGGAGGCCAATTGGAATTCAATCTGGCCAACGTCTATGGCGGTTCCGGCGGCGGCCTTTCGGCGGGCGGCTCGACAAGCAACATTACGGGCTTTGCCTCGGGCAACATCACGCTGGATAGCGGGGCCTATTTCATGGCCGGCAACGACGTCAAACTGACCATGATGGGCGGGGATTCGACGATCTACCTGAGCAATGGCGGCTACATTCTTGCCAACGCGCTCACCACCATTCATCTCGCGTTCACCAGCCGCTCGAGCGGCGGCATAATGATTGATGGCCTGGCCCCATCCCCGATTCAGCCGGGAGCTTCCGGTAGCGGGTTCTACGTGGGCAGCTACGGGAATGCTGCGGTCGAGGGATCAGGTCTCGTTCTCGCCTATGCGAACACTTCCGTCGTGGATCCTTGCGTTACCAACCCGACGCTGTGCAAGGTGGAAGACAAGCCACCTACCCAAAGCGACCTGCCGCCGCCACCGCCGCCACCAAAGGGCGACGACGTGAGCAACAACAGCGGCGGCACGGAAGGTACTTTCGGCGCCGACGAGTCGGGTGGCGACAAAGGCAACGGCAAGGACGAGAAGAAGGACGACGAGAAGGACAAGAAGGACAAGAAGTCGGACGAAGCCAAGGACGAGAAGAAAGATGAAAAGCCAGCCCAGAAGAAAGTTGCCCAGTGCTCGTAAGTCGGAGCCCGGCATGATGCGGGTCGTGCTCGCGGTCTTGGCCGCCGGGATATTCTGGACCCCGGTCGCGCAAGCGGCTGCAGCGGGCCAGATCACCCATCTGTCGGGTACGCTGTCGGCCAAGCGGGCCGACGGCACGAGCAAATTGCTGTCCGTCAAATCCGAGGTTCTCGAAGGTGACACGCTGGGAACCGAGGCGGAGACGTATGCCCGGATCAAGTTCGCTGACGGCGGAGAGGTCGTCATGCGTCCCGGCACCCAGCTGAAAATTGAGAGCTACGCCTACAACGCTGCGAAGCCCGAGAGTGACAACATCATCATGAGCATGTTCAAGGGCGGTTTGCGTGCGGTGACAGGACTGGTAGGCAAGCGTAGCCGGGAAAAGGTCAGCTTCCAGACCGAAACGGCGACCATCGGCATCCGCGGCACCCACTTTGGCGCCCTGCTGTGCCAGAACGATTGCGGCGGCGTGCCCACAACGGGCGGCCAACCGCCTCCCAACGGTTTGCACGTGGATGTAACCAGCGGGGCCATTGTCATGAGCAACAAGGCCGGCACGGTGCAGATCAATGCCGGACAGTTCGGCTTTGCCGCGAATGCCAACACTCCGCCGGTTCCGGTGCCGCCGCAACAGGGCATCCAGGTCACGATGCCGAGCTCGATCGCGCAGAACAAGGGCGGCGGCAAGGGCATCGGCAAGGGCGATGACACCGAATGCAAGATGTGACCTGCCCGCGAAGCGGCGTCCCAGTTCCGCAAAGCGCCTGCCACGCAGCAAAATCCCAGGGCCGCGACCGCCCGATCCTCAATTCATAGGTGCAGCGCTTTCATTTCATCTCCGGTCTTCCCCGCTCGGGGTCGACCCTGCTGTCGGCGATCCTGAGCCAGAATCCGCGCTTCCACGCCGGCATCAGCAGCCCTTTGGCGGCGTTTTTCTCATCCCTGCTCTCCCAGGTCAGCGTCGGCAGCGAATGGTCGACACGCGTGACCACCACCCAGCGTCGTCGTCTGCTGCATGGATTGTTCGAGTCCTACTACGCCGACCTACCGGCCGAAAAGGAAGTGGTGTTCGACACCAACCGCGTGTGGACTGCGCGTCTGCCGGCTTTGCTGGACATGTTTCCGCAGGCGCGCGTGATTGCTTGCGTGCGCAACGTCGCGTGGGTGATGGACAGCATCGAACGCCTCTACCGCAAGAACCCTTACGAGAACACAGCCCTGTTTTCCAACGATGCCGAGCGCAGCACGGTATTCACTCGCACGGAAACCTTGGCGCAGCGCAATCGGCTCGTGGGTTTGGCTTACTCAGGGCTCAAGGAGGCCTATTACAGCGAGCAGGGGCGGGCGATGCTGGTGGTCGATTATGATTTGCTGGTGCAGAGGCCAGCCCATGTGATTCCGCTGATTTACCAGTTTCTCGGCGAGGAAGCGTTTCCCCACGATTACAACAACCTTCAATTCGACACGCCTGACTATGATGAAGGTCTCGGCTTGGCCGGGTTGCACAAGGTCAGGCAGAAAGTCAGCCTCGAGCCGCGCGAAACCATTCTGCCGCCCGATCTATTTGAGCAGTATTCTCAGTTGTCTTTCTGGTACAACACGGCCAGCAGCCGCTGCAACGTGCTCATGGCGCGTCCCTAGAGGGAATATTTCCGCGGCTTTCCAGGAAGTCGATCAGCCGCAAAACGCAGTCGTCAATTCCGGCCTCATCCGCAGGCAGCATCACTTCGGGCCGTTCCGGGGCTTCATAGGCCGAGTCGATGCCGGTAAATAACGGCACCAGACCGGCGCGGGCGCGCTGGTACAGCCCCTTCGGGTCGCGCCGTTCGCAAACGGACAGCGGCGTATTGACGTAAACCTCGATGAACTCCCCCTGCTCGAACAGCGCGCGAACCGCGTTTCGCTCGGCACGAAAAGGGGAGATCAACGCCACCACCACGATCAGTCCCGCATCGACGAAAAGTCGCGCCAGCTCGCCCACGCGCCGCATGTGTTCCTGGCGGTCCGCATCCGAGTAGCCGAGGTCGCGACTCAATCCCCGCCGCACGGAGTCTCCATCCAGCAGGTAGCAGTGCAGGCCACGCTCGAACAGCATTGATTGCAGGCCGCTGGCGATGGAAGACTTCCCGGCTGCACTCAGCCCTGTCAGCCATACCACGCAAGGATTCTGCCCGAGGGCCCGTGCCCGTGCTCCTTTGTCTATCAGACGCGGGTTGGTTTCACTCGAAGCCGTCATGTCGATACTTCCTGCTCGATCGGAATTGATTCGGGACGAGGCTACTTCTGCTTGGGCACTCGTCCCATCAGGTAGAACTCGTCGTTCGGCCGCATGGCGGTCATGTTGGCCATGCGATTCGAAAGGCCGAAGAAGGCTGCAACGCCGCCGATGTCCCAGATGTCCTCATCGTTGAAGCCCTGCTCATGCAGGGTGGCGAAGTCAGCATCGTTGATCGCGCCGGAATCGAGCGCGACTTTCATGGCGAAATCCAGCATCGCCTTCTGGCGCGGCGTGATGTCGGCCTTGCCGTAATTGACGGCGACCTGATCGGCGACCAGCGGGTTCTTGGCCCGAATGCGCAGGATGGCGCCATGCGCCACTACGCAGTACTGGCAGCCGTTGGCGTTCGAGGTGGCCACCACGATCATCTCGCGCTCGGCTTTGGAAAGACCGCTCTCCTTCTCCATCAGCGCATCGTGGAAGGCGAAGAAGGCGCGCCACTCGGCCGGGCGATGCGCCAGCGCCAGGAACACGTTTGGAATGAAGCCGGATTTCTCCTGTACCTCGAGGATGCGGGCGCGGATGTCTTCGGGCATGTCTTCCAGCTTCGGGATTGGATACCGGCTGATCGGTGGCAGGCTCATGATGTCTCCATTGAAATAGCTTTGGTGTCAGCGTATTTTATGTCCCTGTTCCGTTGGACGGGGACGATATCCCACGATATGTTCCCGTCCCGTCGGGCGGAGCCGCCATCCCGGGATGCGGTTTCTCAAGTCAATCCCAACTCAGAACAGGAGACCTGCATGCACATGTCCCGAGTCAAAGCCGCCAAGAAAGCAGGCCAACAGGCGGAGTTCGATAGCTTGATGCCTGCAAGCCGGGTCGACCGGCGCGCCTTCATCGTCACTGCGCTGGGTGCCGGCTTCGCGCTGGCGGTACAGCCGACCGCGGCGCAAAGTCCGATCAAGACCGGCACGGAAGGGCTCACCGCAGGCGAGGTCAAGGTGCCGGTCAGCGATGGCGTGATGGTTGCCTACCGGGCCATGCCGGTCGCGGCAAAGAATGCTCCGGTGGTTCTGGTTGTCTCCGAAATCTTCGGCGTGCACGAGCATATTGCAGATGTCTGCCGGCGCCTGGCCAAACAGGGCTACCTGGCTATCGCACCTGAGCTTTTCGCGCGCTACGGCGATCCGCGCAAGATCGCCAGTGTTCCCGACATCCTTTCCACCATCATCGCCAAAACGCCGGATGCAGGCGTTTTGGCCGACCTCGACGCCTGCGTGACCTGGGCCGGAAAGAACGGCGGCGACGCGGCCCGTCTGGCGATTACCGGCTTCTGCTGGGGCGGACGCATCACCTGGCTCTACGCCGCGCACAATCCTGCGCTCAAGGCCGGTGTGGCATGGTACGGCAGGCTTGACGGCGAGATCAACGACCGCACGCCGAAGTATCCGCTCGACCTGGCAGCGCAGGTCAAGGCGCCGGTACTCGGTCTGTACGGCGGAAAGGACCAGGGAATTCCGCTGGAGGATGTAGATTCGATGCAGGCGGCGCTGAAGAAGGCCGGCAGCAAGTCGCAGATTCATGTCTATCCGGATGCCCCGCATGCCTTCCATGCGGACTACCGTCCGAGTTATCGCAAGGACGCTGCGGAGGACGGCTGGAAGCGGCTGCTGGTGTGGTTGCGCGAGAGCGGAGTTTGAACCCTCTTCGTGCCCTTGCAGTGCCGGAAAGCAGCTTTTATTGATTGACTGCGGGGTCGCGGGCGTGCCGCTCGGTCAGCCTGGAACCGATATGCTCGTTCCATCATCGCGCCAAGGTAGTGTTTGGCTATACTATGCCGAGACATGGGGATCGCAGCCAACTACGAGCTGAAAAGCGCGGTTTCGGGTGTTAACTGGCCTGGCATCCCTTCGCCCGAAGGCGCCGCACTGCTCGCACTGCAGTATCAATTCGAACGTAGCCAGTGGTGGCCACCGGCTACGCTCGAAGCGAAGCAATTCAGGCAACTGCGAGAAGTGCTCGCGCACGCCGCGCAAACCGTGCCGTTCCACCGCGAACGACTCGGCGCGGCTGGCATCGACCCGGCCCACGACATCGATCCCGCCGCGTTCGCACGCTTGCCATTGCTTACGCGGCGCGATATCCAGACGCAAGGTGCGGCGCTGGTATCGCAAGCACTGCCGCCCGGACATGGCCAACGGGTCGAACACAAGACCAGCGGCTCCAGCGGCGAACCGCTGCGCGTGTTAGGTACCCAACTCGACACGACGTTCTGGCTCGCGCAGACGCTGCGCGATCATCTTTGGCACCGGCGTGATTTTGCCGGCAAGTTGTGCGCGATCCGCAGCCGTGTCGATGACATCGAACTGCGCGGATGGGGGCCTGCTACCGATGCCCTCTTCGTCACCGGCCCGGGTGCGCTGCTCAACATCCGTACCGATCCGGCGCAGCAACTGAAGTGGTTGCAGCAGCACAATCCCGATTACCTGTTAAGTCACCCGACCAACTTGCGCGAGCTGGCGAGGCTATCGCTCAGGGAAGGCGTCAAGCTACCCCTGTTGCGCCAGGTGCGCAGCTTCGGTGAAACGCTGCCCCAAGACCTGCGGGCGCTATGCCGCGAAGCGTGGGACGTCAGCGTGGCTGACGTTTACAGTGCGGAGGAAGTCGGTTACATCGCGCTGCAATGCCCCGAGCATGAGCATTACCATCTTCAATCGGAGCATCTGCTGATCGAGATCCTGGACGATGCCGGCCGGCTATGCACTCCCGGTACGATCGGGCGCGTCGTCGTCACCACGCTGCACAATTTCGCGATGCCGCTGATCCGTTATGCGCTCAATGACTACGCCGAAGTAGGCGAGCCGTGCGACTGCGGCCGCGGGTTGCCGGTGCTCACGCGCATTCTCGGCCGCAGCCGCAACATGCTGGCGCTGCCCGATGGCCGGCGCTACTGGCCGAGTTTTCCCGTAATGCGTTACGCCGATGCCACGATCCGCCAGCTGCAGATCATCCAGCACACGCGCGGGACGGTCGAAGCGCGTTTCGTCGCCGAACGCACATTGCAGCCGGACGAAGAACGTGCCCTGATCGCAGCCATCCATGATGCGCTGGGGTTTCCGTTTGCCGTGACGCTGACGCCGGTCCCCGACATCGCGAGGTCACCCGGGATGAAGCATGAGGACATCGTTTCGCTGGTTGCGGCGGACGATGAGCCCGTCGCCTGAGGTCGCCGCCATGGCCATCGAGATTCGCAGAATGCAGCCGTCCGACTTCATGCACGTGATGACGCTGCTCGCGCACTGGAACATTGCGCCAGTCGCGCCCTCGCGTGAAGTGCCCGTTCCGGAGCGCACGGAAATCATCGCTGACAATACCTATGTTGCGCTCGACGGCGACCGGATTGTCGGTGTTTGCAGCTTTATTCAGCATTCACCGGTTCTCGCCGAGGGCGCCAGTCTCGGCGTTGATCCTGCCTATCACGGCCGGGGAGTCGGCGACAAGTTGGCCTTGGCGGTGCGCCGCGAAATGTTCGTGCGCGGCGTGCGGACCGTCCGCAGCGAATCCGATCGTCCCGAAACCATACAGTGGCTCGTCGGGCGGGGGCACCGCATTGTCGGCACAGTGCCCAAGCGCCATACTTTCGGTTCGCCCGACGTCGGGCAGTGGACCGTACTCGAATTTGATCTCGATTCGCTGCCTGGATTGCGCGAACCGGGTTCAGAGTGAGCGTGCAGGGAATTCGCAATTTGATGGGCTCGATCTGGGAAAGGCAGAACCTGGAGCAGGAAGCGCAGCATGCAGAAGTGGCCGTGGCAGAATGCTTCTATCGCCTGTTCGTGTTCCTCACCCATGGATCCACTGATAATCAATCTTGCACCCACCGGTCTGGTGCCGACGCGCGATCAAACGCCTCACGTGCCGATGACGGCCGAGGAAGTGGCGGTGGACTGCGCGCGCTGCTGCGCCGCCGGGGCGAGCATGCTGCATCTCCATGCGCGGGCTGCCGACGGATCCCCCAGTTGCTCGCGCGAGGTGTTCGGCGAACTGGTTGCCGCCGTTCGGCGACGTGCCCCCGATGCGATCATCGTCACCACGACCAGCGGACGACGCGCCTCCGAGGTGGAATTGCGCGGCGCCAGCCTGACTCTCGAAGGTGAGCAAAAGCCGGATATGGCGAGCCTGACTTTGGGATCGCTGAACTTCAGTGCTGAGGCCAGCATCAGCGCTCCAGAGACGGTGATGCGGCTCGCCGCGCTCATGAAAGAGCGGGGCATCCGGCCGGAACTGGAAGTGTTCGATCTGGGCATGGTGAATTTCGCCAAGATCCTGATCGACAAGGGCCTGATCGAGCCGCCGTTCTATTTCAACATCCTGCTCGGCAACCCCTCCTCCGCGCAGGCCAGCCTGCTGCATCTGGGAACCTTGGTGGCAGACCTGCCGCCGCAGTCGGTCTGGTCGGTGGCCGGCATCGGCCGCCATCAGGCGGCCGCCAATGCCCTCGGCGTCGTCGTCGGCCATGGCGTGCGCACGGGGCTGGAGGACAATCTTTGGTTCGACGACGCTCGCACTCTGCTCGCCACCAACCTGCAACTGGTGGAACGGGTAGCGGCCCAGGCGGCGGCCATTGGGAGGCCTCTGGCGAGTCCGGGCCAGGTGCGCCGCAGGCTGGGACTGGCGCCAAGGCCATGACCAAGACCAAGACCAGAGCCGTTCCCCGCCAGTTGGTGATCTTTGGCGCCAGTAACATCGTTTCCGACATCTTCGACTGTGCGCTGGGCAATGGCCTGCATCCCGCCAAGGTGGTGCTGCACTTGCCGGAATCCGCCGGCGAACGGGACATTCCATTGGCTGCGCGCATTGCGGCGTTGAAGGGCCTGTGCGAGGCACCGCAGGTGCAAATGCTGGATGATTTTCAGCCCGCTGTCGATGAGTTATACCTGCTGGGCCCGACGACGCCGACCCGAGCCAACCTGGCGGCGGAGATCGAGCGACGCTTCAGCCTTCGCTACCACCGGCTGATCCATCCCACTGCCTATGTATCGCCGCTGGCGAAGCTGGGTCAGGGCGTCTTCGTCGGCGCCAACAGCGTGATCGGCCCCGGCGCCTGCCTCGGCGACCATGTCTTCGTCAATCGCGGTGTCACCATCGGCCATGACACGCACATCGGATCCTATTCCCGGATCCAGCCGGGCGCCAATCTGGGCGGCTTGTCGCGGATCGGCTGCGGCGTTACGGTGGCCATCGGCGCAACCTTGCTGGAGCGGCTGGTGATTGGCGATGGCGCATTTGTAGGAGCCGGCGCCGTAGCGACCGAGGATGTGCCCGACGGTGTGCTGGTGCTGGGAATCCCCGCGAAGTTCAAGAAGACTTTGTAAGCCGCGCTCCGGCGAGAGTCGACGCCTGCCGGCAAGCAGCCAGCAGTGCGGGGCCCGAGGCCTCGATGTCGAATCGTTCATTGAAGCGCTGGCGCAGGCTTGCGCCCGTGTCGGCTCGCAACTCGGGGCTTTCGGTCAGGGCCGCCAGGCGCTCCATGTAGGAGTCCATGTCCGTCAGGGCCAGTTCGCCCACCTTGTCGCCGCCATCGGACGCGGCGAAGGCCGTCACCGCCAGGCCCTCGGCCATGGCTTCTGCGACGCTGAATCCGCCGCCCATGCGTGGCGGATTCACGTAGATATCCGAGCAGCGCAATATGCCAGGCAGGTCATTGCGGGTGGCCAGCGCCCGCACGCGGCCCGGCGGCGCCTGCCTCAACGCTTCCGGTAGATTCCCCTCACCTCCTACCAGGAGCCAGACGACACGGGGATGGGCCGACATCAGCTGCAGCATCCGGTTCGCCCACTCTGCTTTTACTTCGCGTTCGAGACGGAAGCCCGCCGTAATCCAGATTACGGCCGCCTCGTCGATACCGAGCTGTGCGCGGGTGACGTCGATAGGCTTTCGCGAGCGCCGCACGCGCCAGGGGTGAAAGATCGGCAGCGCGGGCGGGAAGATTCCTCCCCAGGCTTCCTTGCGATCTGCGTCCGGATCGGCTGTAAGCCAGACGTCCAGCGGGCCGATTGGCGCGACGCTGTTGACGCTGATGCCGACGACCGGGCGGACAGCATACAAAGCCGCTGCGAGCGGCGAATAGAGCCCGACCAGGAGCACGACATCGGGATTGAACTCGGTCAGCACGGGCATCAGGTTTCGCCAGCGTCCCGGCAGGCTGAAGCGGGCGTCGCTGATCGTCATGCCGACGCCGGCCGGCAGGATGTGCGCCCACGCCTTTGCGTCCAGGGTTGGCAACACGAGCTCCTGCCCGTCCCCGCGAAACAGCGCTGCGTCGGGCGGCCTGAGTTCCTGCGCCGAAAATATGCGCACCTGGAGGCCTTCGCGCGCGAGAACGGCGCACTGTTCAACGGCCATCACGCTGGGTGTGTGGAACTGATGCCCGATGTACGGAGCGACTACCGCCACGCGCTGAATCTTGTCCGCCGCGCGCGGCGCAAAGCCCGGCGGGATCAGTCGGGCGGCGTCCTGCATCAGGCGCTTGGCCATTTCGGGCACATGCCCGGCGGTCAGGGCGGCGACGAAGGCGGACCGTTCCTCGAGATTCTGCAATGAGCTCAGCCACTGGTAGGCCATCAGCGCGGCCAGGCGGTCCGGCTCGTTCGGCTCTGCCGCCATGGCCCGCGTCGCGGCCGCGTTTTCGAAGCGGGATTCGCCGGTGGCACCGGCAAGGAATGTCAGTCGCAGGACATCGTTGCGCATATCATCGTTTGGCAGGCCTTCGAGCACGTCGAGCGCCGACCGCCGTGCGGCCTGGTCGGCGGTTCCATGCCAGATTGCCAGCAGGTTGTGCCAGCGCTGGGCACACTGGGGCTCCTTCAGCACTCGGTCGAGGGCATCGAGCAGCAGTGTCATGACGAGAGTGGGTTGATCGGGTGGGCGCCCATCAGAGGGATGTTACCGCGGGTGCCGTACATGCGAAGCATGCTGCCGCGTCCGATGATCGGCAGCGCTGGCTGGCAGATCAGCTCGGGGTGGTGGCCAGTCGCGCCAGCGCGGCGCGGCCGGAAAGCAGATGGTCGTGCATGCGCTGCCCCGCCAAGGCTGAATCCTTCAGGCGCAAGGCTTCGAGGATTTCGCGATGTTCTGCCAGCGATTGCTTCAGTCGACCCTCGAGCCGCAAGGAATCACGGCGGGTAAGCTTGATGACCTTGCGCGCATCGTCGATCAATTGCGCGAGATAGCGGTTGCCGGCAATTTCCTGCAAGGCGGTGTGGAAGCGCTGGTTGGTCTCGAAGAAGCGGTCGGCATCATTGGCGGTCGCATGCCGCTCGAGCTCCGCGTGAATTGCGGCGAGCCGGGCAAAGTCGGCGCTGGTGGCACGGCGCGCCGCCTCCGCGGCGACCCGTCCTTCGAGCAAAGCCATCACGGGGAAGACCTCGTCGATGTCCTGTTCCGACAACTGGGTCACATAGCAGCCGCGGCGTGGCTTGAGCACGACCAAGCCTTCGGCGGCGAGCACTTTCAGCGCTTCGCGCAGCGGCGTGCGGCTGATGCCATACTCCAAGGCGAGCGCTTGCTCGTCGATCCAGCCCCCGGGCGGCAGCTCATGCGCGAAAATGCGGCTGCGCAGGCGCTCGGCCACCTGTTCATACAAGGCGGGTGCGGTAAGAATGTGTGACGACGGTCTTGCATTCATAATTATGGATGCAGTATCATGGCTCCTCGTCAGGAAGTCAAGCGCCTCAAAAAGGAAGAGACATGAGCAAGGCACCCGAAGTCGGCATTCCCTCGATCGAGGCCTGGACCAAGGCGGCTGCCAAGTCGGCCCCCGACGGTGATGTTGCGCGGCTGAACTGGATCACCCCGGAAGGCCTGACCGTCAAGCCGCTCTACACCAAGGCCGATGTCGAGGGCCTGCCCTACGCGGACACCCTGCCGGGCTTTGCGCCTTTTCTGCGCGGGCCGCAGGCCACCATGTACGCGGTACGGCCCTGGACCATCCGTCAGTACGCCGGCTTCTCCACCGCCGAGGCGTCCAACGAGTTTTACCGCCAGGCGCTGGCCGCCGGCGGTCAGGGTGTCTCGGTCGCATTCGATCTCGCCACGCATCGCGGCTACGACTCCGACCATCCGCGCGTGACGGGCGATGTCGGCAAGGCCGGCGTGGCGATCGACTCGGTGGAGGACATGAAGATCCTGTTCGACGGCATTCCACTCGACAAGGTCTCGGTATCGATGACCATGAACGGCGCCGTACTGCCGATCCTCGCCGGCTACGTGGTTGCCGCCGAGGAGCAGGGCGTTTCCCAGGAACAGTTGAGCGGCACCATCCAGAACGACATCCTCAAGGAGTTCATGGTCCGCAACACCTACATCTACCCACCCGAGCCTTCGATGCGCATCATTGCCGACATCATCGGCTACACGGCGCAGCACATGCCGAAGTTCAACTCGATCTCTATCTCTGGCTATCACATGCAGGAAGCCGGCGCGACGCAGGCGCTGGAACTGGCCTTCACGCTGGCCGACGGCCGCGAGTACGTGAAGACCGCGCTGGCCTCGGGCATGGACGTCGATGCTTTCGCCGGGCGGCTGTCCTTCTTCTGGGCCATCGGCATGAACTTCTATCTCGAGATCGCCAAGATGCGCGCGGCGCGCCTCCTGTGGTGGCGCATCATGAGCGAGTTCAAGCCGAAGAACCCGAAGTCGATGATGCTGCGCACCCACTGCCAGACTTCGGGCTGGTCGCTGACCGAGCAGGACCCATACAACAATGTGGTGCGCACGACAGTCGAAGCCATGGCCGCGGTGTTCGGCGGCACGCAGTCGCTGCACACCAATTCGCTCGACGAAGCCATCGCGCTGCCGACCGAATTTTCGGCTCGCATCGCGCGCAATACCCAGCTCATCATCCAGGAAGAAACCCACATCACCAGCGTCATCGACCCCTGGGCCGGCAGCTACATGATGGAAAAGCTGACGCAGGACATCGCCGACGAAGCCTGGCGCATCATCGAGGACGTCGACAAGATGGGCGGCATGACCCAAGCCGTACAAAGCGGCTGGGCCAAGCTGCAGATCGAGAAATGCGCCGCCGAAAAGCAGGCCCGTATCGACTCCGGCAAGGACGTCATCGTCGGCGTCAACAAGTACAAGCTCAAGGAAGAAGCGCCGATCGAAACGCGCGATGTGGACAACCATGCCGTGCGCGACGCACAGATCGCGCGCCTGAAGCAAATTCGCGCCACGCGCGACAGCGCCGCAGTTCAGTCGGCTCTGGCGGCGCTCACCGGCGCGGCAAAGGCAGGTAGCGGCAACCTGCTCGATCTGGCGATCAAGGCCAGCCGGCTGCGTGCTACAGTCGGCGAAATTTCGGACGCACTTGAAGCAGTCTATGGCCGCCATCGCGCCACCACCCAGACCGTGTCGGGCGTCTATAGTGCGGCCTTTGGCGAGGACGGAACCATGCAGGATATCCGCGACTTGATCGACAACTTTGCGGCCGCAGAAGGGCGCCGGCCGCGCATCATGATCGCCAAGCTGGGTCAGGACGGTCACGACCGCGGCGCCAAGGTGGTCGCCACGGCATTCGCCGACCTCGGCTTCGACGTCGATGTCGGGCCGCTGTTCCAGACGCCTGAGGAAGCGGCACGCCAGGCCGTGGAAAACGACGTCCATGCGATCGGCATCTCGACGCTGGCGGCCGGACACAAGACGCTGGTGCCGGCGCTGATCAAGGCGCTGCGTGATCAGGGCGGTGCCGATATCGTCGTCTTCGTCGGCGGCGTGATTCCGGCGCAGGACTACGATCAGTTGTACAAGGACGGCGCGGCGGGGATCTTCGGCCCCGGCACGCCGATTCCGCAATGCGCGCATGAAGTGCTGCGCGCCATTCGCGCCGCCCACCTGCCGGCCAGCGCCTGATCTGAAAATGCAGCCGACGCCCGAACTGGGCCAGTCCGACGTGGATGCGCCGCTGGTCGCCGACCTGCTGGCCGGCAACCGGCGTGCGCTGGCCAAGGCCATCACGCTGGTGGAGTCGACGCATCCCGTCCATCGGCAACGGGCGCAAAGACTCCTCGACGCCGTCCTGCCGCACAGCGGCCGCTCGCTGCGCCTCGGCATCTCCGGCGTGCCTGGGGTGGGCAAGTCCACCTTCATCGAAGCCCTGGGCACGTTCCTGATAGAGCGTGGTCATCGCGTCGCCGTTCTCGCCGTTGATCCTTCATCGACCGTGCATGGCGGCTCGATACTCGGCGACAAGACCCGCATGGAAAGCCTCTCGCAGCGCATGGAGGCCTTCATTCGGCCATCGCCTTCGTCGGGCAGCCTCGGCGGCGTCGCCGAGCACACGCGCGAGGCCGTGCTTCTGTGCGAGGCCGCCGGCTACGACATCATCATTGTCGAAACCGTGGGTGTCGGCCAGTCCGAAACCGCCGTCGCCGGCATGACCGATATCTTCGTCCTGCTGCAGTTGCCCAACGCCGGCGACGATTTGCAGGCAATCAAGAAGGGCATCATGGAGCTCGCCGACCTGGTGGTGTTCAACAAGGCGGATCTCGATCCGCAGGCGGCGCAGCTTGCCGCCGCGCAAATGCGCTCGGCCTTGTCGATGCTGCATCCGGCTTCGGCCAACTGGCAGCCGCCGGTGCTGACGCTTTCGGCCATGCGCAAGGAAGGCCTTGCCGAATTCTGGCAGGTCGTTGAAAAATTCAGGAGCACGCTGACTGCCAGCGGGGAATTCGACGCGAAGCGCCGCCATCAGTCCCTGGCATGGATGTGGCAGCAAATCGACTCGGGCTTGCGCAGCCGCTTTCGCGAGCATCCCGGCGTGCAGGCCGCGCTGGCCAATCTTTCAGATTCCGTTGAAGCCGGCACGACCACGCCGGCGGCCGCAGCACAGCGCCTGCTGGGGCTGGTCAGCCGCTATTTCTAGTTTGTTCGATCGGAGGTTTCGCATGCACGACATCATTCACCAGTTGGACGAAAAGCGCGGCAGGGCGGCCCTGGGCGGCGGCCAGAAGCGCATCGACGCCCAGCACGCCAAAGGCAAGCTGACTGCACGCGAACGCATCGAGATGCTGCTGGACGACGGCACCTTCGAAGAATGGGATATGTTCAAGGAGCATCGCTGCGTCGATTTCGGCATGGGCGACAGCCACACTCCGGGCGACGGCGTGGTCACCGGCTACGGCACCATCAACGGCCGCATGGTGTTCGTCTTCTCGCAGGACTTCACTGTGTTCGGCGGTGCGCTGTCGGAGGCGCATGCCGAGAAGATCTGCAAGATCATGGATCACGCGCTGAAGGTCGGCTGCCCGGTAATTGGCCTCAACGATTCGGGCGGCGCGCGGATCCAGGAAGGCGTCGCGGCGCTCGGCGGTTATGCCGACGTATTCCAGCGAAACGTCATGGCCTCCGGCGTGATCCCGCAGATCTCGATGATCATGGGTCCCTGCGCCGGCGGTGCGGTGTACAGCCCGGCGATGACCGACTTCATCTTCATGGTGAAGGATTCTTCCTACATGTTCGTCACCGGTCCCGAAGTGGTGAAGACGGTGACACACGAAGAGGTCACGGCCGAGGAACTCGGCGGCGCGGTGACGCACTCGAGCAAATCCGGCGTCGCCGACCTGGCGTTCGAGGACGACGTCGACGCACTGCTGATGCTGCGCCGCTTCTTCAACTATTTGCCGCTCAACAACAAGGAGAAGCCGCCGGTCAGGCAGACCACCGACCCGGCCGATCGCCTCGACTTCTCCCTCGACACGCTGGTGCCGGACAGCGCCAACAAGGCCTACGACATGAAGGAACTGATTCTCAAGATGGTCGATGACACCGACTTCTTCGAGATCCAGCCCGACCACGCGAAAAACATCGTGATCGGCTTCGCCCGCATGGAGGGCCAGACGGTGGGCATCGTCGCCAACCAGCCGATGGTGCTGGCGGGCTGCCTCGACATCAAGTCCTCGATCAAGGCGGGTCGCTTCGTGCGTTTCTGCGATGCCTTCAACATCCCGATCATTACCCTGGTCGATGTTCCCGGCTTCATGCCGGGCACGGCGCAGGAATACGGCGGCATCATCAAGCACGGCGCCAAGCTGCTGTATGCCTACGCCGAGTGCACGGTGCCGAAAGTGACGCTGATCACGCGCAAGGCCTATGGCGGAGCCTACGACGTGATGGCCTCGAAGCACCTGCGCGGCGACGTCAACTTCGCCTGGCCGTCCGCGGAAATTGCCGTCATGGGGCCGAAGGGCGCGGTCGAGATCATCTTCCGCGAAGAGAAGGGCGACCCGGTCAAGGTCGCGGCACGCGAGGCCGAATACAAGGCCAAGTTCGCCAATCCCTTTGTCGCCGGCGCACGCGGCTTCATCGACGACGTGATCATGCCCAACGAAACCCGCAAGCGCATCTGCCGCAGCCTGGCGATGCTGAGAAACAAGGACATCAAGAATCCGTGGCGCAAGCACGGCAATATTCCGCTGTAAGCGTCGGAGAGAAATAATGTTCAAGAAGATACTGATTGCGAATAGAGGCGAGATCGCGTGCCGCGTCATCAAGACCGCCCGCAGGATGGGCATTGCCACCGTCGCGGTGTATTCCGAAGCCGACAAGGATGCGCGCCATGTCGGATTGGCCGACGAGGCTGTCTGCATCGGCCCGCCGCCGTCGAAGGAATCCTATCTGATGATCGACAAGATCATTGCCGCGTGCAAGCAGACCGGCGCCGAGGCCGTTCATCCCGGTTACGGCTTCCTTTCGGAGAACCCGGAGTTCTCGCGCCGCCTGGAAGAGAGCGGCATCATTTTCATCGGCCCCAAGCATTATTCGATGGCCGCGATGGGCGACAAGATCGCCTCGAAGAAGCTGGCGCTCGAAGCCAGGGTCAACACAATCCCTGGCCACAACGAGGCCATCGACACGCCCGAGCAGGCGGTGGAGATCGCCAAGGGCATCGGCTACCCGGTGATGATCAAGGCATCCGCCGGCGGCGGCGGCAAGGGCCTGCGCGTCGCGCACAACGCCAAGGAAGCCCACGAAGGTTTCATCGCCTGCCGGACCGAAGCGAAAAATGCTTTTGGCGACGACCGCATCTTCGTCGAGAAATTTGTCGAAGAGCCGCGCCACATCGAGATTCAGCTGATTGGCGATGCCCACGGCAACACGATCTACCTCTGGGAGCGCGAATGCTCGCTGCAGCGCCGTCACCAGAAGGTCATCGAAGAGGCGCCGTCCTCCTTCATCGATCCGGCGACGCGCAAGGCCATGGGCGAGCAGGCGGTGGCGCTGGCGAAGGCGGTGAACTACCAGAGCGCGGGTACCGTCGAGTTCGTCGTCGGCAAGGACAAGAGCTTCTACTTCCTCGAGATGAATACGCGCCTGCAGGTCGAACATCCGGTGACCGAATTGATCACCGGTCTCGACC
>JBAZOF010000003.1:0-35783 GCA_041648855.1 Sulfuritalea sp. | reverse complement strand
TACGCCGATGAGTTGCTCTCGGCGCTCGACACGCTACCGGGCTGGCCGGAGCGGGTCAAGACCATGCAGGCCAACTGGATCGGCAAGAGCACCGGCGTGCGCTTCGCCTTCCCCTACGAACTCGACGGCAAGCAGGAGAAGTTGTGGGTGTTTACCACCCGTGCCGACACCATCATGGGCGTCACCTTCTGCGCCGTCGCCGCCGAACATCCGCTGGCGACCCACGCCGCGAAGAACAATCCCAAGCTGGCCGCCTTCATCGACGAATGCAAGCACGGCTCGGTCATGGAAGCCGACATGGCGACCATGGAAAAGAAGGGCATGCCGACCGGCATCTTTGTCGACCATCCGCTGACCGGAGAGAAGGTCGAAGTCTGGGTCGGCAATTACGTGCTGATGAGCTACGGCGAAGGCGCCGTGATGGCCGTGCCCGCGCATGACGAACGCGACTTCGAGTTTGCCAAGAAATACGGCCTGGCGATCAAACAGGTGATCGCGGTCGAAGGCGAGACTTTCTCGCTCGACGGCTGGCAGGAGTGGTATGCAGACAAGCAGCGCGGCAAGTGCGTGAACTCCGGCAAGTACGACGGGCTGGGCCTTGAGGCCGCCACCGCGGCCATCGCCGTCGATCTCGCGGCCCGTGACCTCGGCGCGACCCAGGTGCAATACCGCCTGCGCGACTGGGGCGTGTCGCGGCAGCGCTACTGGGGCTGTCCGATTCCGCTGATCCATTGCGACGCCTGCGGCACGGTGCCGGTGCCCGACGACCAGTTGCCGGTGAAGCTGCCCGAAGACTGCGTGCCCGACGGCTCGGGCAATCCGCTGGCGAAGCGCGCCGACTTCGTCGACTGCGCCTGCCCCCAATGCGGCAAGCCGGCCAAGCGCGAAACCGACACGATGGACACCTTCGTCGACTCGTCGTGGTACTACGCGCGCTACTGCGTCGATCCCACGGCGCGCGCGGCAAACTCGGCGATGGTCGATGCCGGCACCAACTACTGGATGCCGGTCGACCAGTACATCGGCGGCATCGAGCACGCGATCCTGCACCTGCTCTACTCGCGCTTGTGGACCAAGGTGATGCGCGACCTGGGGCTGGTCAAGTACGACGAACCCTTCGCCAACCTGCTGACCCAAGGCATGGTGCTGAACCATATTTTCTCGCGCCGCACCGACAAGGGCGGCATCGAGTACTTCGCCCCCGAGGAAGTCGATCTCAAGCGCGACGAGGGCGGCCATGTCGTCGGCGCCACGTCGAAGGCCGACGGCCAGCCGGTCGATTACGGCGGCGTCGGCACCATGTCGAAATCCAAGCGCAACGGCGTCGACCCGCAGTCGCTGATCGACGAATTCGGCGCCGACACCGCGCGCTTCTTCATGATGTTCGCCTCGCCGCCGGAACAGACGCTGGAATGGTCGGACTCGGGCGTCGAGGGCGCCTACCGCTTCCTGCGCCGCGTCTGGGCCTTCGGTCACGGCTCGCACGCGGCGGTCAAGGTGCAGGCGGCGATGCCGGAAAAGCTGCCGGAGTCTCTCGCCGCCGTGCGCCGCGAAATTCATTTGCTGCTCAAACAGGCCAATTACGACCTGGGCAAGTTCCAGTTCAACACCGTCGCCTCGGCGGCGATGAAAATGCTCAACAGCCTGGAGAAGGCTCCGGACGAGAACGGCCGCGACGCCTTGGTCGCGGAATGCTTCGGCATCCTGCTGCGCATTCTCTCGCCGATCACGCCGCACATCTGCCACGCCTTGTGGATCGAGCTCGGCTATGGCGCCGACATCCTCGCCGCGCCGTGGCCCGAGCCGCTGGCCGCCGCGCTGGTGCAGGACGAGGAAGAGCTGGTGCTGCAGGTCAACGGCAAGCATCGCGGCAACATCCGCGTGAAAGTCGGCGCTGACAGGACGGCGATCGAAGGCGTGGCGCTGGCTTCCGAAGCGGCGCAGAAGTTCATGGAAGGCAAGGCCGCGAAAAAAGTCGTCGTCGTTCCCGGCCGCCTGGTCAACATCGTCGTCTGAGGAGTCCGCATGCGCGCCGCCAAACTATCCGTCATCCTGCTGCTGATCGGCGCATTGAGCGCGTGCGGCTTCAAGCTGCGCGGCAGCGAAGCGCTTCCCGGCTACAAGCTGCCGTTCGCCACCATCGCCCTCTCGCTGCCGCCGACGTCCGGGTTCTATGCCCTGCTCAAGCGCAACATCGAGGCATCGTCGCCTGGAACGCGGGTGGTCAGCGACCTCAGGGAAGCGGACGCCGTCCTGACGGTGCTGGGCGACACGAGCCAGAAGAACATCCTTTCGCTCAACGCCGCCGGTCGTGCCCGCGAATACCAGCTGGTGCGGACCTTCAGCTTCAAGGTCAATGCCAACGTCGTGCCTGGCGCGCCGGAGCCGCAGGTCAAATACACGGACGTGCGCCCTGCGGTCGCCGCCACCGAGTACATCCCGCCCAGCACCATCACGCTGCGCCGCGACATCACCTTCAGCGACGACCTGGTGCTGTCCAAGGAGTCCGAGGAAGCCCTGCTCCAGCGCGACATGGAGAACGATCTGGTGCAGCAGTTGATGCGGCGCCTCGCGGCAGCGAAACTGCAGCCGGCCAAGACCGAGTAAGTTTCATGCAGCTGCGGCCCGACCAACTCGCGGCGCATCTTGCGCAGCTTGATAAGCCGCTGGCACCGCTGTACCTGCTCCACGGCGACGAACCCCTGCTGGTGATCGAGGCCGGCGACGCCATCCGCGCCGCAGCCCGCAAGCAGGGCTTCGAGGAGCGCGAAGTCATTATCGTCGGCACCAGCTTCAAGTGGGACGAGCTCTTTCTGGCCAGCGGCAACATGTCGCTGTTCGGCGGCAGCAAGCTGGTCGATCTGCGCATTCCGTCCGGCAAGCCGGGACGCGAAGGCAGCGAGGCGCTGCAGCGCTACGTCTCGACCACGGGTGCCATGGGCCCCGGCATCGTCACCCTGATCACGCTGCCCGAGCTCGACTGGGCGGCGAGGAAGGCCGCCTGGGTCACCGCCCTGTCGAATGCCGGCGTCGTCATCGAATGCAACGCACCGCCGGCGGCACGCCTGCCGCAATGGATCGCCGAACGCATGGCGCGGCAGAAGCAAAGCGCGCCCAAGGCCGCGCTGGAATTCATCGCCGCCCACGTCGAAGGCAACCTGCTGGCCGCGCATCAGGAAATCCAGAAGCTCGGCCTGCTCCATCCGCCCGGCGAGATTTCGCTGGCGCAGATCGAGGCCGCCGTGATGAACGTCGCCCGCTACGATGTGTCCGATTTGCGCGACGCCCTCAAGGCCCGCGACACGGTGCGCGCCGCGCGCACACTGGAAGGCCTCAAGGCCGAAGACGCCGCGCCGCCGCTGGTGCTCTGGGCGCTGGCCACCGAGGCGCGAGCCGGCGCGGCGAACCTCAGGATGGCCGCACTCTTGCATGCGGCGAAGATTGACCGCATCATCAAGGGTCTTGCGCGCGGCGACATCTGGGACGAGTTTCTCCAGCTGGCGCTGCGTTTGACGCAACCGAGGACACGGTAATGGATGTAAAGACCTACATGCAGCAAGTCGGCCGCAACGCCCGCGACGCGTCGCGCGCCATGGCCCGTGCTTCGACCGGCGCCAAGAACGCGGCGCTGCTGGCCATGGCAGCCGCGATCCGCGAACACCGTGGCGAACTGCTTGCGGCCAACGCGGCCGACGTCGACGAAGCGCGCGCCAACGGCCTCGACGCGGCGCTGATCGACCGCCTGACGCTGACGGAAAAGAGCGTCGAAGCCATGGCGCAGGGGCTGGAACAGGTCGCCGCGCTGCCCGACCCGATCGGCGAAATCACGGACATGAAGCGCCGCCCCTCCGGCATCCAGGTCGGCAAGATGCGCGTCCCGCTCGGCGTGGTCGGCATCATCTACGAGGCGCGGCCGAACGTCACGGCGGACGCCGCGGCGCTGTGCCTGAAATCGGGCAACGCCGCAATCCTGCGCGGCGGCAAAGAGGCATTGCGCGCCAACCAGGCCATCGCCGGCTGCGTGCGCGCCGGTCTCGCCGCCGCCGGTCTCCCGGAAACGGCGGTGCAGGTGATCGAGACCACCGACCGCGAGGCCGTCGGCCACCTGGTCGCCATGCCCGAGTATGTCGATGTGATCGTTCCGCGCGGCGGCAAGGGGCTGATCGAGCGCATCTCAAAGGAAGCGCGGGTGCCGGTGATCAAGCATCTCGACGGCAACTGCCACGTCTATGTCGATGACGCGGCCGATGCCGCCAAGGCCCTCGCCATCCTCGAAAACTCCAAGACGCAGCGCCTGGGCACCTGCAACACGGCCGAGTCCCTGCTGATCGCCCGCTCCGTCGCCGTGTCGCTGGCGCCGACTCTTTGCGAGATGCTCACCGCGCGCGGCGTCGAAATCCGCGGCTGCGCGGAAACGCGCAAGCTGGTGCCGCAGGCAGCCGCGGCCACCGAGGAAGACTATTACGCCGAATACCTGGCCGCGATCATCTCGGTCAAGGTGGTGGCCGATGTCGGCGAAGCGATCGCCCACATCAACAAGTACTCCTCGCAGCACACCGACGCCATCGTCACGGAGAACTACACCAACGCGATGCGCTTCCTGCGCGAGGTGGATTCGGCCTCGGTGATGGTCAATGCCTCAACCCGCTTCGCCGACGGCTTCGAGTACGGCCTCGGCGCCGAGATCGGCATTTCCACCGACAAGTTCCACGCCCGCGGCCCGGTCGGGCTGGAAGGCCTCACCTCGCAGAAGTGGATCGTGCTGGGCAATGGGGAAGTTCGCGGCTAATCGCAAAGAGCTGCTCGCTTTCCCTGCGGAAAATTGACCTGATTTATAACTCAGGCGCTAGCGCTGCTCCGTCCTGTCGTCCTTGACCGCCCAGGTTGGCGCCTGCTGAGTTTCCTCGCGTCGTTTCTCTTCATAGGCCGCGAGCTGCGCGGCATAGGCCTCATCGCGCGCCTTCCGCCGATCGGCGCGCTCCCGGAGCAAAAGGCCGAGCAGCAGCACCAGCATGGCCATGGTGGTCCAGTCCTTGAGGAATTCTCCAATTGTCAGGACTGCAAACTCGATGCAGACGAGCGGGTCGCCGCCGCAGGGTGCCGCCATTCGATAGTCTCCCTTACCAGCGCACGCGCACGGTGTATTCCAGAACCGCGGCGCCGTCCGCCGGGATCGCCACGTTCCACGAGGCCACGCGCGACGATTCCTTGGTGTGCTTCTGGCTTTCCTGCAGCATTTCCCAGTCGCCGGGCAGCGGCTCCTGCACGCGCACCGTCACGGCCTCGTCCTTGGCGTTGCGCAGGTCGATCCGGTAAGCCGTTTCGACGACGTTGTCGGTGATCTTGCGGTAGCTGGTCTGTTTGCGCTCGGCGGTGATGTCGAAGGCTTCGCCCAATCTCAGCTTCAGCTTTTCGTTCTTCGCCGTGTGCGCGATGCGGTCCTCGCCGACGAATTGCGCCGCGCCCTTGCTGTCGCGAGCGTAGACCCGCACGATGCCGGCCGGCAGCGGTTTGCCCAATTGTCCGCCCCTGTTTTCAAATTCCAGGAATACCGCGGGCTTCAGTTTCTGCCCGACCATGGCATAGCGGTCGCGGTAGTAGCCCTCGTTGCCGGCCAGCAGGTATTCGCGGCGCACCGGCACCGTGCTGGCCGAAAGCAGGGCCAGTTGCTTGGTCTGGTTGTCGGCGATGCTGGTCGGCCGCTCGAAGCTGTAGAGGTGGTAATCCATCAGCGCCTCCTGCGTCGCTTCCTGCGACTTGGCTCGCGCCAGTGCGGGCGCCGCCATGGCATAGACCCGCGAGTCCGGCTGACGCACGCGATTGACCGTGCCGGCCACGAGTTGCAGCGTGCTGTTGTCGAAACCGGCACCGCTGCGATTGGTCAGCGTCACCCAGCCGTTGAGGTCCAGACTTTTCCCGTCGGGCGAAAAATTGGCGACGTAGTCCGCCTTCCATGACAGGCCACTGGTGAGATAGGAAAGCTCGACGGACTGCTTGCCGCCAGCCGCTTCGAGCAGGACCGAGAGCGTCGGCCGATCGCGCAGGTTGGCCGGCACGCTGTCGAATGCCAGCCGCCCGGGCACGCCGGTTTCGATGCGGTCGGCAAAGCGCAGCACCGCATTTGCGTAACCTGCCTGCCCGGCGGCCAGCACCGTGGCCTTCTCGCGCCTTTCCTCGCCGGTGGTCGGGTGGGAACGGATCACCGTCACTTCGCGACCGACATATTTTTCCAAGAGCTTCTGCGGCGTCAGCAAGTCGAAATCGAAGTTCTGTTCGACGAGGCTCAAAGGCTGGCCGGAAACCGCGCGCAGCAGCGCCGTTTCAGGGCGCATCTGCGCCGCCACTTCGCGCAGCGAAAGGCGCGCCAGACCCGCCGGCAAATCCACCCGGCGGCGCTCCTTGACCAGCGCCAGATCGTCGTTGTACACGGTCACCGCCACGGCTTCGCGATCGGCCGCGCCGGAGGCGACATCGCGCACCGGTTCGGCAGCGTTGACCGTGGCCGCCAGAAACAATCCGGCACTCAGCAAGCTTCTTCGCATGACATTTTCCCCGCCGATCGATGGCGCAACCATAGCATGCCTGCAGCGGCGTTATGATGGCGGCAGACTGCCCACTCCCAAGGAGACACACCCATATGAACAAGCTGCTTGCCATCCTCCTCCTGGCCATTTCCCTGCCTGCGCTTGCCGCGCTCGAAGTGGCCGACGTGAAATTCGACGACAAGGCGAAAGTCGGCGCTGGCGACACGGTGATCAACGGCGCCGGACTGCGCAAAGTGCTGTTCATCAAGGGCTATGCCATGGCCTTGTATCTGCCGCAGAAAGCCGCGACCACAGCCGAGGTGCTGACGGCCAAAGGCGCCAAGCGCATTCGCCTGGTGCTCCTGCGCGACGCTTCAGGCGAGACCTTCGCGGACGCCCTGGCGAGCGGAATACGCAAGAACCACAGCGAAGCCGAGATCGTTGCGCTGAACGCCCGCATCGAAACCTTGAAGGCCACCATGATCGGCATCGGCACGGTCACCAAGGGTGCGGTGATTCATCTCGACTGGCTGCCCGAGCTTGGCAGCGGCGCGGTTCGCCTGACGGTCAACGGCGAAAAGAAAGGCGAGGACATCGCGGGCGAAGACTTCTTCCGCGCCCTGCTGAAAATCTGGCTCGGCGACAAGCCGATCCAGGACGACCTCAAGGACAGTCTGCTCGGCAAGGCCTCGTAATGGCCGACGGGGCGCTCGCCGGACTCCGCGTCCTCGACCTCTCGCGCGTGCTGGCCGGCCCCTGGGCCTCGCAGCTGCTGGGCGACCTCGGCGCCGACGTGATCAAGATCGAGCGCCCCGGCGAGAACGGCAAGGGCGGCGACGACACGCGCGGCTGGGGTCCGCCGTGGCTGGCCGACGGTGAAGGCCGGCCGACCACCGACGCAGCCTATTTTCTGTGCACCAATCGCAACAAGCGCTCGCTCGGCGTCGACATCACCCGGCCGGCGGGGCAGGCCATCGTGAGGGACCTCGCCGCGCAGTCCGACGTGGTGCTGGAGAACTTCAAGGTCGGCGGGCTCAAGGCCTACGGCCTCGACTATGCGAGCCTGTCAAAGATTAATCCCAAACTCGTGTATTGCTCGATCACCGGCTTCGGTCAGGACGGGCCTTACGCCGCGCGTGCCGGCTACGATTTCCTGATCCAGGGCATGGGCGGCCTGATGAGCGTGACCGGCCGCGCCGATGACGAGGAAGGCGCGGGCCCGCAAAAAGTCGGCGTCGCGCTGACCGACATCCTCACCGGCCTCTACGCCACGGTCGCCATCCAGGCCGCGCTGGCGCATCGCGAGAAGACCGGTGAGGGCCAGCACATCGACCTTGCGCTGCTCGACGTGCAGGTCGCCTGCCTGGCCAACCAGGCGATGAACTATCTGGTCTCGGGCAAGGCGCCGCGGCGCATGGGCAACGGACATCCCAACATCGTGCCCTACCAGGATTTTCCCACCGCGGACGGCGACATGATCCTCGCCATCGGCAACGACGGCCAGTTCGCGCGCTTCTGCGAACTGGCCGGCCATGCCGAGTGGAGCAGCGACGAGCGCTTCGCCACCAACGCGGCGCGGGTCAGGCATCGCGCCGAGCTGCTGCCGCTGCTGCGCCAGACCACGGTGATGAAGACCACCGCCGAATGGATCGCCCTGCTGGAAAATGCCGCCGTGCCTTGCGGCCCGATCAACGATCTGGCCGGCGTGTTCGCCGATCCCCAGGTGCTGCATCGCGGCCTGCGGGTAGAGATGCCGCATGCCGCGGGCGGCGGCGCGCCGCAGGTGGCCAACCCGATCCGCTTCTCCGCCACGCCGATCGATTATCGGCTGGCGCCGCCGCTACTGGGGCAGGATACCGACGCGGTGTTGCGCGAACTGGGTCGCAGCGATAAAGACATCGCGGCACTGCGCGCAACGGGAGTGGTCTAGCGGACCCTGGAGGCGCGCGGGTCCCGGCCCGGCTGGTCAAGAAAGCGGGCTTGCCCGCTTCGCCTCCGTGGCGGCCAGCGCCTCGTCGGTGATGTCCTCGTACATCCCCAGCACGCCGATGATGTCGTCTTCCTGGTTCTTGAGCGGCACCATCGACATGCGCAACAATCTCTGCTCGCCCTTCAATCTCGGCTGCACTACTTCGAAGGACAGCCGGGGAAGGCCGGACTCCATGACGGCGAGGTCGACGGAACGATAAGACGGCGCCTGATTCGCCCAGGCCAGCTGATAGTCGTCCTTGCCAATCACATCCTTCGGGTGCGCCTTCCCGGCATCCCTGGCGAAAGCCTCATTGCAGCCGAGATAGCACAGGTTGCGATCCTTCCAGAAGACCCTCACCGGTACGGTGTCGACGACGGCCCGGAACAGATTTCGCGATTCGGCAATTTCTTCTTCCGCCGCCTTGCGGTCGGTGATATCGCGGGCGTAGCCGACCATGCCGATGACCTTGCCATCAACCAGCACGGGAGCCTTGCTGGTCTCGCACCAGCGCCAGCGCCCGCCCATTTCGATCAGCTCCTCGACAGGCTTGCTGGTACTGCTGCTGAATACCGCCAGGCCACCCGCGCGGTACTCTCCCGCCAGGTTCGAAACGGCGATGTCCAGGTCGGTCTTGCCCACCACGGTTTCGGCGGAGGGCCAGCCGAAGCCGTCGAGAAAGGCCTGATTCACGGCAAGATAGCGGCCCTGTTCATCCTTCAGCCAGACCATGAACGGAAAATTGTCCAGCAGCGTCCGCAGGAAGCCTTCGCGCTTTTCGACGGCCTTGAGGTGCACCTCGATCTCGCTGTTCAGGCGATGCATTTCAGCGTAGCGCTCGCGGAACAATATCAGCAGATACACGGTCAGTACGGCGCTGATGACCAGCACCATCACATGCACGAGCGCCACCATGATCGGGGACAAGGACAAGCTGACGTCCGTCAGACCGGTCTGCTGGCTCACGGCGAGGAGCACCAAGGCGATGCTGCTGGCGCCGAGCAGGCCGAGGCAATACCGGGGTCCGAGCATCCATCCGGCGACGATCAATATGAGCGGATAGGCCACCAGGATCGCCGAGCGGATGCCTTCGGTGACGAAACCCGCCACGGTAACGAGCAGCCAGCCGCCGATCGCCAGCAGCCGCAACGCCGGAATCACGCCGCGCAAGCGATAAACCACTTGCCCGCCAACGGCGAGAATTGCCACGCCGAAGGTGATGTACAAGCGCCCCGGAGTTTGCATCGGCGTATCCAGCACGAGCAGCAAAAAAACCGCCGCTCCGGCGAGCATCGCCCAGAGGGCAACGCTCAGGTACGGGCCGCGTCCGCCGATCAGCAGCTCCGGAAACTCGGCCGCCGCGTCCCTTTCGGATGCCATGAACTCGCGGATCATTTTCTTCATATGGCCCTCTGCTGGTTGTCCTATATCGAAAGGGATATGACCAACACATGCCTCGAATTCATGCTACGCCCGCTCGCTTGCGAGTGCAATCACAAAGCGGATCGTCGTCCCGACCAGCGTCGGGTCAGGCCATTCAGGACTCCAGCACGCGCAGTTCGGCGTTGGTGTAGCGCAGCCGGCTGGCGAGCACGCTGGCGATGCCCTCCATCAGCCGCAGGCCCAGCTTCTTGTGCTCTTCGGCGAATGCGTCGAAGGCGCGCCGCGACAGCACGTAGAGTTCGGTGTCGGTGAAGGCCACGGCATTCGCCGAACGTACTTCGCCATCGAGAAAGGCCATTTCGCCGAAGAATGCGCCGCGGCCAAAGGTGCCGAGGTGATGCGATTGCCGATCCGAGAGCGGCAGCACAATGCGCACCGCACCGCGCCGGATCAGGAACAGTTCGTCGCCGGCATCGCCGCGCGAGAAGATGGTCTCACCGGCCTTCATGCTGCGCTTCTCCATGCATTGTTCGAGCGCAGCCAGCGTCTGCTCCTTGCGTCCGGCGAACAGCTCGACCTCATGCAGTTCCAGCGCGATTTCCTCGTCGCGCAGCAGCGCCGCCTCATGGATGATGCGATCCTCGACCCATTCCAGCGCATCGTCCAGTGCGGGGAAGACGCGCACCGGACTGTCCTGGCGAATCAGGCCGACCTGGTCGAAGTATTGCTGCATGTCGCGCCCCGACGGCAGGGTCAGCGGAATGGCGCTGAAGATCAGGAAGCCGTGACGCTCGGACAGCATGTCCTTCACCTGTTCCAGCAGATGCGCTGCGGTGACATCCACGGTCTGGATTCGGCGCATGTCGAGGATCAGGAAATCGCGCGTCTTGAGTTCCGGCTCCAGGCTCAGGTAAAGCTGGTCGGCGGTGCCGAAGAACAAACTGCCCTGCAGTTCAATGATGGCGGCGCGACTGCCGTGGGCGGTGAGGATTTCCATTTCCTCGTGGGTGCGGATGCGCTTGGAGAAAGTCTCGTTGCCGAGCAGCTTGCGGCGGATGATGGAGCCGCCGATCTGCTCGCGGATGAACAGCATGACGGCGAGCACGATGCCGACGCCGGACGCCGCGATCAGGCTCACCGTCAGCGCCGTGCCGATCACTGCGGCGATCACCGCGAAATCGAGGATGGTCGAGCGCGATTTCAGATAATTGAGGCTATTGCGGTCGATCATGCGGATGCCGATCACGATCAGGATGCCGGCCAGGCCCGCCACCGGCACCCACGAGATGAAGTTTGCCAGCAGCAGGAAGGCGAGCAGCGCAAGCACACCCTCGACCATGCCGGAGAAGCGGCTGCTGGCACCTCCCGAAATATTCACCAGGGTTGCGCCCATGGTGCCGGCGCCGGGAATCCCTCCTATCGCGCCCGAGGCGAGGTTGCCAAGGCCCTGGCCGATCAGTTCGCGGTTCGAATCATGGCGCGAGCGGGTCAGCGCATCGAGCACCACACAGGTTTTCAAGGTATCGATCGAGAGCAGTACGGCCAGGGTCAGCGCCGGTATCGCGAGCATTTTCAACTGCTGCAGATTGACGTCGGAAAATGCCGTCCAGCGGTCGGCCAACCCGGTGAAGAAGCTGCCACCGCCACCGCTGTCCAGCGAACCGACCACCAGCGTGTTGGCCTGCAGGCTCAGCAGCGCCGGATCCATCAGCGCAAGGCCGAAGTAGATGGCTACACCCGCAATCAAGCCGAGCACGGCGCCCGGCACCGCTTTGATCACGCGCGGCGCGCCCACCATCACCGCAATCGTCACGACGCCGACGACGATGCCTTGCCAGCGCCATGCATCCGGGGTGGTCAGCGCCGCCCAAAAGTGCAGGTCCTTGGGCGTGCCGAGCAGCTTCGGCACCTGGCTGCCGATGATGATCAGCCCGACGCCGGACAGGTAGCCGCTGACCACGGTATAGGGCATGTACTTGATCAGGCGGCCCAGGCGCAAGACGCCGAACAGGACTTGCATCAGGCCGGCGAGCAGGCCGAGCAGGGTCAGCAGCAGCAGCGTCGTATCTATCGGTGTGCCGCTGGCCATGGCCTCGATGGCAAACGCCGATACCACCGCCGCCGCCGGCGCGCACGGTGCCGAAATGAGCCGGCTGGTACCGCCGAAGGAGGACGCCACGAGTCCGATCGCGGTGGCCCCAAGAATGCCGGCCAGCGCGCCCATCGCGACATGGGCGCCGCCGAGCACGGAATAGATCGTCACGCCGTAGGCGATCGCCGAGGGCAACGCCACCAGCATGGCAGCGAAGCCGCCCCAAAAATCGCCGGCAGGGTTTTCGAGTTTTGGCAGTTTCATCGATTGTCCTGCGTAAGGTCCTTCGATTTTGAGTCTGTCGCGAAGTGACGTCCGCTGTCAGACCCTGTTCGAAGTCTAGCGCGTTCCCGATTGCTGCGCCGCTCACTTCCGGCTTGCGGTCCGGCGGTCGCAAAGCGATACAGAAATTCCGGGCAAGGATTCACGATCCGACTCGTGAGCCCGGAGTGTTGTAAGCTTCACCCCTCAATAAAACCATACCCGGAGGATTTACCCATGAAGCAAGTGCGTACCCTGCTGATTGCAACGGCAACCCTGGCCCTCGCCGCCACCGCCCACGCCCAGGAATTCGTCACCGTCCTCACCGGTGGCACCTCGGGTGTGTATTACCCGATGGGCGTCGCCCTGTCGCAGGTCTATGGCAAGGCCATGCCCGGCGCCAAGACTTCGGCGCAGGTGACCAAGGCCAGCGTCGAGAACCTCAACCTGCTGCAGGCCGGTCGCGGCGAAATCGCCTTCACCCTCGGCGATTCGCTGTCGGATGCATGGAAGGGCGACCCCGAGGCGGGTTTCAAGACGCCGCTAAACAAGCTGCGCACCATCGCCGCGATCTATCCGAACTACATCCAGATCGTCGCCAACGCCGATTCCGGCATCAAGACCCTGGCCGACCTCAAGGGCAAGCGCATCGCCGTCGGCGCGCCGAAATCCGGCACGGAACTCAATGCCCGCGCGATATTCAAGGGTGCCGGCATGAGCTACAAGGATTTCGCCAAGGTCGAGTACCTGCCCTTCGGCGAGTCGGTGGAACTGATGAAGAACCGCCAGCTCGACGCCACGCTGATTTCGGCCGGCCTCGGCGTCGCCGCGATCCGCGACCTCGCCACGGCAGTCAAGATCGTCATCGTCTCGGTGCCCGCCGACGTCGTCGCCAAGATCGGCGAAGCCGCCTACCAGTCGGGCACCGTGCCGGCCAACACCTACAACGGCCAGACCGAGGCGACGCCGACGGTGACGATCCAGAACTTCCTGGTCAGCCACGAAGGCGTGTCGGCGGATGCCGCCTACAAGATGACCAAGGCCATCTTCGACCACCTGCCCGAACTGCAGGCCGCACATGCCGCGGCCAAGGCCATCAGCCGGGAAAACGCGGCCAAGGCGCCGCCGGCGCCGCTGCATGCAGGCGCCGTCAGGTACTACAAGGAAGTCGGTCTGATCAAGTAAGGGAACTTCGCCGTGACCGTCCATAGCGCCGCCCCCGATCACGGCCAGGAAGAGTTCTCCGAGCACGGCGTGCAGCGCCGGCTCGGAGGCGGCTGGCTGGCCGCGCTTAACGGGCTGGCGCTGGCATTTTCGACCTACCAGCTGATCGTCGCGGCCTTCCATCCGCTGTCCAGCCTGGTGATTCGCAGCCTGCACGTCGGCTTCCTGCTCTGCATCACCTTCATTCTTTACCCGGCCTTCAAGAGCTCTGGCCGGCTGTCGAAAGTCGGCGCTGGCGATACGGCGCTGGCGCTCGGTGCCTTCGCCCTGTCGACCTACCACTGGGTATTCGAGGCCGAGCTGATCCAGCGCTCGGGCGACCCGAACAATCTCGACCTGTTCGTCGGCACCGCGCTGGTGATCCTGACCTTCGAGGCGGCGCGACGCATCCTCGGTCTGGCGCTGCCCATCGTCTGCGGCCTGTTCCTGCTCTACGGCGTGTTCGGCCATCTGTTGCCGGGCGATCTCGGCCACCGCGAGTACGGCTTCGACCAGATCATCAACCAGCTGGCGCTCGGCACCGAAGGCATCTTCGGCATCCCGACCCTGGTCTCGGCCACCTACATCTTCCTGTTCATCCTGTTCGGCTCCTTCCTCGAACATGCAGGCATGATCAACCTGTTCAACTCGGTGGCGCTGGGTTTCGTCGGCCACACCAAGGGCGGCGCGGCCAAGGTGTCGGTGCTGTCCTCTGGCCTGATGGGCACCATCTCCGGCTCCGGCGTGGCCAACGTGCTGACCACCGGACAATTCACCATTCCGCTGATGAAGAAGTTCGGCTATTCGGGCATTTTCGCCGGCGCGGTGGAAGCCACGTCCTCGATGGGCGGCCAGATCATGCCGCCGGTGATGGGCGCGGTGGCCTTCATCATGGCCGAGAACCTCGACGTGCCCTATGCCGACATCGTCAAGGCGGCGGCGATCCCGGCCATTCTTTATTACGTCACCGCCTTCTGGATGGTGCATCTGGAAGCCGGGCGCAAGAATCTGGTCGGCATGCCCAAGGCCGAGTGCCCCAATCCCTGGCACGCCATGCGCGACAACTGGTATCTGTTGTTGCCGCTGATCGTGCTGGTAATCACGCTGTTCAACGGCTTCACGCCGATGTTCGCCGGCATGATCGGACTGGTGCTGACCGCCGTGCTGATCCTCGGTGCCGCCATCGCCGCGCGCGTTTCCAGCACGGCCTTCCGCTACGTGTTCTGGGTCGCCCTCGGCCTCACCGCCGCGGTCTTCGTCAAGAACATGGAAACATGGGGCATCTACCCGCTGCTGGCGCTGATCGCCGCACTGGTGGCGCAGACCTTCGCCCTCAAGGGTGGCGTCAAGACCCTGCACCTGCTGCGCATGAGCCTGGTCGATGGCGCGCGCCAGGCGCTGCCGGTGGGCGTGGCCTGCGCCATCGTCGGCGTCATCATCGGGGTGCTGACATTGACCGGGGCGGCGTCCTCCTTCGCCGGCTTCATCCTCAGCGTCGGCGAAAAAAGCCTGTTCCTCTCGCTGGTCCTGACCATGCTGGTCTGCCTGGTGCTGGGCATGGGCATCCCGACCATCCCCAACTACATCATCACCAGCTCCATCGCCGCGCCGGCACTGCTCAAGCTCGGTGTGCCGCTGATCGTCAGCCACATGTTCGTCTTCTACTTCGGCATCATGGCCGACCTGACGCCGCCGGTGGCGCTGGCGGCCTTCGCCGCAGCCTCGATCGCCAAGGAGTCGGCGATGAAGATAGGCATCAAGGCGGTGCAGATCGCCATCGCCGGCTTCGTCATTCCCTACATGGCCGTGTATACCCCGGCTCTGATGTTGCAAGGCGACTGGACCGTCATCGCCGTCGCCTACATCGTGTTCAAGGCGGTGGTGTCGATCATGCTGTGGGGCGCGGCGGCGATCGGCTTCATGTTCGCCTCGCTCAACATGGCCGAGCGCATCTTCGCGGCGGCGGCGGCTTTCCTGCTTGTCGCGGCGATTCCGCTGACCGACGAGATCGGCTTCGTCATGAGCGCAGTCTTTGTCGTCTGGCATCTGCTGCGCAGCCGGCAAGCTGCAGCGCGCCGTCCTGCCAGCGCCGACTCCGACGCCTGATGCTCTGTCTCGCGGCGGGCGCGGTCAGCGCCGTGCTCGCCGTCGAGGGATTCACCCTGAGCTGGATGCACTCGATAGAAAAGATCCGCTGGGAGGAAGACTGGCGCATCGAAGGTAAAACACTCGTCCTCAAGGAAGCGCGCATCCGCGGCAGCGGCGCCGGCATGGAACCGCCGGCCGGCAGCGTATTGAGGAACGGCGTCTGGCATTACCGGCCCACGGTGCCGCCACAGAAGGTCGTGCGCCTCACCCATTCGCCCTACACTGCCGGCTACGAACTGTGCGTGACTGACCACTGCCGGCCGCTTGCGGATCATCTGCCGGGAATTGACAATAACGCCGTAATCGAACTACGGGAGTGCACGCCATGAAGCCTTACTCCGCCATCGTGTCTGCATCGGGCTTTTCCATCGGCATCCGCTGCAGCGATGACGAAATCACCGAAATCACCTACCTCGAACCCCAACCCGAGATCGCGCCGAAAACCCCGCTGGCGAAAGAAGCCGTGCGCCAGTTTCGCGCCTGGCTGAAGGACCCGGCCTTCGAATTCGGCCTGCCGCTGGCGCCGGCCGGCACGCATTTCCAGCGCAAAGTCTGGGATCGAATTTCCGCGATACCGCCCGGCCGGACCATGAGCTACGGCGAAGTCGCCGCCGCGATTCGCAGCGGCCCGCGCGCGGTGGGCAACGCCTGCGGCGCCAACCCCTATCCGATCGTGGTGCCTTGCCATCGCGTGATCGCGGCGAATAAGGCACTGGGCGGATTCGGCAAGCAGGGCGGCGGCTTTCTGCTCGACATCAAGAAATGGCTGCTGCAGCACGAACATGCTGGCCTCTGACGCCGCGCTGATCGACGAATTCGTCGACGCGCTGTGGCTCGCTGACGGACTCGCGAAGAACACGCTGGCGAGCTACCGCAGCGATCTGGCGCTGTTTGCCGGCTGGCTCGCCGGCCCGCAAAGCGGAAGCCCCGGCGCGCAAAGCAAGCCCCCAACTGAGTCATCGGCGATAGTCGGCGCTGACGAGACGGCGATCAACGCCTATCTGGCGCATCTGCACGCCCGCCCCGGCGGCATCAAGTCCACCAGCCAGCGGCGGCTGATGGCGACGCTGCGGCGCTGTTATCGCTGGCTGCTGGACCAGGGCCGATTGCAATCCGATCCGCTGCTCAACATCGACAAGCCGCCGACGATCTCGCGCTTTCCGAAAACACTCTCCGAAAAACAGGTGGAAGACCTGCTGGGCGCGCCGGACGTCAATACCCCGCTCGGCCTGCGCGACCGCGCCATGTTCGAGCTGCTCTATGCCACCGGACTGCGCGTCAGCGAGCTGGTCGGCGTGCGCCTGTTCGAGGTGAGCCTCAACGACAACGTGGTGCGGGTGATGGGCAAGGGCTCGAAGGAAAGGCTGGTGCCGCTCGGACAGGTCGCCGCCGAGTGGTTGCAGCGCTATATCGCCGGCGCCCGCGGCGAACTGCTCAAGTCGCATGTATCCGACGCCGTGTTCGTCACCACGCGCGGGGCCGCCATGACGCGGCAGATGTTCTGGACCCTGGTCAAGAAATACGCCCTGCGCGTCGGCATTCCGCAGGAGCGCATTTCGCCGCATGTGCTGCGCCACGCCTTCGCCACGCACCTGCTGAACCACGGCGCCGACCTGCGCGTGGTGCAACTGCTGCTCGGGCACGCCGACATTTCGACCACGCAGGTCTATACTCATGTGGCACGGGAACGGCTAAAGCAGCTGCACCGACAACATCACCCGCGCGGATAGAGAACGATCATGAAACACGAAGCCAACATCCCCGAAACCCCGGCGACCAAGTTTCTCCACAAGCACGGCGTCGCCCATTCCAACCATCTCTACGAGTACGAGGAGCATGGCGGCACACAAGTGTCCGCCCGCGAGCTCAACGTCTCCGAGCACGCGGTGGTCAAGACCCTGGTCATGGAAGACGAGAACGCAAAGCCGCTGATCGTGCTGATGCACGGCGACCGCAAAGTGTCCACCAAGGAGCTGGCGCGCCAGATCGGGGCCAAGAAGATCGGCCCCTGCAAGCCCGAGGATGCGCTGCGCCACACCGGCTACATGGTCGGTGGCTGTTCGCCCTTCGGCACCAAGAAGGCCCTGCCGGTGCATCTGGAAAAGACCATCCTCGACCTGCCGCTGATCTACATCAACGGCGGCAAGCGCGGCTACCTGGTCGGCGTCCATCCGCACGACATCCTGCGCGTGCTGCAGCCGAAAATCGTCGAGTGCGCGCTGAAAGAGTGATCAGCGCGACTTGTAGGTCGGCAGGCTGAGCCGCCAGCGAATCGCCGCCAGGCGCAGGCCGAGCACCACCGCGCCGCCGGCCGCGGCCGCGGCGGCATCGCCCCAGCCCAGTTGCAGGGCCCCGAGCAGTGTCAGCGCGCCGAGCCAGGAGGCCGTGGCATAGAGCGTTCCCGGCCGCATCACCAGCGGCACTTCGTTGACCAGGATGTCGCGCAGCATGCCGCCGACGACGCCGGTGATCACAGCCAGCAGGGAGGCTGAAAGCCAGTGCACGCCGGCCGCGACCGCAATCTGGCAGCCCACCACGGTAAACAGCGCGAGGCCGACCGCGTCCGGCACGACGAAAAGGCCGGCGCGCACCCGGATGCGCCGTGCAAGGACGAAGGTGAGGCCTACCGCAAGCAGTCCGCAGAACAGATAGGCGACATCGCCCAGCCAGAACACCGGACGATTCAGCAGCAGGTCGCGCAGCGTGCCGCCGCCGAGACTGGTGGCGAGGCCGACGATCACCGCGCCGACCAGGTCCATCTTCTTGTCTTCGGTTTCCAGCACGGCCGAGGCGGCATTGACCGCCACCGCGGCCATGCCCAGGGCGTAGATCAGTTCGGCCGGCGCCGGCAGCGGCGTCATCGCGAACGTTCGATCTGCACGCCGACGCGGCGCACGCCCTTCATGATGCCCATCTTGGCGATGCTGATCTTGACCCAGGGCGCGCCGAACTCGTTCAGCAGCAGACCGATCACGTATTCGCCGAGCGTCTCCAGCAGGTTGAAGTGGCGCGTCGCCAGTTCGGCGCGGATGCGGTCGATCACCGCGTCATAGCGAATGGTCTTGTCGATGTCGTCGTTCTGCGCCGCCTCGTCGGGCACGCCGAAGGTCAGGCTGATCTCCAGGGTCTGCGGCGCCGCCTTCTCGCGCTCGAAAATGCCGACATGAGCGTCGACCCGCATGTCGTCGATGAAGATGAAGTCCATCCCGCCTCCGTTTACAATTCAGGACATTCTAGGGAATCCGCAATGAACCTGCTCGTTTCCGCCGTCCTCGGCTATCTGCTCGGCTCCATACCCTTTGCCGTGATCGTCTCGCGCGCCTTCCGCCTGGCCGATCCGCGCAGCTTCGGCTCGGGCAATCCGGGCGCCACCAATGTGCTGCGCAGCGGCAACAAGGCGGCGGCCATGCTGACGCTGATCGGCGACGCGGCCAAGGGCTGGCTCGCGATGTTCATCGCGGCGAAAGTCGGCGCCGGCGAGACGGCGATTGCGGTCGCGGGCCTCGCGGCTTTCCTCGGCCACGTATTTCCCTTCACCCTCGGCTTCAGGGGCGGCAAGGGGGTGGCGACCGCACTGGGCGTGCTGCTGGGTTTCTCCGGCGCCCTGGCCGGCATCACAGCCGCTATCTGGCTCGCCACTGTCGTCTTTACGCGCTATTCCTCGCTGGCGGCACTGGTCGCGGCCGCGGCGGCACCCTTCCTCACCTGGTGGCTGCTGGGAAAGCCCGACATCACCGCGGTGGTCGCCGTCATGTGCGCGGTGCTGATCTATCGCCACAAGAGCAACATCCAAAAGCTTCTGGCCGGCAGCGAAGGCCGCGTTGGCGGCAGGAAATAAAGGACCGCAAGCCTTGCCTGCGGCGTGGCGCGACTCAGCTTTCGGGTGAAGTGACGATCGCTCCGGTGCGCAAATAGGGCACGTAGGCCCTGTCGACGACGCCGATATGACTGACCAGCCAGTATTTCAGCATGTTCATCATTTCGGCACTGACGTCTTCCCGAATCGAATGCTGCTTGATTTCAACCAAGTCGGCAGAGAACGCCCGGTGAGCAGCGATATGGGCTTCCAGGTCGGGGTAGCCGTGCAGGCGCATCAAAGCCTCTTCCACCGCGAAGTGAACATTGACGAAATTATTCAGCTCGACGAGCGCGAAATGTACGGCAGACCATTTGTCCTCGGAACTGACGGCCTGCTCCAGACGCGCCACGACGTCAAACAACACCTGATGCTGCTGGTCGATCTCGTGAATTCCAATAAGCAGATTGTCGGTCCAGCCCATCGTTCCCCCTCGTATATCTTTTGTTATAGTCGTTCAAAAGATATTCTAGTCTGAATTCGAGCCGCGAATTACGGCCGCACGGCGCGGACTCCGATTGTGCGTGCGCCGTCCCTTATAATCCCGGCTCGCGGCAAACCCCTATCTCTCGATCCAGGACACGCTTGCATGGAAGATTTGGACTTTTCAGGCAAACCCGCCGCGCCGGCGCCCAAGCCGGTGGCGAAACCGACCCCTCCCGCCGAACCGGCCTCCCTCTATGAGCCCAGGCTGGCCCTGGAGTTCTTCAAGATCGCCGGAACGCTGGAGCAGTTCCCGGCCGGCAAGCAGATTTTTGTCGAAGACGAAAAGACCGGTGGCTTCTTCTCCAAAGGCGCCCGCATCTACCTGCTGCTCGACGGCGATGTTGCGCTGACGCTCAAGGGCAAGCCGCTGGAACTGGTCCTCCCCGGCGAGATATTCGGCGAGATGGCGGCCATCGCCGAGGTTCCGCGCAGCGCGACGGCGACCGCACGAAAAAGTTGCAAGGTGCTGTCCCTCGATGAAAAGGGTTTCCTGCAGGCGCTGCAGCAAATGCCCGAGTTTGCCCTGATGCTGATGAGCGTCATGGCGCAACGCCTGCGCCGCAGCCTCGCCAAACTCGCTGCGGGCGGAAAGACCAAGGTGCCTGCGCTGGACCAGAAGAATTCGCTGGACAAGAGGATTCTGGCCGAATTGCAGCATGCGCTTGGCGACCCGGTGCCGACGGCGGCCAATCCCGGCCAGACCGTGGTCACCAAGGGTGCCGTGGGCGCCTGCATGTTCGTCGTGACCAAGGGGCGCATCGCGATTTCGGTCGATGGCATGGTGATCGAACGTGTCGGTCCCGGCGGGACCTTCGGCGAAATGGCGCTGGTCGAGCGCGCCGGCCGCGCCGCCACCGCCACCGCCGAGACCGAAAGCGCGTGGCTGCTGGTCGCGCGCGATCCCTTCCTTGCGATGGTCAAGTCGAAGCCCGCATTCGGCATCGCGCTGCTGCGATCGATGGCCGGGCGCGTGCTGCACATCGGCAGCCTGCTGCGCGAAGGCTCCTAGGAAAGCTGGTCGAGCGGCCAGCGCGGACGGACGGCGAATGCGCCCCGTGCCGACTCTGCAACCTCGCCCTGCAGCAGGCGCTGGCTGCCTGCGAAGGCGATCATCGCGCCGTTGTCGGTGCACAGTTCCAGCTCGGGATAGAACACGCGCCCGCCGATCTTGGCCATTGCCTCGTCCAGCCGCTGGCGCAAACGGCGATTGGCGCCGACGCCGCCGGCCACCACCAGCGATGAAAGTCGGTGCTGGCGACACGCCGCGACAGCTTTGGCCGCAAGCACTTCGGTCACCGCTTCCTGAAATTCGGCGGCAAGGTCGGCGCGGTCGGCCTCCGTCAGTTCGTGAGCCCGCGCCGCGGTCAGCACCGCCGTCTTCAGCCCGGAAAAGCTGAAGGACAAATCTCCGCTGTTCAGCATCGGCCGCGGCAGCTTGTAGCGACCCGGCTTGCCCGACTCGGCCAGCTTCGCCAGCGCCGGCCCTCCGGGATAGCCGAGACCGAGCAGCTTGGCGGTCTTGTCGAAGGCCTCGCCCGCCGCGTCGTCGAGCGACTCGCCGAGCAGTTGGTAAGCACCGACCCGCGTCACGCGCATCAACTGCGTATGGCCGCCGGACACCAGCAGGGCGATGAACGGGAACGCCGGCGGCTCGGCGCCCAAGAGCGGCGAGAGCAGATGACCTTCGAGGTGATGCACCGGCAGCGCCGGAATATCGAGCGCCAGCGCCAGCGCCTCGGCGAAACTCGCGCCGACCAGCAAGGCGCCCGCCAGTCCCGGTCCTGCCGTGTAGGCTACGGCGTCGATGTCGCGGCGCGTGCATTTCGCGTCTGCCAGCACACGCTCCAGCAACGGGATCAGGCGCCGCACGTGATCGCGCGAAGCCAGCTCCGGCACCACCCCGCCGTAAGCCTCGTGCATCGCCACCTGGGTATGCACGGCATGGCCGAGCAGGCCGCGCTCCGTGTCATAGAGCGCAACGCCGGTTTCGTCGCAGGAGGATTCGATGCCGAGGACTTTCATGGCCGGCATTCTACCGGCAGGGCGCGTGCGGCCCTGCCGGGTCTAAAACAGCGTCATCTGTGGTGGCGCCGGACGCGGCTTGCGCGGCGGCACAAATCCCGCCGTGTCGAGCGGTGTCGACGGCGCATCCATCCCCAGCCGCCGCACGACGGTGCGAAAGCGCTGGGCGATGATTTCCGCCAGCGGCCCGCTGCCACGCTGGCGCGAGCCGAAGGCGCTGTCGTATTCCTTGCCGCCGTGCAGCTGGCGCATCAGGCTGTACACATGCTCCGCGCGCCCCGGCTGATGGCTGTCGAGCCAGGCGCGGAACAGCGGCTTCACCTCGTGCGGCAGGCGCAGCAGGATGTAGCCGGCCGACGTCGCACCCACCTCGCGCGCCGCGGCGAGAATGGCCTCCAGTTCATGGTCGGTGAGCGCCGGAATCAGCGGCGCCGCCAGCACCGCGGTCGGGATGCCCGCCGCGGCCAGCGCTGCGATGACCGAGAGTCGGCGCTGGGGAGACGCCGCCCGCGGCTCCATCGTCCGTGCCAGGTCGGCATCCAGCGTCGTAATCGAGATCGCGACATGCACGCGGTTGCCGCGCGCCATCTCGATCAGCAGGTCGAGGTCGCGCAGGATCAGCGCCGACTTGGTGACGATGGTCACCGGGTGGCGCGTTTCCGCCAGCACTTCGAGGATGCCGCGCGTGACCCGCAGGCGACGCTCCACCGGCTGCCAGGCATCGGTGTTGATGCCGAGCGCCACGGGCTGGCAGGCGTAGGCGGGCTTCGCCAGTTCCCGGCGCAGGGTTTCCGCAGCATCGGCCTTGTACGCAATCTTCGTTTCGAAATCGAGCCCGGGCGACAGGCCGAGGTAGGCGTGCGAGGGCCGCGCAAAGCAGTAGGCGCAGCCATGCTCGCAACCGCGGTAGGGATTGATCGAGCGGTCGTAGGGAATGTCGGGCGAGTCGTTGTAGGTGATGACCGTCTTCGCGGTGTCGACCCTCAATTCGGTGCACGGCGCTTCCTCTTCCTCGTTCCACCAGCCATCCTCCGCCTTTTCACGCTGCCAGGCATCGAAGCGGCCATCGGGCGATATCACCGCACCGCGGCCTTTGCGGGGAGCGTTGGTCTTCATACTGTAATTATATCCAGCTTACGCGACGTCGGCGACGTGCCGGGACTCGCCCCGGCAAGCCACGCCTCCGTGGCAGAATCCCTCCCGAACGCACTCAACCGCAAGAGTCGGCGCTGGCGACACGGCGAACCGGCCCCGGATACTGGGATTCAAATGAACATTCTGCTTCTCTGTCACGACCTGACCACGCTGCTGCGCCTCGATGCGGCGTGGACCGCCGCCGGAGCGACGGTGCTCAAGAAGACCAGCCGCGAGACGCCCGATTGCATCGTCATCGACCTCGGCCGCGGCGACGCGTTGGTCGAGATTGCGCGGCTGCGGGCACTTCATCCGGATATCGACATCATCACCTGCGCCGCGACTTTCGACGGCGACGTCGTCGGGGCGGCGAAAGCGGCCGGCGCCACCGATTTCGCCGCACGCAGCTCCATCGACCTGCGCATCAAGCGCCGCCTCAAGCTCCCCGGTTAAACACGAGTGCACCTGCTGGTCGACATTTCGGCCCACGGCTTGGGCCATCTGGCGCAGACAGCACCGGTACTGGATGCCCTTGCTTCACTGCTGCCGGACTTGCGCCTGACGGTGCGCAGCGCCTTATCGCGCCAACAACTGGCGCGCCGCATCGGCGCCGACTTCGCGCATGTGCCGGAGGCGCGCGACTTCGGCTTCGTCATGCGCAACGCCGTCGATATCGATCTCTCTGCCAGCGCACAGCGCTATCGCGACGCTCACGCCGACTGGCCGCAGCGGGTCGCGGCCGAGGCGGCATGGCTGCGCGAACATGGGGTCGATGCGCTGCTGAGCAATGTCGCCTACCTGCCGCTGGCCGCTGCCGCAGAAGTCCGCATTCCCGCAGCGGGCCTGTGCTCGCTGAACTGGGCCGACCTGTTTGCGCATTACTTCGGCCACGAACCGTGGGCCGGGAAAATCCATGCCCAGATGCTGGCCGCCTACAATGGGGTCCAAGGCTTCCTGCGCGTTACGCCCGGCCTGCCGATGGCGGACTTGCAGCAGCAGCACGACATCGCGCCGATTGCGCAGCTCGGCCGCCGTGATCGTGCTCATATGGCGCAGCTGCTCGGCCTGGAACAGGACGAGCGCTGGATTCTGCTGGCCATGGGCGGCATGGAGTTTCGCCTCCCCGTTGAGGAGTGGCCGCACACTCCCGGCCTGAACTGGCTGGTGCCCGGCGCATGGAAAATCCGGCGCGACGATGTTCGCAGCTTCGATCCGCCCGGCCTGGATTTCAGCGACCTGCTGGCCAGCGTCGATGCCGTGGTGACCAAGCCCGGCTACGGCACTTTCGTCGAGGCGGCCTGCAGCGGCATCCCGATCCTGTACCTGCAACGCGACGACTGGCCGGAAACCCGCTACCTCGCGGCCTGGCTCGGCACCCATGCCCGCGCCGAAATGCTGAGGCGTGAGCGACTGCTGGCCGGTGATTTCATCGCGGCATTGGACCGCCTCCGGCAAGCGCCGCCGCCCGCCGTGCCGCTGGCCGGCGGCGCCGACGAGGCGGCACGCCGGCTGATGACGGTATTGGGACTGGCCTGAAGCCGGCGCTGAAACGATTGACATCAATGGCAAAGCGTTTAGAATGCGCGCCTTTCCCGCCTCTCCAGGATTAACGCAATGCCGGGTATTCGCCTCAAGGAAAACGAGCCGTTTGAAGTTGCGATTCGCCGCTTCAAGCGCGCCATCGAAAAGACTGGTCTGCTGACCGAGCTGCGCGCACGCGAGTTCTACGAAAAGCCCACGACCGAGCGCAAGCGCAAGGCCGCGGCCGCCGTCAAGCGCCATCACAAGCGCATTCGCAGCCAGCTTCTGCCGCCCAAGATGTATTGAGCCAGCGATGGTTCGCGTCTTCTGAGCGAACCGCTGGCTGTACCGCTTGATCGTAAAAACCGCCTTTCGGCGGTTTTTGTGCTTTATGTTCGCGGCGTGAGCCGCGGACGGTATCCTGGCGACTAAAAAGGATGATTTCATGAGCCTCGAATCGCGTATCGACGACGACTGGAAAGCCGCCATGAAGGCCGGCGAGAAGGCCCGCAAGGACGCGTTGAGCCTGCTGCGCGCTGCCATCAAGCAGAAGCGGGTCGATGAGAAGGTGGAAATCGACGACACGGCGGTGATTGCGGTGATCGAAAAGATGCTCAAGCAGCGCAAGGATTCGATCACCCAGTACGAAGCCGCCAAGCGCCAGGATCTGGCCGATGTCGAGAAGTTCGAATCCGCGGTGTTGGCAACCTACATGCCACAGGGCCTCGGCGCCGCCGAGGTCGAAGCGATCGTCGTCGCCGCCATCGCCCAATCCGGCGCCAAGACCCCGTCCGACATGGGCAAGGTGATCGCGCTGGTCAAGCCGCAGGTGGCCGGCCGCGCCGACATGGGCGAAGTCTCGAAGCTGGTCAAGGCGAAACTCGCGGGGGCATAATGGCCCCCATCCCCCTGCCCCTTCCCGTTGGGAAGGGGTGACGGTGGTTCAGCCGCTGCGCGGCTTCCGGACATTAATATCGCCGTGATCCCAGAAAGCTTCGTCCAGGAACTGCTCGCCCGCATCGACATCGTCGATGTGGTCGAACGCTACGTCCCGCTGCGCAAGGCGGGCGCCAACTACAGCGCCTGCTGCCCCTTCCACTCCGAGAAAACCCCGTCCTTCACGGTCAGCCCGTCCAAGCAGTTCTATCACTGCTTCGGCTGCGGCGCCCACGGCAGCGCGATCGGCTTCCTGATGCAGCATGCCGGCATAGGCTTCATCGAGGCGGTCGAGGATCTGGCCTCCTCGGCCGGCCTTCAGGTGCCGCACGAAGAACGTAACCGCGCCGAGCGGGCGAAGAAGGCGCCGCTGACCGACGTGATGGCGCGCGCCATGATGTTCTACCGCGAGCAGCTCAAGGCCTCGCCGAAGGCCGTCGACTACCTGAAGAACCGCGGCCTGACGGGCGAGATCGCCGCGAAATTCGCCCTCGGTTACGCCCCCGACGGCTGGCAGGGCCTGCAGCAGGTGTTTCCGGATTACAACGACCCGGCGCTGGTCGAATGCGGCCTGGTCATCGTCAATGAACAGGGGCGCCGCTACGACCGTTTCCGCGACCGCGTGATGTTCCCGATCCTCGACCAGCGCGGCAACGTGATCGGCTTCGGCGGCCGGGTGATCGGCGAAGGCGAGCCGAAATACCTGAATTCGCCCGAGACGCCGCTGTTCGAAAAGGGCCGCGAACTCTACGGCCTGCCGCAGGCGCGCAAGGCAATCCAGGAAGAAGGAACCGTCATAGTTGTCGAGGGATACATGGACGTGGTTGGACTCGCCCAGTGCGGGGTCGAGAACGTGGTCGCCACACTGGGCACCGCTGCAACAGGGGCCAACGTCCAAAGGTTGCTGAAGATGGCCAACCGCGTGGTGTTCTGCTTCGACCGAGACAACGCAGGTGACAACGCGGCGTGGAAGGCGATGGAGGTCGGCCTGGAATTTGTCCCTGACAACAAGACTATCGAAATCTTGCAGACGGACAGCAAACAAGACCCTGACGAATATATTCGTGAGCACGGCAAAGATAGTTTTCTCCATCAGGTGAATTCAGCAACGAGATTGAGCGAATTCTTCGTGCGCGAATTGATCCGCAAGCGCGAGATCAATCCGAATACGCCTGAGGGCCGGGCCAAACTGGTGCACGAGGCCAAGCCGCTGCTGCAGAAAATGGCCGCGCCTATCCTGCGGGTCCAACTGACCAAGGAAATCGCCCACCGCGCGCAGGTCTCGCAGGCGGAAGTCGAAGCCCAATGCGGTCTCAAGCCGTTGGCACGCAGCCGCTATGCGCCGGCGCAGATGAAGCAGCGCCCGATGCCTTCTTCCGTCGAATACAAGCTGCTGCAAATCGTGCTGCACAAGCCGGAGTGGACGGCACGCCTGCCGCTCGAACTGATCGATCGCGAGCGCGTCGAGGGCGAGGCGCTGAATGCCATTGCCGATGCCATCGACCATGGCGAACTGCCGGCCGGGGGCTTTGGCATGCTGCTCGAGTTCTTCCGCGGCACGCCGCACGAAGCCCTGATTGCAGCCATCGCGGAAAACATGGTGGAGGAAGTCGATCTCGGCGCCCTGGAAGGGGTATTCAACGATTCCATCGTGCGCCTGCGCCACACGGCCCTCACCGCCGAGATCGAGGAACTCACCGCCCGCGCCAGGCAGGGCCTGAGCCAGGAAGACCGGCAGCGCCTGGCCGAACTGCTGGCAAAGAAGCGTCCGGGGGCGCCCTCGACGGGGGGCAGCCCTCTGTGATATAATTCTCGGTTCTCCAACGCTTATACGGCGCGCTGAGTCGGTTTACCCGTGAGCTTCGCGGTGATTTCCTGACCGACAGTGTTGCGCCGCAATCGCGTTCCAGCAGAGGATAGTCATGCCCAAGGAAACCGCGAAGCAGAACAAGTCGAAGGCCGCCGCCAAGCCGGCCGCGAAGAAAGCCGCGCCGAAGAAGGCCGTGCCCGCCAGGAAACCGGTCTCCGTCAAGGCCGCCGCCAAGCCGGTGGCAAAGAAGCCCGCGCCCAAGACCCCGGTGAAAGCCGCCGCGAAGGCTCCGGCAAAAGCGCCTGCCAAGGCCGCCGCCAAGGCGCCGGCGAAGGCTGCTCCGGCCAAGGCGCCTGTCAAGGCCACTCCGGCCAAGGCCGCGAAACCTGCAGCCCCGACGGTCGAGGTCGCAGCGCCGGCACCCGCACAGCCCAAGCCGATCGCCGCCAAGTCGGTGGCCAAGGCCATCGCCGAATCGCGCGGCCGCAAGGGCAAGGAAAAGCTGATCGCGCCCGAAGCGACGCCGATCGACATGGACACCAAGCGCACGCGCCTGAAGAACCTGATCGCACTGGGCAAGGAACGCGGCTACCTGACGTATGCCGAGATTAACGACCATCTGCCGGACGACCTGGTGGATGCGGAGCAGATCGAGTCGATCATCTCCACCTTCAACGACATGGCGATCCAGGTATTCGACGAAGCGCCTGCCGTCGATGACCTGCTGCTCAACGAATCGGCACCGGCGCCGGTCGATGCCGAAGCCGTCGAGGAAGAAGCCGAGCAGGCCCTGTCCACGGTCGATTCCGAATTCGGCCGCACCACCGACCCGGTGCGCATGTACATGCGTGAAATGGGCTCGGTCGAACTCCTCACCCGCGAAGGCGAAATCGAAATCGCCAAGCGCATCGAGGATGGCCTCAAGCACATGATCATGGCGATTTCCGCCTGCCCCACGACCATCGCCGAAATGCTGGAAACGGCAGGCAAGGTGGCGCGCGACGAAATGCGCATCGACGAACTGGTCGATGGTCTGATCGACCCCAACGCCACCGATGAAGACATCGAGGCGCTGGCCGAAGACGAAGAACTGGAAGTCGAAGAGGAAAACGAGGACGAGGACGACGACGGCAGCGCGCGGATTTCCGCCTCCCTGCTGCAGCTCAAGCAGGACGCCCTCGAGCGCTTCTCCGTGATCCATGCCCTGTTCGCCAAGCTGCAGCCGACGCTGGCCAAGAAGGGCTCGCAGGACAAGGCCTATCTGCGCCTGCAAAAGCAGATTTCTGACGAACTGATGAACATCCGCTTCACCGCCAAGTCGATCGAGCGCCTGTGCGACTCGGTGCGCGGCATGGTCGAAGCGGTGCGCAGCCACGAACGCAAGATCCTGCACCTCTGCGTGGACAAGGCGCACATGCCGCGCGCGCACTTCATCAAGACCTTCCCCGGCCATGAGACCGACATGGAATGGCTGAAGCACGAAGTCCAGTCGGGCAAGCCCTATTGCTCGCAACTGATGCGTGCCGCGCCGAACATCCTCGAAGAGCAGCAGCGCCTGATCGACCTGCAGAACCGCATCGGCATTCCGCTGAAGGAACTCAAGGACATCAACAAGCAGATGTCCACCGGCGAAGCCAAGGCGCGCCGCGCCAAGCGCGAAATGACCGAGGCCAACCTGCGCCTGGTGATCTCGATCGCCAAGAAGTACACCAATCGCGGCCTGCAGTTCCTCGATCTGATCCAGGAAGGCAACATCGGCCTGATGAAGGCGGTGGACAAGTTCGAATACCGTCGCGGCTACAAGTTCTCGACCTACGCCACGTGGTGGATCCGCCAGGCCATCACGCGCTCCATCGCCGACCAGGCACGCACCATCCGCATCCCGGTGCACATGATCGAGACCATCAACAAGATGAACCGCATCAGCCGCCAGATCCTGCAGGAAACCGGCCTCGAGCCCGATCCGGCGACGCTGGCGGTGAAGATGGAAATGCCCGAGGAGAAGATCCGCAAGATCCTCAAGATCTCCAAGGAACCGATTTCCATGGAAACGCCGATCGGCGACGACGACGATTCCCACCTGGGCGATTTCATCGAAGACATGGCCACGCTGTCGCCGGGCGACGCAGCCCTGTTTGCCAGCCTGCGCGAGGTGACCAAGGAGGTGCTGGACAGCCTCACGCCGCGCGAAGCCAAGGTCCTGCGCATGCGTTTTGGCATCGAAATGAACACCGATCACACGCTGGAAGAAGTCGGCAAGCAGTTCGACGTGACCCGCGAGCGCATCCGCCAGATAGAAGCCAAGGCATTGCGCAAACTGCGTCACCCGACCCGCTCGGAAAAACTTCGCAGCTTCCTCGATTCCGAAACCTGATTTACGCAGTACCAACGGCCCGGAGCAACGGAAGCCGTTGCCAAGCAAACAAGGGCCTGTAGCTCAATGGTTAGAGCAGAGGACTCATAATCCTTTGGTTGCGAGTTCGAGTCTCGCTGGGCCCACCAGCAATTTGAGAGAAGGGATGAAACAAGGTGGCGAATGATCACTGGCCCTTCGTTCACGAATGTAGGCCCCTCGCAGGCGGTTTTGATAAATGCAGGCGGTGGATTCCATGATTTCACCTTCACGCGGAGCACTTGAAATGCAAGAGATCATGCAATATTTGAAGGACAACGGTCAGCGCTTCGACTCGGAGATTGCTGCCGCAACGGGGATCTCGCTGGCAAAAGTGCGCCGTTCGATTTCCGACCTGTCGGCACGCGGCGAGATTTCGAAGTGCAGCGTGACCCGATTCAACACCGATGGCCAGAAAATCGAAGCCGTCCTCTGTCGGGTAGCGGGATACATTCCGCCCAAGAGCCCCGGCCGCAAACCCGGCGCGTCGAGCTAAGCGTCACCCATCCCTTGACCGCAGGCAGCGGTCGAGGGATTTCAGTCGTACGCTGAGATTCGTGTCCTGACGGCCGTCCCTGGCGTCGCCTTGCCCCGGGCAAGGCTTGGGAATCAGCGCGCCGGCTTCGGCGCCAGCGGCGTCATCCGATCGACCGCCTTGACCAGAATGCGATAAGTATCGCGATCGAACGCGGGCGGCTTGGTCTCCAGCAGGTCGTGCAGGTCCGCCTCGCTACGCGCCGTGCCGAGATGGCGCCAGTGATCGATGAGGTGCACCTCGTCGCCCTCCCTGATCCACGCCGGCCCTGTGAAGGGCCAGGGCACCAGCCGCTGGCGGCCCAGCGCCGCCATCAGGCGCGCACTGTGGAAGGAAACCGGCTCCTTACCGACGCAGGCGCCCCGGCATTGCTGCAACTGGTACGCAAAACAGGGCTTGCCCGGCTTGACCTTCTCCAGCCCGAGCAGCGCGTGACAGAGGCCGTGCTCCTTCGCCAGCTCGGTCAGGCTTTTCTTCGCATCGCGGGCGCTCTTGAACGGCCCGTACAAGTGCTCCTGCTGCCCGAAATCGAGCTCGCCCGCCAGCATCAGCTGCGGCCGCCACTCGCCGGGCCGCGCCTCGACGAGTTGCCAGAAGCAGACTTCCTCGTTGCGCCGCAGATGACGGTTGTGGATCGGCTGCAATTGCTTGATCAGCGCCGCCTCCTTCAGCAGTGCCCCGATCTCGCCGCCGGTCTCGATGCACTCGATGCGCCGCACCTGCTGCGCCAGGTTCATCTCCCGGGCCGCCGCGTGATCGGCGGCGAAGTGCGCCAGCACGCGCTTCTTCAGCTCCTTGCTCTTGCCGACATACAGCGGCAGATCATTCTCGCCATAGAACAGATAGACGCCGGCGCCCTCCGGCAGATCGTCGATCGCCCCCGCATCGAGGTTGGCGGGCAGGCTCGGGCGCGCGGTCAGCGCCTTGACGGTTTGCGCCAGCAGTTCGGGCTCCACCTCGGCCTGCAGGCGGCCCCAGAACTGGTGGATCAGCCGGGCGTCGCCCAGGGCCCGGTGCCGGCTGCTCACGGTGAGGTCGTGGCGCTCGATCAGGCTGTCTAGGTTGTGTTTGTGGTGCTGCGGAAACAGCTTGCGCGAAAGCTTCACGGTGCACAAGACCGTGGCGCGAAAATCATGGCCGGCGCGCTTGAACTCGTTCTTCAGGAAGCCGTAGTCGAAGCGCGCGTTGTGGGCGATGAAAAGCCGCCCTTCGAGCCGCTCCTTGACCTCTTCCGCAACATCCTCGAAGGGCGGCGCATCCGCCACCATCGCATTCGAAATCCCGGTCAGGCGCTCGATAAAGCCGGAAATCGGCGTGCCGGGATTGACCAGGCAGGACCACTCGCGCACGCCCTGCTCATCGACCTCGACAATGCCGATTTCGGTGATGCGGTCGGCCGTCGCCGTGGCGCCGGTGGTTTCCAGGTCGACGAAGACCAGAGCGGGGAAGGACATGGATCAGATGTGGGGAGTGGAGCGGGACGCATCATACCCCTCGCCGGCCTGCGATAATTGCCGGCATGAACGCCGGCTTCCCCATCCGCTATGTCGATCCCGTCTTCCGCCCACCGAGCGAGGCGGAATCGCTGATCCTGCCCGTGACCGACGGCTGCTCGTGGAACCAATGCACGTTCTGCGAGATGTACACCGCGCCGCAGAAAAAATTCCGCGCCCGCGATGCGGCGGAAACGCTGGAGACCCTGCGCCGCTGCGGCGAGCGTTTCGGCAGCGACATCCGCCGCGTGTTTCTCGCCGACGGCGATGCGCTGGTGCTGCCGACGCGGCGCCTGATCGAGATCCTCGGCGCGATCCGCGAACACCTGCCGGCGGTGCGCCGCGTTTCCAGCTACTGCCTGCCGCGCAACCTGCGCAAGAAATCGGTCGACGAACTCGGTGAGCTGGCAGCAGCGGGCCTGACCATGGCCTACGTCGGCGCCGAATCGGGCGACGACGAAGTGCTGGCGAAGGTGCACAAGGGCGAAACCTTCGCCAGCACCTGCGAAGCGCTCGACAAGCTGCAGCAGGCCGGTATCAGGCGTTCGGTGATGATCCTCAACGGCCTCGGCGGCAGGACGCTCTCGGCGCAGCACGCCGCAAATTCCGCGCGCCTGGCCAATGCCACGCAACCCGAATACCTGGCCACGCTGGTGGTGAGCTTCCCACAGGGCGAAGAGCGTTTCCGTGCCGCATTTCCGAAATGGCAGCCCTGCGATCAGCGCGAACTGTTCGTCGAAATGGAAGCCCTCATCTCCGCGCTGGAGCTGAGGCGCACGGTCTTCCGCAGCGACCACATCTCGAACCGCCTGGTGCTGAAAGGCACCCTGGGCGCCGAGAAGCCGCGCCTGCTGGCCGAAATCAGGGCGGCGATCGCAACGCCGGAAGCGGCCAGGCTGCGCCCGGTATGGGCGCAAGGCCTGTAGCGCAAGGAATCAGCGCAGGCAGATCAGTGCCGGGTGTTTCGTTCGCGCACAATGGGCGGCACGAATTTGACGGAGAATTTCCAGCCTTCCGGGGTATCCCTCAGCACCAGGGTCTTCGAACTCGCCGCCTCCTCGAAAACGGGTTCCGTGCCGACCATTTCGATGGCGCCGAGCCCCTTGATGACGCAGGCCCCCGGCAGCGTGACGAAGGCCGACTCGGCGGCCACCAGAACGAACTGGCCCTCCTTCGACTGCGAACACGAGAGACCCTTCGGCACCGAAGCGGCGTCACGCTTCCAGGCCTCGCGCAAGGCGTCGAGCGCCTTGAGCAAGTCTTCGGTGATCTTGATGGCAAGCACGACTTCGCGCGACTTCACATGGCTCATGGGCTGTTCCTTTGCGGCGGCCGATCGGCGCCGGGCAACTTGGGTACTTTGGGCAGCAGCCACACCAGCAGCAGCGGCAGCACGGGAACCGACAGCGCGAACAACAGCCAGAGCGTCGGCGAGCGCCCCTTGCGCCTGGCGATCATTACGGTCGGAATCGCCGCAATGACCGACACCACGGTCAAAATAATCAGGCTCGACACCATGGACTCGATGGTCGCGGCGTCGTAACCCAGTTGCTGGAGCAGGGTGGTGGTGTTCGGATCGAGCTGCATGGTCGCGCCTCGGCGTGTTCCCGGTCATCTCGCGGATCGCGCATCGTCTCCGCGTCGCAAACATTACCGGCGGAAGAATAGCACCCAAGCTGAAAGTCGGCGCTGGCGATACGGCGATAATGGGTGCGGCGAACCGCAAACCCCAACAGAAAGGAGCCGGCATGAGCCGCAGCATTCTCGACGAAGCCCACATCCATCCCGCCATCCGCCAGACCATCGCGGAAAAGCACGCCGACATCGTGCAGGAAGTGCAGGCCGCCGTCGCCGCCAACAAGGTCGTCATCGTCGGCATGGGACAAAACCCCTTCCCGAAGCAGGCATGCAAGGCGCTGGATGCGCTCGGCACACCTTACAAATACCTCGGCTACGGAAGCTATCTGAACCAGTGGCGGCGGCGCAACGCGCTCAAGATGTGGACCGGCTGGCCCACCTTCCCGATGGTGTTCGTCAATGGCACCCTGGTCGGCGGCGCCAGCGAACTGCGACGGCTGATCGACAGCGGCGAATTCGCCCGCATGATCGCGAGCTAGCCGCACACGCGCGGCCGGTCAGGCGCCCAGCGCGGCTGCGCCCGCCGCCGCGACGATGCCGTCCTCGACCGACTTGACGCCGGAGACGCCGACCGCGCCGACATAAACTCCGTCGCGGATCAGCGGCACCCCGCCCTCCAGGCAAATCACGTCGGGCATGGTCATCATCACCGGGCGCCCCTGCAACACCATGTCCTCGAAGGCCTTCGACGGCCGCTTGTAGAGGATCGCGGTCCTGGCCTTCTGCTCGGCAACCCGCACCGAGCCCTTCTGGGTGCCGTCCATCCGCTCCAGCGAAATCAGGTAGCCGCCGTCATCAACGATCGCAATGACAACGTTCCACTTGTTTTCGGCCGCCGTGCGCTGGGCGGCCAAGGTCATGCGACGTGCGTCTTCGAGGGTAAGCATTACGGGTTCCAAAATTTGTGAGTAGTTGTATGAATAATACACAGAGATTTTTGCGGACTTCCCACAGGGTGTCACAGAACAACAGCGAACACCAAATGAAAAAGCCAATCACCGTTAAGTGATTGGCTTCATTCATTTTTGTTGGTTGCGGGGGCAGGATTTGAACCTGCGACCTTCGGGTTATGAGAATCACTTAGGGAAATTAGGATCTTTTAAATCAATACCCTACAACGCTCGCCAGCATCACAATTTGCTGCAAATAGCAACAAAACCCTTAATAGTGATTTAGGACAGCTACGTTCTGGCTACGCTAGTGCTGTAACGCAGCATCGACAAGGCTTCTTAGGGAACAACCTAAAGTCTCACTCAAAGCGATGTCCTGGTCGGTTATGTTTCCGGCCATATACAGGGCTAGGATCATGCGGTTCTTCATTTCGTCGGTAGCCGCAATTCCTGAAGAAAATTGGTAGAGGTTTCTAACATAGTCCTCAGGAGACCAATCGTATCGGGATGGGACGTGACCGCCGCTGGATCGAATTGGTGATTCAACATGCCGAACCGGAAGAGGTCGTATTTCTGAGTCTGCCTCGCCAAGTTTCAACGGTCGAGGATCGGCTTCACGACGAAGCTTTTCGCGAATCTTTTCGCCCTCAGGATGGTGTATCCATCTCTTGTTTTCTATGCCATCGAGAATCAATTCTCTAAGGCTACCGCCGCCATGGCTAACAGACGAAAAGAGCATGTCCCGCGGGACATCGATTTCAAGCATGTATTCGTCGGATTGTCGGACCTCAGTAAGTTTCTTTCCGCGAACCCGATGGGTGACATGGATTTCTATTAATAGCCGGCCTTCGGGCCAATATCCGACTACATCAACTCTGCGGCGACCGAAAATCATTTGTTCTTCGGTAGTCACTCGACTGAACTCAATGCGTTTCGGCTCTATGACGGCTGCTGCACCAACGTACCTAAATGGAAGTTGAGCGACGAAGCCAGGAAGCTGCAAGTACCGAGCATCATCAATAATACGTTTGGCATATTTATGTAATGAGGTCTCTAGCCCGCCTCCGCAAAAGTCAGTGTCATTTGATGCGGAGTGAGCGAAATGGGGCTCGCGGATAAGACCTTTTCTAGCTACAAGGGGCTTTTTGCATTCTGGACAAATGCAATTACAGTCTCGGCCGCGATCCACCTCACTGATGTGCAGAAGATCATCGCCCCGAAGTCCGAACGGAATTTGAATATCCATATCAATCAGCCCATGCGAAGCCGGTCGACAAAGTGGATCGATTTATGCAAATCAGTCAAGGTAATTAGGGGCTTTTAAATCAATACCCTACAACGCTCGCCAACTCGTTACACAGCGTCACAAAGCCTCCAATTGAGGTTCATCAACCCCACTTAGCTACGATTCAGCTACGCATTGCGGCCGGCTACGGTGTAACTTAAAGCGCAGCAATAATGCCTGCTACATATCCGTTGCGTAGCAGTCT
>JBAZOF010000002.1:0-36811 GCA_041648855.1 Sulfuritalea sp. | reverse complement strand
TGGGCCCTGATCTTCACCTACATGTGGGCCGGCCCCCACCATCTGCACTACACCGCGTTGCCCGACTGGACGCAGTCGGTCGGCATGATCTTTTCGCTGATCCTGCTGGCACCGTCGTGGGGCGGCATGATCAACGGCATCATGACGCTGTCGGGCGCCTGGCACAAATTGCGTGACGATCCGATCCTCAAATTCATGATCACCTCGCTGTCCTTCTACGGCATGTCGACCTTCGAAGGCCCGATGATGTCGATCAAGACGGTTAACGCGCTGTCGCACTACACCGACTGGACCGTCGGCCACGTGCATTCCGGCGCGCTGGGCTGGGTGGCGATGATTTCCATCGGCTCGATCTACTACCTGCTGCCGCGCCTGTTCGGCAAGCCCGAAATGCACTCGAAGAAACTCATCGAGGCGCACTTCTGGATCGCCACCATCGGTGTGGTGCTCTACATCGCCTCGATGTGGATTGCCGGCGTGATGCAGGGCCTGATGTGGCGCGCCACCAACCCCGATGGCACGCTGACATATTCCTTCGTCGAATCCGTCAAGGCGACCTACCCGTTCTGGACCATACGCCTGCTGGGTGGCCTGCTGTTCCTCTCCGGCATGTTCATCATGGCCTACAACATGTTCCTGACCATGGCTGGCGGCAAGGCTGTCGATGCGCCGGTACTCGCACCCGCAGCGGCCCACTAAGCCCGATTGCACAGATTAAGGAGCCATAAATCATGTTGACGCATGACAAAATCGAACGGAACGTGGGGCTGATGATTGTCCTCACCATCCTCACCATCAGTGTGGGTGGTTTGCTGGAAATCGTCCCGCTGTTCTTCCAGAAATCCACCACCACGCCGACCAATGAACTGGTCAAGCCTTACGACCCCTTGCGCCTGGCCGGGCGCGACATCTACATCCGCGAAGGCTGCTACAACTGCCACTCGCAGATGATTCGTCCGTTCCGCGCCGAAACCGAGCGCTATGGTCACTATTCGGTCGCCGGCGAGTTCGTCTATGACCATCCGTTCCAGTGGGGTTCCAAGCGTACGGGCCCGGATCTGGCGCGCGTTGGCGGTCGCTATTCCGACCAGTGGCATCGTACGCACCTGCTGAACCCGCGTGACGTGGTGCCGGAGTCGAACATGCCTGCCTATTATTGGCTGGATCGTCCGCTCAAGGACGATGCCATCGAAGCCAAGATGAAGGCGCTGCGTGCAGTTGGCGTGCCCTATACCGATGCCGAAATCGCCGGAGCGAAGAAGGCCATCGAGGGCGCCAGCGAACTCGACTCATTGATCGCTTACCTCCAGGGCATGGGCACCGCGCTCAAGCAAACGAGGTAATCGAGTGGACATCAACGACCTGCGGTCCATCTTTACGGTTCTGGCGTTCATCGCGTTCGTCGGCATCGTGTGGTGGGCCTATTCGGACCGGCGCAAGCAGACGTACGACGAGGCGGCCATGCTGCCCCTCGACGGTGACAGCCCGCTTGTGCCGCCGGCGCCGCAGGTTTCGGAGAATCAGGAAAGGAAATCATCATGAGTGATTTTGTCAGCGGCTTCTGGAATATCTATGTAGTGGGCATTGTGCTCGTCAGTGTCATCGGCTGTGGCGTCTTTCTCTGGATGCAGAGTTCGGCGGTGCATGTGGAGGGCGAGACTACCGGGCACGTCTGGGACGAGGATCTGCAGGAGTTCAGCAACCCCCTGCCGAGCTGGTGGCGCTGGTTGTTCTACATCACGATCGTCTTCTCGCTGTTCTATCTGGCGATGTATCCGGGCCTGGGCACGTACAAGGGCCAGTTCAACTGGTCTTCCACCGGGCAGTATGACGGTGAGATGAAGAAGGCCGATGATCAGTACGGGCCGATCTTCAAGAAGTTCCAGAGCCAGGACATCATGGCCGTTGCCGCCAACAGCGAGGCGAAGGAAATGGGCCAGCGCCTGTTCCTGACCTACTGTTCGCAGTGCCATGGGTCGGATGCCAAAGGCGCTCGCGGCTTCCCCAATCTGACCGACAACGACTGGCTGTTTGGCGGCGCGCCGGAGCAGATCAAGGAATCCATCAACAAGGGTCGCGACGCCATGATGCCGGCCAAAGGCGTCAAGCCCGACCTGAATGGTGACCAGATCAAGGATCTTGCCAACTATGTGCGTTCGCTGTCCGGCCTTGCCGCCGACTCCATTCGCGTCCAGCGCGGCAAGGAACTGTTCGCTCCTGCCTGCGCCGCCTGTCATGGCCCGGATGGCAAGGGCACGCTCGGCCTGGCGCCGAACCTGACGGACAAGGTCTGGCTCTACAGCAGTTCCGAGGACACCATTGTCGAGACGATTACCAAGGGCCGTACCAACCGCATGCCGGCCTTCGGTGAATTCCTTGGCGATGCCAAGGTGCACTTGCTGACCGCGTATGTCTATGGCCTCGGCGGCGGCGAGAAGGCCGCGCCTGCAGCAGCAGCGGCGCCCGCAGAAAAGAAGTAAACTGCCTTCAAGTCCCCGGCGCCATTGATGGTGCCGGGGAATTTTCGGTCAGCTCCATCAGAATATCGTAATACGATAATCATGGCATCAGCACCTTCCAGCCAATCTGCCGAGCGCAAGCCCAACTTCGTCGAAGAGAGTCTTTACGAAGTTCACAGAAAGGTGCATCCGCGCGCTGTCAGCGGCACCTTCGCCACTTGGCGCTGGGCACTGGTCTGGTTCACTCAACTGGTTTACTACGGCCTGTGCTGGCTGCCATGGAACGGGCGACAAGCGGTGCTGTTCGACCTCGTCGAGCGGAAGTTCTACATCTTCGGCATGATCTTCTGGCCGCAGGACGTGATCTTCCTCTCCATCCTTTTGATCATATCGGCCTATTCGCTGTTCCTCTTTACCGCGGTGGGAGGGCGGTTGTGGTGCGGCTATGCCTGTCCGCAGACGGTCTATACTGAAATATTTACCTGGATCGAGCAGAAGATCGAGGGCGAGCGCAATGCGCGCATCAAGCTCGACGCGGCGCCCATGAGCGGACGCAAGCTCTGGCTGCGTTCCGCGAAATACGGCTCGTGGGCACTGCTGGCGTTCTGGACCGGCTTCACTTTCGTCGGCTATTTCACGCCGATCAAGACCCTGTGGAGCTCGGTATGGAGTTTTTCACTGGGACCGTGGGAAGCCTTCTGGATGTTCTTCTACGGCACATTCACTTACCTGTTTGCGGGCCACATGCGCGAACAGGTATGCAAGCACATGTGCCCCTACGCCCGCTTTCAGGGCGTCATGTTCGATCCCGATACGCTGACCATCACCTACGATACCGAACGCGGCGAACCGCGCGGCGCCCGGAAGAAAGGCGTCGATCCGCAATCGATCGGAAAGGGCGAATGCGTCGACTGCGGCATCTGCGTGCAGGTCTGCCCGACCGGCATCGATATCCGCGCCGGCCTGCAATACGAATGCATCGGTTGCGCCGCGTGCATCGATGCCTGCGATCAGGTCATGGAAAAGATGGACTATCCGAAGGGCCTGATCCGCTATTCCACCGAACATGCGATCGAGAAGCACTGGGGCTGGAAGGAGATCATCGGCCACATCGTGAGGCCGCGGGTGGTCATTTACTCAGCGATTCTCGCCGCGATCTGCATCGCCTTTGTTTGGGGCATCGCCACCAAGGCGACTCTACGCGTGGATGTGATCCGCGACCGAGCAACTCTGGCGCGCGAGGTCGAGGGCGGCTTGATCGAAAATGTGTATCGACTGCACGTGCTCAATATCTCCGAAGCTCCGCACCGCTATGCGGTCAGCGTATCCGGTCTGCCGGGAATTGACATGGTTGGCGATCGCATCATTGAAGTTCCTCCCGCGGGGAACAAGTCCTTTACCGTCCAGGTTCGCGTGCCGCCGGAGTCGGGCAAGAAGGGCTCGAATCAGATCTTCTTCGACGTGAAGTCTCTCGCCGACGAAAAGGTGGCGGTGCATGAAAAGGCCAGCTTCCTGCAACCATGAAGGACAACAACATGCATGCCGCCGCCCGTCCCTGGTACCGCGAACCCTGGCCGTGGATTCTGGCGGCGGGACCCTCGATCGTCGTCATCGCTGCGTTCTATACGGCATGGCTGGCCGTGAAGAGCAACGACGGCCTGGTTACCGACGACTATTACCGGAAGGGGCTTTCCGCGAACCAGACAATTGCGCGCAGCGAACAGGCAATCAAGATGGGCCTGGTTGCAGGCGTGCGGATCGCCGAAGGGGCTCTGTCGGTGCGTCTGCGGGCGGACGACAAGGGCTTCGTGGCGCCGCCGATCTTGGTAGTGACCGTTTCGCATCCCACCCGTGCGGGGCTGGATCAATCCCGCGTGCTGGTGCGCAGCGGCGAACTCTACTCGGGCGAGGTACGTCTGCCTGCCGCCGGGCACTGGCTGGTATTGCTCGAGGACGAGCGCAAGACCTGGCGCCTTATGGGCAACGTGGTTCTGCCCGCGAATGGCGAGACTCTGATTGGCAGTCCGGCAGCGCCTGGATCTGCTCCCCGGCCCGCCGACATCCGCAATTGAGTCGAAGCAACTTCAGGAGGGATCATCATGGAAGCTTGGAAACTCTTGGTTGGCAGTGACATCGGCCTTCTCAGCCTGTTCACGATCGTTTTCATCATTGTCATGGCGTTTTTCATGGTAGGGTTCTACAAAAAGAAAGTTGAAGAGGACGCCCGCAACGCAAAGTAGGCGTTTCCTTCCACCCCACCGAGGAGAGAGAAATGCTGAGGATCATATGGGTGCTGTGGCCTTCCTTTTTGGTCGCGGGAATCGCCGAAGGCATCTTCTTCACCGTGATCGATCCGCAAGAGCTGTATCTCATGGGCGAGCCGGTACATGTCTCGCGGATCGCGACCTACTCGATAGGCTTCATTGGCTTCTGGGCCACTTGCGCTGCGTCGAGTCTGCTGACATGCTTCCTGCAGCGAAGCGCTGCAGACGTGAACAAGGGCGTGGGCGCCGCCTCATCCCCGGAACAGGCTTGCGGGAAATAACCGGTCCGCAATGTGGGGGGGTGCTTCTATTTCGTTCTGGCGGCGCCCACCCCGATTGGGGGCGGTGCAAGATTGACGATCCAGCTGAAGAGATCACGACATTCGTGATCGGTGTCGGCGTCGAAGCGCGGGTCACCGTTTTCGCTGAAGGCGGCTCCGATTTCGCGCCAGTCTTCTGCGGTGAGATACTGCTTGGCCAAGGGGAACACTGTGCTTTCCTCGAGCGCCATGTGCTTCAAGGTCTCCTCCCCGAACTTCTCCACGGCTGCAGCGAACCTCTCCAGTCCGTCGGGCATTCCGGCTTCGTAATGCCCCAGCGCGAGTTCCAGATCGCGAGTGTGCCGGGCACCGTCCGTGTGCTGCCGTTCGAGTTCCGCGACTACCGTATCGGCCTCCCGGGTACGCTGGCGCAGCTTGGCAAAGAGGTAGGCATTCTCCTTGGGGCGGTGCATCTTTTCAGGAAACTCGTCCAGATAGAACATCATTGCCCAAAGCAACCTGAAATTCGGCGCAGCATTCCGCTGGCGCATGTCGCGAACAAGATAGCGCAGCCCGTGTATGACTGCGGCCAGAGAGCGATGTTCGTCGCGAATGATCGCCAGAGCGGAGTTCAGCATGGCTCGTTCCGGAGGCGCAGCCGCGGTTCAGCGATAGACCAGTACGGGTATCTTCGAGTGGGTCAAAACCTTTTGCGTTTCTGAACCGAGCAGCAGGCCGCTGATGCCGCGCCGTCCGTGCGATGCCATGAAAATCAGGTCCGCGCCGGACTCTTCGGCTGCCGCGATGATGGCCTCGTAGGGGATATCGCTGACGGAACTTACGGTGGCGCTGACCACGCCTTCCGCCTTGGCCGCTGCTTCGTGCCCGGCCAGAATTTCCTTGGCCTGTTGCTCCGCCATTTCCGCGAACTTGTCCGGCGTGGTCGGGTCAATCAGTGCGCCTTCACCATAAAAGGCAACGGGGTAATCGGGTTTGGCGAAGAAAAAGGTGATTTTCGCGCCGGTTTCCTTGGCGAAGGCGATCGCACGCTTCACCGTGTCGGACGACAGTTGCGATCCGTCAGTCGGGACCAGTATGTGTTTGAACATGGCATTTCATCCTCAAATTAATAAACCTAGCCTAGCGTACTAAAGAATGGCAACGTTGATCAAGATCAATAGCAACCCGAACTATACGCGACGGGCATCGGGCACAATGGTGTTGTGGCGGCTGCAGGAGCTTGCGCTGCCCTTGTGAAGCGGAGGGAATTGTCATGAGCACGACCAAACAAGCCAAATCACCGGCAACCCCGCAAGCCGCATGGCGAGCAGTGAATCAGGCAGTCGAGGCGAAGGTCGATCCGATCGGCATGGCAACGCCCTTGCTGCACGCGCAACTGGCCTGGCTGTCCCATCCGCAGGAGATGTCCGAGGCCTTGGCCGAGCTTTCGACCAAGCTTTGGGACTTGCAGACGCATTCCTGGCACCGCGCACTCGGGATGCCGAGCAAGGATGTTGTGTCCCCGAATCCTGGCGACACACGCTTCGCCGATCCGATATGGAGCGAGTCGGCGACGTGGGATATCGTCAAGGAATGGTATCTGGCGATGACCCACCAGGTGCAGGACATGCTCTATGACACGCCGGGACTTTCGAGTCGCGACCGGCGTCGTGCCGCGTTCTGGTGGCGGAAGTGGCTCAATGCCGTGGCGCCCACCAACTTCCTGCTGACCAACCCGGCAGCGATGCAGAAGGCCATGGAGACTCGTGGCGAAAGCTTGCTCAAGGGCTTCAACAACTTCGTGACCGACTTTCAGGCTGGCGACGTGCAGATGGCGCGGCCCACCGATTTCACCGTCGGCAGGGACCTGGGAACCACCCCCGGCAAGGTGGTGTTGCGCAACCGCTTGCTGGAGGTCCTGCACTACACGCCGACGCGGGAAAAGGTTTACCAGACGCCCATCGTCATCATCACGCCGTGGATCAACAAGTTCTACATTCTCGACCTAAACGCGAAGAAGAGCATGGTCAAGTTCCTGGTCGATCAGGGCTTCGACGTCTATATCACCAGCTGGAAAAATCCTACGGCAGACATGCGTGATGTCACTTTCGACGACTATCTGATGGAAGGCATCGGGCAGATCATCGAAACGGCGCGCGGCATCGCCGGTTCGGCCAAGGTGCATGCGGTCGGCTATTGCATAGGCGGTGCGGCGCTGGCGACCTGGATGGCGTGGGCCAATGCGCATTATCAGAAGAAGGACGTGCCGGTCGAGACGGCCACTCTCCTGACCACGCTGGTGGACTACCACAAGCCGGGCGACATCGAAGTGTTCCTCGACGAGAGCAGCATCAAGTGGCTGGAAAAATCCATGGCGGAAAAGGGCTATCTCGACGGCAAGGAAATGGCGTCCGCATTCCGCCTGTTGCGTTCAAACAGCCTGGTCTGGCATTACGTGGTACGCGGCTACCTGTTCGGCGAGCCACCGCCGCCTTTCGATGTCCTGTTCTGGAACATGGATGCGACCCGCATGCCGGCAGCGATGCACAGCTGGTACTTGCGCAATTTCTACCTGGAGAACCTGTTGATCAAGAAGGACGCGCTGAATCTGGCCGGCGAGAACATCGATCTCGGGCGGATTTCGCAGCCACTCTATTCAGTGTCGGCCGAGGATGATCACATTGCGCCGTGGCGGCAAACGTTCCGCATCAACAACGTCGTCGCCAGTCCGCGTCGCTATGTGCTATCGACCTCGGGTCATATTCTGGGCATCGTGAATCCGGTGGTGAGTCCGCCCAAGCGCGACTACCGCGTCGGTGCCGTCGAAAGACACGACACCGCGGATGAGTGGCGCGAACGGGCAGAACTGCATCATGGCAGTTGGTGGGAGGACTGGATGGCCTGGCTCAAGCCCAAGTCGGGCAACCTGGTCCCGTCCCCGCCCGTCGCGACGGAGAAGTTTCCTGCCTTGGGCGATGCGCCGGGTTCCTATGTGCTTGAGCCGTGACCCGCAGCTGACGGTATCCGACATGCCTGCCGTCCGGCGTGTCGGCGACCGGATATCCAGACAAGGTATAGGGGTACTGAATCCCTGAATAAGCGGCGCTCTTGACGGCGGTCAATGTTGTTGGGTGAAGCGATGTTCAGAATCAGCCAACATCCAAGGGAGTTTGCAGTCATGTCCGTTACCGCGCCACTTTTCAAGCATCACAAGCACTGTGACGAACTCTTCGCCCAGGCAGAAGATGCTTGCGCCGGCGGCGACTGGGCAGAAGGTGAAAAGGCCTTTGAGCTGCTGCTGGATCAGCTTGAAACTCATTTCACCAGCGAAGAGGAATTGCTGTTCCCCGCTTTCGAGACGGCGACGGGAATGACCTCCGGCCCGACCGAAGTCATGCGCGGCGAGCATCGCCAGATGCGCGACCTTCTGGGGCAGATGAAGGGCGCTCTGGCTTCGAAGGACAGAGATGCTTTCGGCGGTGCCGCCGATACCCTGCTCATCCTCATGCAGCAGCACAACATGAAGGAAGAAAACATCCTGTATCCGATGTGCGACAACGCACTGGGTTCGTCGGATGTCGGCGCCTCCCTTGTCGAGCGTCTGAAGGTGTCATGAACACGATAATCGACGGACGCGACATGCAACCGCCGGAGCCGATGGAGCGGACTCTGGAGGCACTGGATACGCTTGGCGAGGGCGATGAGGTGCTGCTGCTGCTGTATTGCCAGCCGCATCCGCTGTTCAGCATCCTGAGACAGAACGGCTACACCTGGAGCGAAGAATCCCGCGCCGACGGAACGCGCGAGATCAGGATTCGCAAGCAACTCGGCTGAAGCCGCCGATCGGATGCACGCCAGCCTTTCATTCGATCAGGCGCCTCCCATCTCGGTGCCGTATCGTTTTTTTCTGGTGGCGCCGTGGTTCGGCGTGATGGCCGGAATTCTTCTGGCGTGGTCGGGTAGTGACGCGTTCGCCTCAAGGTGGACTGCAGAGGCCTTGGCGCTGACCCACCTGATCGCGTTGGGCTTCATGCTCCAGGCCATGTGCGGGGCGCTGTTTCAGTTCATACCGGTTGCGGTGGGCGGCAATGTCTGGCGACCGAAACTGGTCGCCAATACGGTGCAGCCGCTGTTGCTGCTGGCCACGCTGTTGCTGGTTGCGGGCTTTCTGTTCAGCCGCCCCGTCTTGTTGTCTGCCGCCGTCCCGTTTTTTTTGCTGGCGCTGGGCGGCTTCGTGGTGGTGGTTGCCTTGGCGCTGTGGCGGACGCCGGCAACCGGCATGACCTTGTGGGCGATGCGCATGGCGATCGGGGGCCTGGCGGTCACCGTACTGCTCGGCTCGCTGTTGGCCGAGGCGCTGCGCTACGGCCTTGCCGTGCCGATTGTCGAACTGACCAATGTTCATCTGGCCTGGGGCCTCGGCGGCTGGGCGCTGATGTTGCTGGCGGGCGTGTCCTACCATGTCGTGCCGATGTTCCAACTGACCAAACCCTATCCGCTCTGGTTCACGCGCTGGTTCGGGCCCTTGTTGCTGCTTTTGCTGCTCGCCTGGTCGTCGCGACTTTTTCTGGATCTTTCACGGTGGTCGCTGCTGGTTACGCTGCCCCTGCTGCTGATGGTTTCCGTCTATGCGGGTTTGACCTTGTGGTTGCAGTACACGCGCCGCAGAAAAATCCACGACGTGACCTCGCTGTACTTTCGCACGGCAATGCTGTCGATGCTGGCCTTGGCCATGTCAGGCGCGGCGTTTGTGCTGTGGCCCGTCCTGGGTGCCGACCCGCGGGCAGTCGTTTGGCTGGGCATACTGGCCTTCGCCGGCGTCTTCGTTTCCGCCATCAGCGGCATGATGTACAAGATCGTACCCTTCCTCAACTGGCTGCATCTGCAGCGGTTGGGCGGCCCCATATCGGCGGTGCCCAACATGAAGAAGATGATTCCCGCCGAGGCCATGACCGGCCAGCTGCGCCTGCATGTGCTCGCCGTCGTGTTGCTGCTGGCTGCTGTCTGGCAACCCGAGCTGACCCGGCTGGCCGGTCTGGCCCTGGCCGCTTCGTTTGCCTGGCTGGGATGGAACCTGGTCGGGTCAGTCAGGCGCTTCCAGACCTTCAGAGATCAAATTCGCGCAGCCGCTTTACATCGTTGATGGTGATTTGTTTGCCGCTGACGCTGATCAGCCCGTTGGCGGAGAGATCGTGAAAAATTCGCGAGAGGGTTTCGGGCGTCAGATTCAGGCGCGAGGCGATGACCTGCTTCGAGGTCGGCAGCGATATTTCGAACGAGCCCTCACAGGGCCCGTCCACCTGCGGGCAATGCTGCAGCAGATAGCCGACCACGCGCTGTGCAGAGGAACGCAAGGAATATGTTTCGACATCCTCCACCAGCGAGTGCAGCCGCATCGAAAGTCCTGCCAGCATGCGCCGGGCGAACAGCGGGTCCCGTTCCAGGAGTTCGAATACGGTGCTACTGGCGATGTGCAGCAGCAGGCTGTCGACCAGGCCTTCGGCGAAAACCGGGTAGGGGCGATCCATGAACATCACGGCCTCGCCAAAGCTTTGGCGAGGCCCGAGTATCTGCACCACCTTTTCATTGCCTTGCGAGGACGGAAATGCCAGCTTGATCTGGCCGAACACGACGACGAAAAACCCCTTCGCCGGGTCGCCTTTCTGAAACAGCATTTCGCCCTTGGCAAGTCGGCGCTCGCGACACGCCGTTTCGAGGGCGGCAATCTGCTCCGGGGCGAGTTCCTGGAACAGCGGCAGGCGGGAAAGAATTTGCGGGATGTCGAGTCGGGTTTCGTGCATGGGAATACTCTCGGTTGGTCGGTAGAACCTTACCATGCCTCGCGTCGGCGGCGATACCCATAACGTTATTCCTGTATTATTTACCGCACCCCACCGGGTCATGTTTCTGTCCGGCGTCTTCCAGGCGCTGGCGGTCATGGCGTTCTGGTCGATCGAACTGGGCGGACGTTACGCAGGGCTCTGGCTGGTGCCGGGTTGGCCGCTGTTGACGCTGTTTCCTGCGCCGGCGTTGCACGCGTTGCTGATTGCTTGCGGAGTGTTTCCATTCTTCATCTTCGGTTTCATTTTTACCGCGGGACCGCGCTGGCAGGGTGCCGGCGAATTGTCGCAACGCGACTACGTGCCTGCATTCGGCTTGCTGGCCTGCGGCTGGCTGCTGGTCTGGGCGGCGTTGCTGCTGCCGCAACTGCTGGTCGCCGGTCTGGCGCTGGCACTGGGCGGCTGGATCGCCGTCGCCTTGACGCTAACCCGCCTTGCCCGACATCGAGCAACGGAGCGGGAGCATATCGTCTGCGTCGCAACCGCTGCCTGGCTTGGTGCGGCAGGGCTCGGTGCCTTTGCAGTCTTCGCCGCGGGCGGCGGGATGGCGTGGGTTCGCCTCGGAATTGCGCTGGACGTTTGGGGTTTCCTGCTGCCGGTGTTCCTGACCGTGACGCATCGGATGCTGCCATTCTTCACCTCGTCCGCCGTACGGGGTTATGTCGTTCACCGCCCGGCATGGGCATTACGTGCCCTGCTTGGCGCCAGCCTGGCCCATGGCGCGTTGACGTTTCTGGAACTGCCGACATGGCCTGCAGATTTGCCGGCCATGTGCGTCGCCGGTCGTTTGACCTGGCTGTGGTGGAGCCGCGGGGCAATGGCGAACCGCATGCTGTCGGTGCTGCATGTTGCCTTCGCCTGGCTGGCGCCGGCGTTCGGCTTGTCGGCCTTGCAGAGTCTGTTGCGCGACGCGATACCGGGGTTTCTCGGCCAGGCGCCGCTGCATGCGCTGACCCTCGGTTTCTTCGCCTCTATGATGCTCGGCATGGTCTCCCGGGTAACACTCGGGCATTCCGGCCGGCCGGTGGCCGCCGACGGTGTCATGTGGCGGGCGTTTCTCATGATGCAGGCGGCGGCAGTGCTGCGGGTGGTCAGCGAACTGCCGGTGCTGCCCGGCCGGTACCCGTTGATGTGGCTGTCGTCGCTGTTGTGGTTGGGCGCGTTCGCGCTGTGGGCATGGCGCTATGCGCCGGCCTTCTGGCGTCCGCGTGAGGATGGTCAGGGGGGCTAGTGGCGATGTATATCCTGGTCAAGTACGTGCATGTGACGACCGTGGTTCTGAGCCTGACCGGGTTCTTCCTGCGCGGCATCCTGATGATGCGAGGATCGCCATTGCTCGGCGCGCGCTGGATCAAGGTGCTGCCCCACATCAACGACACCGTGCTGCTGGCGGCCGCCTTGTCGCTGGCTTTCATGTCGGAGCAGTATCCCTTCGTTGCCGGCTGGGTTACCGCCAAGGTGCTGGGGGTGATCGCCTATATCATTCTTGGCGCGTTGGCGCTGCGCGACGCGAGTACGCGGAAAATGCGCATCGCCTGCTTTCTGGCGTCGATGACGGTGTTCGGCTGGATCGTGTCGGTGGCGCTGAGCCGGAACCCGGCAGGCTTTTTCGCCCCGCTCCTGCAGGTGCTCGGGACTTAAGCGATACGACCGTCGGGCGGGGCCAGCAGCGCCTTCATCCGTGGAATATCGAGTATCCGGACGTGCTTTTGCTGCACCGAGATCAGGCCTTCGTCCTGAAAGCGGGAGAAGGCCCGGCTGACGGTTTCCAGCTTGAGGCCGAGATAGGATCCGATTTCTTCACGCGTCATGCGCAGGTGAAACTCGGCCGGCGAGTAGCCGCGAGCGGTAAAGCGTTGCGAGAGGTTGAGCAGGAAGGCGGCGAGGCGTTCTTCCGCGCGCATGGTGCCAAGCAGCATCATGACGCCGTGGTCACGCACGATCTCGCGGCTCATGACCTTGTGCAGGTGATGCTGCAAGGAGCGGATCTCGCTGGAAAGCACTTCAAGTTCGGTGAAGGGGATCAGGCATACCTCGCTGTCTTCCAGCGCCACGGCATTGCAGGTGTGGACCTCGGTACTGATGCCGTCCATGCCGAGAATCTCCCCGGCCATCTGGAAGCCGGTGACCTGGTCGCGGCCATCCTCGGTCAGCACATCGGTCTTGAAAAAGCCCGCCTTCACGGCAAAGATCGACTCGAAGGAATCGCCGGCCCGATACAGATGCTGGCCGCGCTTGAGTTTGCGCCCGCCGCCGATCAGGTTGTCGAGGCGGCCCATGTCGCTCTCCGAAAGGCCGAACGGCAGGCACAACTCGCGCAAGTTGCACTGCGAACAGGCTACCTTGAGTCCAGGAGCGGTGATCGGGATTACATTCTGCTTGACGTTTGCATGCACGCTGCTTGAATTACCCGGCGAGGGGTACCCCTTTGATCTGTGTCAACCCGACTTCCGGGCGATTGCGGCATTCTGCAGGCTTGCGCAAATATGCACCGCGCGCCGCACCTCTTGAACCTTCTGCCAATGGACTATCAGGAACTGATCTTCGACCCCCAGGTCATTCGTCGCTTCGATGTAAACGGGCCAAGATATACATCCTATCCAACTGCCGATCGCTTTGTCGAAGCCTTCGGTGCCGATGACTATGTGCGCTGGCTCGGGCAGAGGACGGTGGGCGGCATAGGTCGACCTCTTTCATTATACGTCCACATCCCTTTCTGCAACACCATCTGCTACTACTGCGCCTGCAACAAGATCATCACCAAGGACCATGGGCGTTCTGCCAAGTACATCAAATACTTGGGCAAGGAAATCGCGATGCAGGAAGCGGCGCTGGACGGCAGCCGCGACGTGGTCCAGCTGCACTTCGGCGGCGGCACGCCGACCTTCCTCTCGCACGACGAAATGCGCCGGCTGATGGACATCATCCGCCAGCATTTCCGCTTGTTGCCCGGCGGCGAGTACTCGATCGAGGTCGATCCGCGCAAGGTCGATCGCGAGACGGTGAAACTGCTCGGCGAACTGGGCTTCAACCGCATGAGCGTGGGCGTGCAGGATTTTTCGCCCGAAGTTCAGGTGGCCGTCAATCGGGTGCAAAGCCTCGAAGAAACCAAGCTGGTGATCGACGCGGCGCGCGAATTCGGTTTCAAGGGCATCTCGGTCGACCTCATCTACGGTCTGCCGAAGCAGAACGTGATCAGTTTCAACCATACGCTGGACGAGGTTCTCAAGCTCGACCCGGATCGCCTGTCGATCTACAACTACGCCCACCTGCCGAGCCTGGCGAAGCCGCAGCGGCGCATCAACGAGGCCGATCTGCCGTCGCCGGATGCACGCCTGCAGATTCTGCAACTGGCGATCCGCCGCCTGACCGAGGCGGGTTACGTTTTCATCGGCATGGATCACTTCGCCAAGCCGAACGACGAGCTCGCCGTGGCACAGCGCCAAGGCCGTTTGCATCGCAATTTCCAGGGCTATTCGACGCACGCCGAAGCCGACCTGATGGCCTTCGGCGTTTCCGCGATCGGCAAGGTGGGGCCCAGCTACTGCCAGAACGTGCGGACGCTCGACGAGTATTACGACCGGCTCGACCAGGGCGTGCTGCCGGTGTTCCGCGGCATCGAGCTCAACGCCGACGACCTGTTGCGGCGCAGTATCATCCAGGCGCTGATGTGCCACTTCGAGCTCTCCATCGAATCCATCGAGATCGCCCATCTGATCGACTTCAAGTCCTATTTCGCCGACGAACTGCTTGACCTCAAGCAAATGGAGGAGGGCGGCCTGCTCACCATCGACGACCAGTGGCTCAGCGTCCTGCCGCGCGGGCGCTTGCTGGTGCGTGCCATCGCCATGGCGTTCGACCGCTATCTGCGTACCGACCGCGAGCGCGTCCGCTATTCCAAAGTCATCTGATCCGGCGCAGTGCCTGACAGCGGCTTTCTCGCAGTTTTTCTGATCGGCCTGCTGGGCGGCGTGCATTGCGCCGGAATGTGCGGCGGCATTGTTTCCGCGCTTACCCTGCAGATCCCCGGAAAGGGCGATGCCACGGGCCCGGCCTGGACCATTCATCTCGCCTACAACCTCGGCCGCATAGGCAGCTATGCCATTGCCGGCGCCCTGATGGGCGCGCTCGGCAGCCTGGGTCTGTTGCTTGACAAGGCCTTGCCGGTGCAGATGGTCCTGTATGTCGCGGCCAACCTGATGATGGTGGCGCTCGGCCTTTATCTCACCGGATTGACGCAGGCGCTGGCGTTTACCGAGCGTGCCGGGCAATGGCTGTGGCGCCGCGTGCAACCGGCGACGAAGCGCTTCCTGCCGGTGCGCGGTGTGGCCCAGGCCTTTCCGCTGGGCATGCTCTGGGGCTGGCTGCCCTGCGGTCTGGTCTATAGCGTGCTGACGATGGCGATACTGTCCGGCAGCGCCGCCCGTGGCGCCTCGATCATGCTGGCCTTCGGCCTCGGCACGCTGCCCAACCTGATGCTCGCCGGGCTGCTGCTGGTTCGCTTCCGCGACGTTATCCAAGGCCGTGCGCTGCGCCTGGGTTCGGGCCTGATCGTGCTGGGCTTCGGCCTCTGGGGCCTGTTCAATGCCGCGGCGCTGGGCGGCAGGCTGTGGCAGGGCCTTGTCTCCCCTGCCTGAAAAGTTGGCGCTGGCGGTACGGCGCGGGAGCCCCTTCAGTTCACGCCGGCGATCGGAATCAGGAGGCCAGCGCCATGCGAATGATGGGGCAGGGCATGTCCTGCCCGCCGCATTCGCATTCGCGGACCAGGTGGCGCAGGGCGTCGGCAACCTTGCCCAATTGCTCGATGCGCGCTTCGATGCTCTGGATTTTCTCCGATGCCAGGCTGCGGGCCAGGCGATGGTCGCGGGTGTCGTTGAGCGTCAACAGTTCGCCGATTTCCTCCAGGGTGAAGCCGACTCCCTGGGCGCGCCGGATGAAGCTCAGTCGCTCCAGATGAATCGCGTCGTAGCGGCGGTAGCCGGCGACCGCCGGCGGTTCGGCGAGCAGGCCGCGGCGCTGGTAGTAGCGCACGGTTTCGACCCCGACTCCGGCGTTTTTCGCCAGTTTGCCGATCGTGAATGTCTGTGCTGAAATCTTCATCGAAAATCCCTTGACTCCGTACCTTGGTACGGAGTTTAGACTTCGGTTCATGAAACTTCCAGCCGCATGTGCGGCTCGAATGGAGAGGCCGAGATGAATGCAAGCACGAAGGACGAAAAACAGGCGCTGGAATTGCCCCTGGCGGGCATGACCTGTGCCGCCTGCGCGGCGCGCATCGAGAAGCAGCTGAACAAATTGCCGGGTGTCGAAGCGACGGTGAACTTCGCCACCGAGCGCGCGACCGTGCGTTATGCGATGGCCGAAACTACCGCGGTGAAGCTGGTCGAGACGATACGCAAGACCGGCTTCGAGGTGCCGCCGGCGACCCTCGAACTCGCCATCGGCGGCATGACCTGCGCGGCCTGCGCGGCGCGCATCGAGAAGCAGTTGAACAAGCTGCCTGGGGTCGAGGCGACCGTGAATTTCGCCAGCGAAAAGGCCCATGTTCGATATGTGCCCGGGCTCGCCGATGCCGAGCGGCTGGTGGCGACCGTGGTCAAGACCGGCTATACGGCGACCGTCTCCGACAACGATACGCGGGCGGAGGAGAAGGCGCGCAAGCTTGCTGTGTATCACGAGGAGTTGCGGCGTTTCTGGATTTCCGCCGCGCTGACCCTGCCGCTGGTGGCGCAGATGGCCTTCATGTTCGGCTCCGCGGGTTACACAAATTCGCATGACGATGTGCTGTCGCGCTGGCTGCAGCTGCTGCTGGCCACACCCGTGCAGTTCTGGATCGGCTGGCGTTTCTACGTCGGCGGCTTCAACGCGATCCGTGGCGGTGCCGGCAACATGGATGTGCTGGTGGCGCTGGGTACGACCATGGCCTGGGCCTACAGCTTTGTCGTCACGGCGTGGGATCTGCATCACCAGCACGTCTATTTCGAGGCCTCGGCGACGGTCATCACACTGGTGCTGCTGGGCAAGATCCTCGAAGCGCGGGCCAAGGCCAAGACCTCGGCGGCGATCGAGGCGCTGGCCAAACTGCAGCCGCAGACGGCGCGCATCGAGCGTCGCAGTGGCGAGACCGTCGAGCTGGTCGATGTCGCGGTGGCGACGCTGATTCCCGGTGATGTCTTTGTGGTGCGCGCCGGCGAGGCGATGCCGGTCGATGGCGAGGTCATCAACGGCGCATCATCGGCCAACGAATCCATGCTGACCGGCGAGAGCCTGCCGGTGACCAAAGCGGCGGGTGACCGCGTCTTCGCCGCGACCATCAACGGCGACGGCCTGCTGCGCTGCCGCGCCACGGGCGTCGGCAGCCACACGCTGCTGGCCGGAATCATCCGCCTGGTGGAAGAGGCGCAGGGTTCGAAGGCGCCGGTGCAGCGCCTGGCCGATCAGGTCGCGGCGATCTTCGTGCCGGTGGTAGTGGTCATCGCGCTGCTGACCTTCGTCGCGTGGTGGGCGCTGGCCGGTGACTTCACCCAGGCACTGGTCAATGCGGTGGCGGTGCTGGTGATCGCCTGCCCCTGCGCGCTGGGCCTGGCGACGCCGACCGCGATCATGGTCGGCACCGGGCAGGGCGCCCGCGCTGGCGTGCTGATCCGCAATGCGGTGGCGCTGGAACTGGCGGAGAAACTCAAGGTGCTGGTGGTGGACAAGACCGGGACCCTGACCGAGGGGCGGCCCGTTGTGACTGATGTCGTGAAAGTCGGCGCTGGCGATACGGCAGTCTTGCTGCAACTGGCGGCCAGTCTGGAACAGGGTTCGACCCATCCGCTCGCCGCGGCGATCGTGGCGCGGGCGAAGGCGGACGGACTGTCCTTGGCGACACCGCAGAACGTCGTGACGACGGCGGGCCGCGGCCTTGCCGGTGAAGTCGAGGGCCGTCGTGTGCAGCTCGGTTCCGCGACGTGGATCAAGGAGCAGGGCTGGTCCGCGCCACAGGCGGACGAACTGGCGCATGCCGGCCGCAGCGTGGTCGCGGTGGTGGCGGATGACAGCCTGCTCGGCTTTATCGGCATCGCCGACCCGCTGCGTGCCACATCGCGTGCGGCAGTGGCGCGCCTGAACCGGCTTGGCATCGAGGTGGTGATGCTCACCGGCGACAATGCCGGCACGGCCAGTGCTGTCGCTCGGGAAGCCGGCATCACTCACTTCGAGGCGGAGGTGCTGCCCGGTGACAAGGCGGCAGCGGTGAACAAACTCAAGGGCGCGGGTCGCCTCGTCGGCATGGCCGGCGACGGTATCAACGACGCGCCGGCACTGGCCGCGGCCGACGTCAGCTTCGCCATGGCCGCCGGTTCCGACGTGGCGATGCAGGCGGCGGATATCACCCTGATGCGCGACGACCTCAGCGGCGTTGCCGACGCGATTTCGCTGTCGCGGGCGACTCTGGCGAAGATACGGCAGAATCTGTTCTTCGCCTTCATCTACAACGTTCTCGGCATTCCGCTGGCTGCGCTGGGCATGCTGAATCCGGTGATCGCCGGTGCGGCGATGGCGGCAAGTTCGGTCTCGGTGGTGAGCAACTCCCTGCTCCTGAGAAACTGGCAATCAAACAAGGACTGATATGGAAACGACGACAATCAAGGTAGGCGGCATGTCTTGCGGCGGCTGCGTGAAAAGCATCACCGGCGTGTTGACGGCGCTCGACGGCGTGGCGAAGGCGGAGGTATCGCTGGAGCAGAAGCAGGCAGTCGTCGAGTTCGACGCAGGAAAAGTAACGCGCGACCAGCTCAAGGCCGCTATCGAAGACGCAGGATTCGACGCCGAGTAGGCGCGCGTTCAGCCCAGCGTCGTATCGAGCACCATCATCAAGGCGAAGCCGGCCATCAGCCCGAGCGTCGCCGGCGTCTGATGGCCGTTGCGGTGCGTTTCGGGGATGACTTCGTGCGAGACGACGAAGATCATCGCGCCGGCGGCCAAGCCAAGCCCGACCGGATAGGCGACCGCGAGTCCGCTTGAGAGTCCGACGCCGAGTAGCGCGCCGAGCGGCTCGAGCAGGCCGCTGGCGGCCGCGACCAGCACCGCGAGCGAGGGCGCGAACCCGGCGCCGCGCAGTGCCAGCGCCACGGCAAGTCCTTCGGGAATGTCCTGCAAGGCAATCGCGGTGGTCAGCGGTAGGCCGACGCTCATGTCGCCCTGCGAGAAGCTGACGCCGATCGCCATGCCCTCGGGCAAGTTGTGCAGGGCGATGGCGAAGACGAACAGCCAGACGCGTCCACATTTTTCGTAGCCGGGACCGCAGGGCCCGGTCTTGTCATGTTCGTGCGGCGTAAATTCGTCGAGGCCCAACATCAGCAGCACGCCGAGGAACATGCCAATCACCACCACGCCGGCGCCCAGCGGCTTGCTGCCGAGTATTTCCGCTCCGGCCGCGAGCCCCGGCAGCAGCAGTGAAAACGCGCTGGCCGCCAGCATCATGCCGGCGGCGAAGCCGAGCAGGCTGTCTTCCAGTCGCTGCGGAATGCTGCGCAATGCCAGTGCCGGCAGCGCGCCCAGCGCCGTGGTGAGGAAGCCCGCCGCGCCGCCGATCATTGCGTAGCGCAGGCCGGCCGGCGCCTCGCCCATCATTGCCAGGTAGAGACTCTGCACCAGCAGCGCGAGGACGGTGAGCAGGCCGATGCCCAGTCCCAGCGCCGCGAGCCGGTGTTCCCGGGCGTGGCTGCGCAACGTGTCGGGCCAGCCTGGCGTGGGGTTGGCTACTGTCGCGAGTTCCGTGTTCATGGCATCAAGAGTCGGCGCTGGCGGGACGGCGCATGACACTGCGCCGCCCGCGTGCCTTCACTTCACGTCGAACCGATCGAGGTTCATGACCTTGTTCCAGGCCGCCACGAAGTCACGCACGAATTTCTCCTTCGCGTCGGCCTGCGCATAGACCTCGGCCAGCGCTCGCAACTGCGAGTTGGAGCCAAAGACGAGATCGACGCGCGTCGCCGTCCACTTGGGTTTGCCGGTAGCGCGGTCGCGGCCTTCGAACACTTCCCCGGCTTCCGAGGTCGGCGTCCACACCGTGCTCATGTCGAGCACATTGGTGAAGAAGTCGTTGCTGAGCAAGCCGGGCCGCGTAGTGAAGACGCCGTGAGCTGACTGGCCGACATTGGCATTCACCGTGCGCAGGCCACCGATCAGCACCGTCATTTCCGGTGCGGTCAGCGTCAGGAGTTGCGCCTTGTCGAGCAGGCGTTCCTCGGCCGGTACGCCGGCGACCCGGAGGTAGTTGCGGAAGCCGTCGGCGACGGGTTCGAGCACCGCGAAGGACGTGACGTCGGTCTGTTCCTGCGAGGCATCGGTGCGGCCGGGGGTGAAGGGCACGGTGACTTCATGTCCGCCTGCCTTGGCGGCATGTTCGACGGCGGCGCAGCCGCCCAGCACGATCAGGTCGGCCATCGACACTTTTTTGCCGAAGGCTTTCTGCACGCCTTCGAGCGTGGTCAGCACCTTGGCCAACTGCGCGGGTTGGTTGGCTTCCCAGTCCTTCTGCGGCGCGAGGCGGATGCGCGCGCCGTTGGCGCCGCCGCGCTTGTCGGAGCCGCGGAAAGTGGACGCGGACGCCCATGCGGTAGCCACCAGTTCGGAGACCGACAGGCCGGTGGCGAGGATCTTCGCCTTCAAATCGGCGATGTCCTTCGCGCCGATCAGCGGGTGGTCGACGGCGGGCACCGGGTCCTGCCAGACCAGCACTTCCTTCGGTACCTCCGCGCCGAGATAGCGCGAGCGGGGCCCCAGGTCGCGGTGGGTCAGCTTGAACCAGGCGCGCGCAAAGGCGTCGGCGAAGGCCTGCGGGTCCTTGTGGAAGCGGCGCGAGATCGGCCCGTAGATCGGGTCCATGCGCAGCGCGAGGTCCGCCGTGGTCATGATGGTCGTGACTTTCTTCGACGGGTCGTGCGCGGCCGGTGCGAGGTCCTTGTCGGTCACGTTGGCCGGTACCCACTGCCAGGCGCCGGACGGGCTCTTGACCAGGTTCCAGTCGTAGCCGAACAGCATGTCGAAGTAGCCGTTGTCCCATTGCGTCGGATTCGGCGTCCAGGCGCCTTCGATGCCGCTGCTGGTGGTGTCGCCGCCGCGGCCGGAGCCGAAGGCGTTCTTCCAGCCCAAGCCCATTTCCTCCAGCGATGCTGCCTCGGGTTCAGGGCCGACCAGTTTCGGATCACCCGCGCCATGGCACTTGCCGAAGGTGTGGCCGCCGGCGACCAGCGCCACGGTCTCCTCGTCGTCCATCGCCATGCGGCGGAAGGTCTCGCGGATATCGCGGCCGGAGGCGAGCGCGTCCGGCTGGCCGTTGGGGCCTTCAGGATTCACGTAGATCAGGCCCATCTGCACGGCGGCCAGCGGGTTTTCGAGTTCGCGCTCGCCGCCGCCTTTGCCTTCATGGCGCTTATCGCCCAGCCACTCGGCCTCGCCGCCCCAATAGACGTCCTCTTCGGGTTCCCAGATGTCATCGCGTCCGCCGGCGAAGCCGAAGGTCTTGAAGCCCATCGATTCGAGCGCGACGTTGCCGGCGAGGATGAAGAGGTCGGCCCAGGATAGCTTGTTGCCGTACTTCTGCTTGATCGGCCACAGCAGGCGGCGCGCCTTGTCGAGGTTGACGTTGTCGGGCCAGCTATTGACCGGCGCGAAGCGCTGGTTGCCGTGTCCTGCGCCGCCGCGCCCGTCGGAGATGCGATAGGTGCCGGCGCTGTGCCAGGCCATGCGGATGAACAGGCCGCCGTAGTGGCCCCAGTCGGCCGGCCACCAGTCCTGCGAATCGGTCATCAGTGCGGTGAGGTCTTGCTTGACCGCGGCCAGGTCGAGCTTCTTGAACTCCTCGGCGTAATTGAAGTCCTTGCCCAGTGGGTTGGATTTGGATGAGTGCTGGTGCAGGATCTTGAGGTTCAACTGGTTCGGCCACCAGTCGGCGTTCGACTGGGCGGCGGCCGTGGTGCGCGCGCCGTGTTGCGCGGCGAATGGGCATTTGGCTTCGTTGGTCATGACTTGTTCTCCTTACTCTTCAAGCAGGCTGCGCAACATCCACGCCGTTTTCTCGTGGACTTCGATGCGCTGGGTCAGCAGGTCGGCGGTCGGCTGGTCGTTGGCCTTGTCCACCAGCGGGAACAGCTTCCGCGCGGTGCGCGCCGTGGCTTCCTGCGCGGCGACCAGGTGGCGCACCATGTCCAGCGCCTTCGGTTGGCCTTCGACTTCCTTGATGGTCGCCAGTTTGACGAACTCCTTGTAGGTGCCGGGGGCGGGGTGGCCCAGCGCGCGGATGCGTTCGGCGATCAGGTCGAGCGCATTCCACTGTTCGGTGTATTGGCCCATGAACATCAGGTGCAGGCTGTTGAACTGCGGTCCGGTGACGTTCCAGTGGAAGTTGTGCGTCATCAGGTAGAGCGTGTAGCTGTCGGCCAGCAGGCCGGAGAGGCCTTGCGCGATGGCGGCGCGGTCCTTGTCGGAAATGCCGATGTCGAGTTTGGCAAGCTTCACGGGGTTTTTCGCTTTCATGATGTTTCCTCCTTCGTCGATTGAGGTGGGTCGGTGATGCGAAAAGAATACTCCGGTGGGACTCAGGCGGGCTGACCCAGATCAAGGGTCGGCGATGCCGCCTTGACGGCCGGACTGCGGATCAGGTGATCGAAGGCGCTGAGGCTGGCCTTCGCGCCGTCGCCCATGGCGATGATGATCTGCTTGTAGGGCGAGGTCGTCGCGTCGCCGGCGGCGAAGACGCCGGGCAGCGAGGTCTGGCCGCGCGCATCGACTTCGATCTCGCCGCGCGGCGAGAGATTGAGCGTGCCTTTCAGCCAGTCGGTGTTGGGCAGCAAGCCGATCTGGACGAAGATACCTTCGAGTTCAACACGCTTGAGCTGGCCGCTGTTGCGGTCCTGGTAGGCGATGCCGTTGACCTTCTCGCCGTCGCCGGTGACTTCGGTGGTCAGCGCGCTGGTGACGATGGTGACATTCGGCAGGCTGCCGAGCTTGGCCTGCAACACGGCGTCGGCGCGCAACTTGCTGTCGAATTCGAGCAGCGTGACATGGCTGACGATGCCGGCGAGGTCGATCGCCGCCTCGACCCCCGAGTTGCCGCCGCCGATCACGGCGACGCGCTTGCCCTTGAACAGCGGGCCGTCGCAGTGCGGGCAGAAGCACACGCCCTTGGCCTTGTATTCCTTTTCGCCGGGCACGTTCATCTCGCGCCAGCGCGCGCCGGTGGCGAGGATCACGCTTTTCGCTCTGAGCGTGGCGCCGTTGGCGAGTTTGACCTGGGCCAGGCCATCCTCACCGGCCGGGATCAAGGCCTCGGCGCGTTGCAGGTTCATGATGTCGACCTCGTATTGCTTGACGTGCTGCTCCAGCGCCATGGCGAGCTTGGGGCCTTCGGTATGCGGTACCGAGATCAGGTTCTCGATCGAAAGAGTGTCGAGCACCTGGCCGCCGAAACGCTCGGCCACCACGCCGGTACGGATGCCCTTGCGCGCGGCGTAGATCGCCGCCGCCGAGCCGGCCGGGCCGCCGCCGACGACGAGCACGTCGTAGGCATCTTTCGCGTTCAGTTTTTCCGCGTCGCGCGCGGCGCCGCCGGTGTCGACCTTTGCAAGAATTTCTTCGATCGTCATGCGGCCTTGGCCGAAGGGCTCGCCATTGAGCATCACCGTCGGCACGGCCATGATCTGGCGTGTACTCACTTCGTCCTGGTACAAGGCGCCGTCGATCATTACGCTCTCGACGCCGGGGTTGAGCACGGCCATCAGGTTGAGCGCCTGCACCACGTCCGGGCAGTTGTGGCAGGAGAGCGAGATGTAGGTTTCGAAACGGAAGGAGCCGGGCAGCGACTTGATCTGCTCGATCACGGCGGCATCGACCTTGGGTGGGTGGCCGCCGGACTGCAACAGGGCCAGCACCAGCGAGGTGAATTCGTGGCCCATCGGAATGCCGGCGAAGCGGATGCGGGCCGGCTCACCGGCGCGGCCAATGGAGAACGACGGTTTGCGCGCGTCGCTGCCATCTTCGCGCACGCTCACCTTGGGCGAGAGCGCGGCGATGTCGGCGAGCAGTTCGCGCATCTGGCGTGCGGCGTCGCTGGCGTCGAGCGAAGCGACGAGTTCGATTGGGGTCTGGAGCTTTTCGAGATAGGCGGAAAGCTGGGTCTTGATGGCGCTGTCGAGCATGATTTTCTCCTCCGTAGGGATTGCACTGGCAAGCGGCTGGAGCTTGTGGCCCGGCGCCGCTTGGCGCTGCAATCCCGCCCCGCGCAGTTTGGATGCGGGGCGGGTTGAAGGCTGTTTAGATCTTGCCGACCAGGTCCAGCGACGGTGCCAGGGTGGCTTCGCCTTCCTTCCACTTGGCGGGGCAGACTTCGCCCGGGTGGCTGGCGACGTACTGCGCGGCCTGCACCCTGCGCAGCAGCTCCATCGCGTCGCGGCCGATGCCGCCGGCGTTGATCTCGATGATCTGGATCTTGCCCGCCGGGTCCATGACGAAGGTGCCGCGCTCGGCCAGGCCGGCTTCCTCGATCATCACGCCGAAGTTGCGGGTGATGGCGCCGGTCGGATCGCCGATCATCGGGTACTTGATCTTGCCGATGGTCTCGGACGAGTCGTGCCAGGCCTTGTGCGTGAAGTGGGTGTCGGTCGATACGGCGTAGATCTCGACGCCCAGCGACTTGAAGGTGGCGTAGTGGTCGGCCATGTCGCCCAGTTCGGTCGGGCAGACGAAGGTGAAGTCGGCCGGATAGAAGAAGACCACGGACCATTTGCCCTTGAGGTCGTCCTGGGTGACGGGAACGAACTTGCCGTTGTGGAAGGCGGTGGCCTTGAAGGGAAGGATTTCGGTGTTGATGAGGCTGGCGTTCATGGTGTGGCTCCTTGAGGGGGTTGAGATGTTTTGCTGCGATGGAGTGAATATTAAATATCCCAATCGCTATCGTCTAATTGATTGTTGAAATCGATTGGATAGGCGCGGGCTATCACGGCCTTGATCAACGTCTTGACCGAGCTATCCCGGCGAGCGGGCGCCGTGGCACCGTGGCGCCGGCGCCGACTTCTGGCGACCAAGCAGAGGCGTTCAGGCCTCGTCCAGCAGCACCCAGTGGTTGTCCAGCGCCATCGGCTTTGGCCAGGGGATTGCCACCGGCCCGGCCGTCGGATGGGCGCGCACCAGGCCGAGCGCGGTGGCGACCAGCACGCCGCCGCCCTTGCCGGGGCCGTTCCAGGAGGCGAGCGCGTAGGCCTCTTCCATCCTGACGAGGGCGGCCATCTTTTCGGGTGCACCGGGATGCCAGAGTTGCGCGAGGCCGGCCTGGTTGCTGGAAAGCGCGAAGCCGCCGTTGTAGGCCGCCGCGATGTCGCCGGCGTAGCCGATGCCGTCGTTGGCGCGGGTCGGGACGAGCAGTTGCTCGCCATCGAGGACGGCGAGTATCGGCGCGGCGGCGCGCTTGGCGGCATCGTCGTGTTCGGCCTGGATGGCGATGCCGAGGATGGCGTCGGCATCGCCCATGCCGCGGTTCCAGGCCAGGTGGCGCAGGCTCAGGCGCGGATCGTCGAGCCGCCACTGGCGCAGCAGCGTGCCGTTCCCGGCATCGAGCCGGACCAGTGAGGAGTCCATCCGCTGCAGGTCATATTTCTTGTCCGCCGGGGTGCGCGGCACGCCGCCGTTGGCAACGATCAGATGGCCTTCGCGATCGAGCAGCAACTGGTGCGGGTCGATGCCGTGGGTGTCGAATTCCGCCAGCTTGCGCAGCGTCCGGCGGTCACGCACGCCGATTTTGCCGCGCCCGGTTTTCTGGTCGGTCTCGGTGGTGTAGAGCACATCGCCGCTTGCCGCGACCACGGCATGGCCGTTGAGCCGGGCGGTCGTGCCTTCTTCGTCGACGCGCAGCTGCTGCGTCACTTCGCCCTTGCCGTCGCAGCGCAGCAGCCAGGTGCCGGGGCGCACGCCGACGACCAGCAGCCCGCCGTCGGCTTCGGCCAGCAGGCCATGCGGGCGGGTCGGTAGCGGCACGGCGTAGCGGATCTCCAGCGTGCGGGTTTCCCAGTCGGCGACCAGCGCGCCGGCAAAATACGGGTCGCTCTTGTTCGGCCCGCGCCAGGCGGCGCCGATGATCGCCCGGCGGGCATCGGCGGCGGCCAGTGCGAGCCTGGGCAGGGCGGCGAGGGCGCCCGCCGCGAGCAGAAATTGTCGGCGCTTCATGTCGATATCTCCAAAGCTCAGAACTTGAATTCGCCGGTCAGGACCACGGCGCGTCTGGTGCCCGGTATCGAGAAGCCGCCGTTGTCGTAGACCGAATCCCAGTAGAGCTTGTCGAACAGGTTCTTGACGTTGAGCCGCAAGGTCCAGTCCTTTTGCTCCCAGGCCACCATGGCGTCCCAGCGTGCGTATGACGGTGCGGTATTCGGGTAATAGACGCCGTTGAGCGTCGGCACCGCGCCGGCGCCGCTGGGATTCACCGCCTGCCGGTCGCCCTTGGCCTCGACGCCGCCGCCGATTTTCCACTGCGGCGTCAGCTTGTAGGTGGTCCAAAGATTGAAGGTGTAGCGCGGCGTATTGCGCGCGCGCTTGCCGACGTATTCCGGGTTGCCGTAGGTGATGACGCCGGTGGTGGCGTTGATGTTCTCCGCCACCTCGAGAATCGTCGCGTCCATCAGCGCAAGGCCGGAGAACAGCTCCCAATGCTCGCTGACTCGTCCGGCCGCCTCCAGTTCGATGCCCTTGGTGCGACGCTTCTTGGTCAGGATCGCCGCGGTCGATTCGAGGTCGCCGTTGCGTTCCCAATGCTTGGTCGCCTGGTACAGGGCGGCGCGCAAAGCCAGGTCGCCCTCGAACAGCAGCCACTTGGCGCCGAGTTCGATCACGTCGCTGCGTTCCGGCGGCTGCGGCGTCACCGTCAACTGGTAGAGGTCGGCGGTGGGGCTGAAGGAATCGCTCCAGCCGAGGTAATAGTGCGTATCGTCGGTCGGATGGTAGGACAGCGCGCTGCGATAGCTGTTCTCACCGTAGCTGAGCTTGGGCGACGTAGCGCTGCTGAACTTGGCATCCATCTGGTCGCGGCGTAGCCCGAGCGTGGCCTTCCATTTGGGAATGAACTCGATCGTGTCCTGACCATAGACCGCGTAGGAGTCCGAGGTGAAGCGGGTCGCCGTGCCCGTGGTCGCCGCGAGGTAGGGCAGGTAGCGCGGCGGATTGCCGGCCGTGGTGCCGCCCAGGTTCTGCAGGCCATGGCGGTAGCTGTTCTCCTTGAGGTACTCGACGCCGGCCAGCAGCTCGTGCTTCATGGTTCCGGTCTTGAATTTCGTGCTGTAGTCGGATTGCAGGGTGATGGTTTCGTAGTCTGAAATGCGCGTCGGGCCGCCGTTGGCCACCGCGCCGTTGAGCACCAGCGCCTGCGCATTGGGCGCCTGCGTCAGGCTCGGCGTGCGCGCCCAGTAGCTGCGTTCGTAATAGGCCGCGCGCAACTGGCTGCGCAACTGGCTGTCGGCGGAAATGCGGTATTCGTTGACCAGTGTGGTGATGCGCGTGTCGCTCTTGTCGAAGGTGCGGTCGGTGCCCCAGAACGTGCCCGGCGAAAACAGCGAGCTGGCGCCGGGAGCCCTGGTCGCGTTGTCGAAGGAAACGCCGTAGTCGGGGTTGTCGTCGGTCTTCAGCCAGTAGTGGTTGAGCCAGAACTGGTTGTCGGTGTACAGGTTGAGGCCGAGGCTGATGCCGATGCCCTTGCGATGGATCTCGGGCTCGCTGTCGGTAGCCGGGTTGCTGCGCCAGCTGCCTTCGTCGCGCTGCATCACGTTGATGCGCAGCGCGGTGTTCGGGTTGATCGGCTTGTTGAGGTCGGCGGTGACTTCCTGGTAGCCGTAGCTGCCGATGCTGGCCGTCAGCTTGTGCTGCTCGATGCGCAGCGGCGTCTTGCTCACCTGGTTGATCACGCCGCCGGCCTGGCCGCGGCCGAAGAGCATGGCGCCGGCACCGCGCAGCACGTCGATCTGCTCGTAGTTGAAGGTCTCTCGGTTGTATTGCGCGGTGTCGCGGATGCCATCGAGATACATGTCGCCGAAGGTGTAGAAGCCGCGCAGATTCATGTTGTCGCCGGAACGGCCGCCCTCGGCGGCGTTGAAGCTGAGGCCCGACACATTGCGCAGGGCTTCGCGCAGGCTGCCGACCTGCTGCTCTTCCATCAGCGTGTTGGTGATGGTGGTCACCGCCTGCGGAATGTCATGCGGGTCCTGCAGTACCTTGCCGACGCGGGTGGTGGTGGCGCGGTAGCCGTCGGGTTTGTCGGAGTCGGCCTGGACGCTGACGGTTGGCAGCTCTTTCGCGGCTTCCTGGGCGATGGCGGGCAGCGACGCGGCGCCGACCAGCAGCAGTGTGTGCGATAGCAGGCATCGCGTGGTTTTCGGGTTCATGGGTGTCCTCGTGGGCTGTGTTCTGGCTGGCTGGCATGAGGACGGGCTGGCTGGCTAAGGGGTTGGGAAAATGTCGGCGTCTAGTGCGCCTTCGGTTCGGTGGCCGGGTTTGTCACGAAGCCAATACGGGTCAGCCCTTCGCGTGCGGCGGCGGACATGACTTCGGCGACTTTTTCGTAGGGCGTGCTGCGCTCGGCCCGCAGGTGCAACTCGGGTTGGGGCGACACCGAGGCGGCGGCCCGCAGTCTTTCGGACAGGGCGGCCGCGGCGACCACTTCGCCGTTCCAATACACCTGGCCGGCGCCGTCGATGGCGACTTGCACGTTGTCGGGTTTGGTCAGGTTGGGCGAGGAACTGGCCTTGGGCAGATCGACCTTGACGGCGTGGGTCAAGAGCGGCGCGGTGACGATGAAGATCACCAGCAGCACCAGCATGACGTCGATCAGCGGGATCATGTTGATCTCGGCGAGCGCTTCGTTGCCGTCGTCGTCGTTGAGGGAGGCGAAACTCACGATGCGCTCCTCAGGCGGCGGCGCGCGCCGCCTCCTTGGTGATGGAGCGGGCGATGATGCGGTCCGAAGTCGCGGCAACGTCGCCTTGCTGAGGCGCGCTCTTGAGCCCGGTGGCGAGGAAGGTGAATACGTCGTGGGCGAAGGAGCTCAGTTCGGCCAGGGTGTTGCGGTTGGCCCGGGCGAAGGCGTTGTAGGCCACGGCGGCGGGGATCGCCACGGCCAGGCCGATGGCGGTCATGATCAGGGCCTCGCCGACCGGGCCGGCGACCTTGTCCAGCGTGCCCTGGCCGCTCATGCCGATGGCCATCAGCGCGTGGTAGATGCCCCAGACGGTGCCGAAGAGGCCGACGAAGGGCGCCGAGGATGCCACGGTGGCGAGGAAAGTCTGGCCGTATTCGAGCCGCGATTTGTCCTGGTTGATGGCGCGCTTCAGGGCCCGGGTGAGGAATTCATCCGGCGTGCCGGCATCCACCAGTCCGCGCGTCTCGCGCCCGAAGCGGTGCTGCTCGACGGCGGTGAAGCCGTGGTGCACGAGGTGCGAGAAAGGCTCGGTGACGCCGGTCTGGCGCAGGTGGCGGGCCACGGCGTCGAGGCTGTCGGCCGCCCAGAAGGCCTTGAGGAAGGCGCCGCTGCGGCGCTGCGAGCGGATCGACTGGAGGCCCTTGGTGACGATCAGGTACCAGGTGCCGATCGACATGATCAGCATCAGGAAGAGGATGAAGCGCGCGATGCCGTCGGCATTGTCGAGGAAGTGGGCGAAGCCAAGCGGGTTTTCCATGGTCAGTCTTTCAGTGAGAAGGCAATCGGGACAAGCACGGTGGCGGCGACGGCTTCGTTGCCGAGCCGCGCCGGGACGAATTTCCAGCGGCGCACGGTTTGCAGCGCGGAGGCGTCGAGACGTTCGGAGCCACTCGAGGCATGGAGCTGGACGTCGGTCGGCAACCCCTGCGCATCGACCCGCACGCGCAGCACGACGCGGCCCTGTTCGCCGATCTTGCGGGAGAGCCCGGGATAGGGCGGCTTGGGGTTGTCGAGGTAGTCGGCGTCGAAGCGCGGCAGGGTCGCGGTCGAAGCCGGCGCAACGGCGGCGGGCGCGGCGGCAAAAGTCGGCGCTGGCGATACGGCGATCTGCGTTGGGGCCGGCGCCTCAGCGGGCGCGGCGAGCTGCGTCGGCTGCGGTGTCGGCTGAGGTGTCGGGATTGGCCGTCGTTCCACGGGCTTCGGTTTGGGCGGCACGATTTCGGGATCGGGCTTGGTCACTTCGGCCGGCGGCAGCAGGCTGACGCTGAGCACCGCGAGCGGCGCCGGCAGGCTCACGACGTTCATCCGCAGCAGCAGCCAGAACGCCACCACATGCAGTGCCGCGACCACGCCGAGCCATCCTGGCGACAGGCGGTTCGGAGCGGCGTGGGGCGAGAGGATGTTCATGAGTCTTCGGTGCGGGCGGAAAGTCGGCGCTGGCGATACGGCGATCAAGTCACAGGGTGGCGGCGCGAAACATGGTCTTGCGCTCCGGCGCAAGTGCCGATGTCGTGGCCGGCGTCAGCGAATCGCGTTCGAGGATCTCGACCAGCTCGCGGGCGTGGTTGCGTAGATGGCTGTCGGCGTCGGGGTCGGCCGCGACGCGCTCCAGCAGCATCGCGGCAAGCCAGGCCGCGCGCGGGCAGCCGGTCTCCATGTGGACGGCGAGATGGGCCAGAGCGCCGGCGACGGTGCGGGCCGGCGTTTGTTCGTTGGCGTAGTCGGCGAGAAGTGGATGCTTGATGTTCATGCGAGGCAGTCTCCAAACGGATGGTTGGCTGGCTGCCTCTGGCTCGCATGCGAGAGCCTGGGTGGCTGGCTGATTTAAAAAAGTCGGGTTCAGCGGATGATGATCTGCGCTCCGCTTACCAGACGTAGAACACTAGGACCCAGGTGGCGCCGACGGCGGCCAGCGGCGCCAGCCAGACCACGAAAGCCGCGACGAGGCGCGCACGGCTCGGGGCGGTGCTGCGCAACAAGCGCAACCCTAGCCAGGCCGACCAGAGCAGGCCCAACGCCAACAGGGCGCCACGCAGCGCGCCCAGCGCGGGCACGGCGATGCTTTCGGCACGCAGTTGGCTCAAGGTCATCATCGACAGCCCGAGAAACAGCCCGATGCCGCCCAGCGGCACCAGGCCCAGCGCCATGCGCCGCCAGTCGACGCCGGCCAGCCGCGCCGCGCCGCGCACGGCGAGCAGAGTGGTGGTGCCGAGGACCAGTGCGACGCTGCCGATGTAGGCCAGGATGGCGATGCCGTCGAGCCAGGTGAATACGTCGTTGGCCTCGGGGTAGCTGGTCAGCAGCCACCAGGCCGGGCTGTCGGCCAGCGGCCAGAGGATGTCGTGGTTCACCAGCCATTCGGCGGCGCCCTGTTTGGCACGGACGAACCAGGGATTGACAGTCCATTGGAAGGCGCCGATGGCTACGCCGAGCACGCCGAAGGCCAGCAGCAGCACTTCGTTGGTTGCCGGCGGTGGGCCAGCGAGGATCTCGGCATTGGGCGAACGCGGCACCAGCGTGACCGCCTCGCGATGATCGCTGCAGCGGCCGCAGGCGTGGCATTGCGACATGCCCGGCAGGTGCTTGACGTCGAGCAGCGGCGGGCAATCGACGGCGGCACGCTTTTCCGGGTGGCGGTCCCACGCGGCGCGATCGACGCGAAACGCGAACGGCGCCAGCCTTGCCAGCAGGGCGAAGACGCCGGACACGGGGCACAGGTAGCGACACCAGACGCGCTTGCCCTTGCCCCACAGATAACCGGCGACCATGGCCGCCACGGTGGAGCCGCCGAGGATCAGCAACACGGCCTTGGGATATTCGTAGACGCTGATGAGCTGGCCGTAGATCGTGGTCAGCGCGAAGGCGACCACCGGCCAGCCGCTCCAGCGCACCCATTTCGGGATTGCGCCGCCGCGGCCATGGCGGCTGACGAACTCGGTCAGCGCACCTTCGGGACAAAACACGCCGCACCAGACGCGGCCCATCAGCATCATCGAGAGGATGACGAAGGGCCACCAGACGCCCCAGAAGGCGAACTGCGCGAAGAGCACGAGCTTGTCATGCCATGGAGTCAGGGTCGGCGTCTTCTCCTGCAGGACCGGCTCGCCCGATGCCAGGCAGACGTTCGGGTCGATGAAGGAACTGGCGCCGAAATTGCCCGAGAACAATCGCGATTCCGGCAGGGGATGGGGCAGAAACGCCGGCAGCGCGACCAGCACGGTGTAGAAGATCACGATGACCCACTGCAGCCCGATGATGCTGCGCCGATGGCGCGCCATCCAGTCGCCCACACGGGCCAGGCGCGTGCGGCCATCGCGACCATTGCGGCGCGCCGCCGGCGACACGAACTTCAGGATGTGGGTGCTTGCTGCGGCGTTTTCCATGGCATCAGCGTGCGGGGGCTGTGTTGCGGCCGAGCCGCCACAGCGTATAGGCCCAGAAGGCGGCATAGGCGATCAGCAGGCTGGCCGAGGGCCGCGCCCGGTAGCCGACGAAGTCCGCCAGCAGGCGGCCGGCGCCGCTGCCGTCGTCGAGCAGGCCTGAGGTGTCCCACACCGGATCGAGCAGCGGCGGCAGCCAGTCGAGCCCGATCATGCGGTCGATGCCGGCTGCCAGCAGCGCGCCGGCAATCAGCAGCAGCAGGATCTCGCTGGCGCCGAACAGCACGCGGTAGCTCAGAAAGCGCGCGCCGCGCGTCACCAGCCATCCGGTGGCCGCAGCGAGCGCAAGCCCGGCTGCCGCGGCGCCGAGCAGCGCGAGCAGATCGCCGCCATCGCGTTCGAGGCCCATGCCGTAGAGGAAGACCACGGTTTCGGCGCCTTCGCGCGCCACCGCGAGTGCCGCCACGATGCCGATACCTGCGGCACCGGATACGCGGCTGGCATGCGCTTCGAGTTCCCGCTTCATGTGCCGGCCATGGTTGCGCATCCAGAGCACCATCTGCATGATCAGCGCCGCGGCGAACAGCACCATGCCGACGCGGAAGGCTTCAAGCGCATTGCCTTCCAACTGGCTTTGCGCGGCGAAGGCAGCGAAACCGAGAACGACTGCGAGGCCGACTCCGGCCACCGCGCCGGCCCAGAGCCCGCGCCGCAGCGTCGCGGGATCGGATTGGCGGGCGATCCAGGCCGAGAGCACGCCGAGCACCAGCATGGCTTCGAGGCTTTCGCGAAAGACGACGATCAGGGCGTTCAGCATGTCAGCTCCTCATTGGGCGACCAGCAGCATTTCCGAAGTGACCGGGTGGAATTCGTCGATGAAACGATACGTGCCCGGTGGCAGCGGATGGATCACGACGAAGGAACTGGCCCCCGGCGACAGGACCTTCTCGACCCGCAGGCCGATGTTCTCGAACTCGCAGGCGCCGGGCCCCTCGTTTTTAATGGCGAGCTTGATCTTCCGGCCGGCGGGCACTTCCAGTCGGGCCGGCAGGATGCGCCCATCCTTGATGACGACCGAGAACATCGGAAGTTCTGTCGACGCCGTCTTGGCCGGAGCCTCCACTGCCCAGCCGAGGCCGAACCAGAGTGCCGCGACAAAGGCGCCATGGGCGAAAGGGGCGCGCGGCATGCTCAGAACCCCACCTTCGCCCGCAGGCCCACCACCTTTACCGTCGGCGCACTGCTGTTGCCGCCGGGCTGGCGGATCCATTGGAAGTCCGGTGTCAGTTCGACCTTGCTGTTGAGCTTGAAGCGGTAGTAGATCTCCATCTGTCTTTCGGTGCCCGCGGCCTGATAGCCGAAGTCCGGCGTCCCGTCGGCATCGGCATCCAGCGTCAGCGAGTCGTTGCGGAAGTCGGCGCTGGTGCGCAGCGCGCCGAAGGCGACGCCGAAACCGTCGGCTGCCCGCGCCCACGAGCTGCCGGCGAGTTCTGCACCGAGCGTCAGGGCGCGGTCGAAACGCACCTGGCCCTTGAGTTGATGTCCGTAACGGGCAAACAGCGTCACTTCGTCCGCCACTTTCTGGTCGGCCGAGAAGCCGATGCCGGCGTGCTTGCGCTCGACGTTGTCATATCCGGCACCGCGGCCATTGCGCCACAGGTAGGCGCGGTAGTGACCGGTCAGGTAGTTGAAGCGCGCGGCGGTCTCGGCCTGGGCGATGACGAAGGGGCCGGCCATCGAGCCGGTGAAGTTGGCTCCCGGTCCGGAACCGAAGACGCCCAGCGACAGGCTCCATTCCGCGCCTTTCTGCCGCTCGTTCACGTACTGGGCAGTGACGCCGGGCGCGAAGCCGTAGGCGTCGGCGCGGGTGTCGCCGCCGGAATCCAGCAGCGGGTTGTGCACGAAGACGTTGTTCATGAACTTCGCCGACTCGTCGTCGGCCGCCATGTTCTGGTCGAAGAAGACGAAGGGATCGATCTTGCCCGCGGTCAGGTGCAGGTGTTCCCGCGCATTGGCTTTCCGGCCGTCGTCCATCAACGGAATCTTGAGTTGGTACCAGGCCTGCGCCAGGATGGCGAAGGAATCGTCGGCCGGCGTGCTCGAGACTTCGAAGGCCGTGGTGTTGGCAGTGCTGGTGTAGGCGGGGCGCAAGCCGATGCCGGTGCCCTGGCCGAAGCGAACGTGGGCGAAGATCTTGCCCTCCGTATTGCCCAATTCGCCGCCGGGCAGGGTGACCGAAATGTCGCCGCGGTAGTTGCCGCGGGTTTCGTCGGCGCCGCTCGCCGTGCCGCCAGCGCCGACTTTCTGCACAACGCCGGTGAGGCTGGCACCGACCGTGATGCCTTCCAGCGCTTCGATCTGGCGTGCCTGCTTCTGCATCGAGAGGGTCTGGAACTCAACGGCCTTGAGGCGGGTGGCGATTTCCGGCTCCTTCTCGGACAAGCGTTCGCTGGACAATGATTTCTCCAGCGCCTTGTTCTGCTGTTCCAGCATTTCGACGCGCGCGGCGAGACGTTTTATTTCGGCCAGCACGGCGGCCATGTCGTTGGCCAGGACGGGCGCGGCGAAGCCCGCCGCCAGTAGGGCGGCTATGAGTTTGCGCTTCATGATCAGTAGCCGCCCTTCTTGCCGATGCCGGCGTAGACGAACTCCCACTCCAGCTCCACGGGCTTGAACCAGGGACGCACACCGGTGGCGCGGTCGGTGTGGCGGCCGAAGTGATTGCCGTGCGGGTTCTCCTTGGCGTTGGGCGGGTAGATGATGAACTTGACCTTGTACTTGCCGGGGCCCTTGAGCTTTACGTTGTCGCCGTAATGCGGGCCGTCGCTGGCGACCATCGGCATCATGTCGCCCTTGACCACCTCGCCGCCAGGCAGCTTGGTCAGTTCATACTTGACCAGCAGGTGAGGAATCCAGAAGCCTTCCTGGAAACCGTTGGCATTGTTGGCCAGGGCGTGGATGTCGGCTTCAAGGTGGATGTCCGCCGCCGATGCCTTGGTCATATGGCCTTCCGGTTCCATTTCGACGGCCTGCAAATACACGGCGCCGACTTCCATGCCGGCCACGTTTTGCGGCGCGCCAATGGGATATTCGAGAGCGGCGGCGGAGAAGGACGCCGCGGCGAGGGCGATGACAGCGAGGGACCGCAGGGGAAACAGCATGGCAAACCTCCAAAGGATAAAGACATGTCTTTGGCTGGCTTGCCGCCATTCGTTGAATGACCGGCTGGCTGGCTATATGCTGCGGCAGTGCCTGGTGCACTGCCGCGGGGTGGGGACTTACGAACTGGACGGTGCGCCCATTTGCGTTTGCAGGTAGTTGTGGATGCCGACCTTCTCGATCAGTTCGAGCTGGGTTTCGAGGTAGTCGATGTGCTCTTCGGTGTCATCCAGAATCTCTTGCAGGATGTCGCGCGAAACATAATCCGCCACGCTTTCGCAGTGCGTCATGGCGGCCTTGGTGTCGGCGTGCGCGCCGTGTTCCAGCTTGAGGTCGCCGGCGATGCATTCGGGCACGTTCTCGCCGATGATCAGCTTGTTCAGCGCCTGCAGGTTGGGCAGGCCTTCGAGGAACAGCACACGCTCGATCAGCTTGTCGGCGTGGTGCATTTCCTCGATGGATTCCTCATATTCGTGCTTGCCCAGTGCGGCAAAGCCCCAGTTCTTGTACATGCGGGCATGCAGGAAATACTGATTGATTGCGGTCAGCTCATTGACGAGGCACTTGTTGAGGAGCTGGATGACTTTCTTGTCGCCTTTCATGTCGATCTCCTGATCAGGCCGCCGCCAGTTGCGGCCCGGCGGAGGTGAGTCGATGAGGCGCGTGGGTATGCAGGGAATTTTTCAGCACATCGCGCGCGCAACCCGTACAGCGGCCGCAGCAGGCGCCGACGCCGAGTTGCTCGCGCAATTCTCGCAGAGAGCAGCAGCCTTCGGCGACGGCGCTGCTTATATCGCGTTCAGTCACCGCATTGCAGATGCAGACGTACATGATGACTCCGATCTATTTGGTGAGAATCAGCTTGCCCTGCCGGGTGCGGCGCAGGCGGTAGGTTTCGCCCTGATGGGTGATCTCGACTTCGCCTTTGGTACCGAGCAGGGTGACGCTATCCAGAGGACGCGGGCGTCCGGCCGGGATGGGCGGGATTTCGGGCTTTGCAGTCGGCGACCGGGAGTCGTTCTTCATGGCAAATGGCTTCTTAATGCGAAACGGAATGAGAATGATTCTCAATGATGTGAGCCATATTGTCAACAGGGAATTGCATTTCCTTGGGTCGGACCTGCGATGCTCGTCCTTCGCGTTCGTCAGGAAGGCGAAATCTTCGGGGCGCTATAATTCGCGTTTTCGCAATTAGGAGCAGCCGTGGGCCTCGACCGCGTTCCCTCCGGCAAGGATTTGCCGAACGATTTCAATGTGGTGATCGAGATTTCGATGCACTCCGAGCCGATCAAGTATGAAGTGGACAAGGAATCGGGCGCCATCTTCGTCGATCGCTTCATGTCGACGGCCATGCACTATCCCTGCAACTACGGCTACATCCCGCACACCATCGCCGGTGACGGCGACCCCGTGGATGTCCTCGTGCTCTCCCAGTTCGCCTTGCCACCAGGGGTGGTGGTCCGCTGCCGTCCGATCGGCATGCTGAAGATGACCGACGAGGCCGGCCA
>JBAZOF010000001.1:0-38289 GCA_041648855.1 Sulfuritalea sp. | reverse complement strand
TGCAACCGCTGCCCGTTCCGAGATCGAGAATCCTCGCCGTACCGCCAGCGCCGACTCCTGCAAGGACAATTTCGACCAGCAGTTCGGTCTCGGGACGCGGAATCAGCACGGACGGCGAGACCGCAAATTTGCGACCGAAGAACTCGCGGGAGCCAAGCAGATAAGCCACCGGCTCTCCGCCAGCACGCCTTGCCACCAGCGACGCAAAGGCGAGCAGTTCGTCTTCATCGAGTACCTGATTGTCATGGACAATAAGCCAGGCCGCCGGCCGGCCCATGACATGCCCAAGCAACAAGCGCGCCTCACTTGCCGGCACCTTCGCCCGCGCCGCCGCGAGCGCCGCGGCCACGGTGCTCATTCCGCAAGCGCCGCCAGCAGCTCCGCCTGATGCTCGGCGGTCAGCGCACCGACCAGTTCATCGAGGTCGCCGTCCATGATGGCGTCGATCTTGTACAGCGTCAGGTTGATGCGGTGGTCGGTAATCCGGCCCTGCGGAAAATTGTAGGTGCGGATGCGCTCGGACCGGTCGCCCGAGCCGATCAGGCTCTTGCGCTGCGAGGCGATCTGCTGCTGCTGCTCGCGCTGCTTGGCGTCGTTGATGCGTGCCGCCAATACCGACATCGCCTGCGCCTTGTTGCGGTGCTGCGAGCGGTCGTCCTGGCACTCGACGACGATGCCGGTCGGAATGTGGGTAATGCGCACCGCCGAGTCGGTCTTGTTGATGTGCTGGCCGCCGGCGCCTGAGGCGCGGAAGGTATCGATGCGCAGGTCGGCCGGATTGATGTCGATATCGACCAGTTCATCGGCCTCCGGCATCACCGCCACAGTGCACGCCGAGGTGTGGATGCGGCCTTGGGTCTCGGTAACCGGCACGCGCTGCACGCGATGGCCGCCCGACTCGAACTTGAGCTTCGAATAGGCGCCGTTGCCCTCGATGCGGGCAATGATTTCGCGGAAGCCGCCGAGATCGGATTCGCTGCGCGAGACGATCTCCACCTTCCAGCGCTGGCGCTCCGCATAGCGGCTGTACATGCGGAACAGGTCGGCGGCGAACAGCGCGGACTCGTCGCCGCCGGTGCCGGCGCGGATTTCGAGAAACAGGTTCTTGTCGTCGTTGGGATCTTTCGGCAGCAGGGCGCGCTGCAGTTCGACTTCGAGCCGGGCCATGTCGGCGGTCGCTGAGGCCTGCTCGGCGACGGCGAGTTCCTTCATCTCCGGATCGGCCAGCATCTCCGCCGCACCTGAAAAGTCGGCGCTGGCGCTACGGTAAGCATGAAAGAGCTCGACCACCGGCGTGATGTCGGCGCGCTCGCGGGTGAGCTTGCGATAGCTGTCCATGTCGCGGGCGGCGTGCTCGCCCCCGAGCAGGCCGTCGATTTCGGCGAGACGTTCGCTCAAGCGTTCAAGTTTTTCGAGGATGCTTTTCTTCATGAAGTCAGGTGCCTGTGGGAGATGCCGCGCGAGCGATGAGCTGAATGCTGTGGCGCACGTCGGCCGCCAGCAGCAGCTCGGTCTGCGCTGCGGCCATTGTGATCCGCTCGTCGAAGCACAGCAGCCCGGCATCGTCGACCTGCAAAATGCCGGCATCGATCAGGTTGCGAATCACGTTGGCGAACAGCAATTTTTCCGAAAACTCGGCGGAATTGAATTCGTAGAGCATCGCCAGCCGCTGTGCCAGCAGGTGGGTAGCGTCTTCGAGCGCGACGCGGGTCAGTTGTCCGCTGCCGTGATGCTGCAGCAGGGCCAGGGTGAGGAATTGCCGTTCCAGCGTGGGGCGGATGATCTCGCCCAACTGCCGCAGTTCCGGACTGGCCTCGCTGTTGGGCGACGGCGCGCGCAGTATCGCGATCTGGCTGTCGCCGAGTATCAGGCCGCGCCGGAACAGCGCCGCCTCGGTGCGGTCGATCAGCGCATCGAGCTGGTCAGCTTCCCATGGCAGGAAAAGCTCGGCGCGCAACAGGCCGTAGATGCCCCTGATCGCCTCCTTGGCCCGTTGCCGGGTCAGCACCTGGTTGTGGCTGACGAGGCAGGCCAGCAGGGCAGGCAGGGCGAACAGATGCAGCACGTTGTTGCGGAAATAGGCCAGCAGCGCGGCTTGCTCCTCCGTGGCCCGGATCATGTCGCCCAGGGGATGCGGATGGCTTTCCACCATGTCGAGCCGGAGCACGTAGTCGATTACCTCGCCGGCCGGCAGATCGCAGGCCACGATGGACTCGGCGTAGGGAGTTTCGGTCAGCAGATACTGGACATGCTCGATCTGCCTCTGCAGCAGGCGCAGATCCGCGGCGTGCTTGGGCGTCGACAACAGGGTCACGGCGATCAGGTTCACCGGATTGATCACCGCGATCGCGTTGATGCTGCGCGCCAGCACCGTGGCCGTGGCGTCCACGGCGCTGCGCAGCCATGGCGCCTGGGCATCGGAGTCCTCTTCCCGCCATGCCGGATGCTGCGCATCGAGGAATTCGGCGAGCGCCAGCGGCGGGCCGAAATTCACATGCACCTTGCCGAAGTTGCGCTTCAGCAGCCGCGCCGCACTCAGCAGGTCGGTCAGCGACTCGGATTTCTTGGGCCGGCCGTGGAGTTCTGCCAGGTAACTGCTGCCCTCCATCAGTTTCTCGTAACCGATGTACACGGGAACGAATACCAGCGGCCTGGCCCGGCTGCGCACAAAACTATGTATCGTCATCGCCAGAATGCCGGCCTTCGGCGCCAGCGTGCGCCCGCTGCGGCTGCGGCCGCCTTCGATGAAGTATTCGATCGGGAACCCGCGGTCGATCATCATGTGCAGGTATTCGACAAACACCGTGGCGTAAAGCGGCTCGCCCTTGATCTTGCGGCGCAGGAAGAAGGCGCCGGAGCGCCGCAGGATCGAGCCCACCAGCGGCAAGTTGAGGTTGGCGCCGGCGGCGATGTGCGGCACCATCAGGCCCCGGTTGAAGATGATGTAGGACAGCAGCAGGTAATCGACATGACTGCGGTGGCAAGGCACATAGACGATGCCGTGGCCCGGCGCCACCGCCGTGACGCGCTCGAAGTTGTGCACCTCGACCCCGTTATAAACCTTGTTCCAGACCCAGGTCAGAAACAGGGCAAAGGCCCGCACCACCGAATAGGTATAGTCCGATGCGATCTCGAGCGCGAAATTCCGTGCCGATCTTTGCGCCGCGAGCAGGGAAATCGACTTGCTCTCCGCTTCGTCGGCGATCGCCTTGCGCACCTCGGGCGTGTTGAGCAAGGTACTCAACTGGGTGTGGCGATGCGAAAGATCGGGACCGATCGCCATCTCGCGCTGGCGCCGGAAGTGCACGCGCAGGATGCGCCCCAGCTTGCGCACCGCGTGGGACGCGTCGGTCTTTCCGCTCAACAGCTCGCGCAGGGAAATCGGCGCGTTGAAGCGCACCACGGTGTGCCGGCCGTGGATCACGATGGCGAACAATTGCCGCAGCGTGCTGACCGATTGCCAGGTCTCGGCAAACAGTGCCTTCAGGATCGAGTCCTGCTTCCCCGGTTCGCGTCCCCAAAGTATCGTCACCGGCACCAGCTGCACATCGAAACGGGGATCGGCGACCGCCGTTCTGACCAGGGACTTGAGCAGCTGAGAATGATCGCTGCGCGGGTTCGGCACCAGGCGTCCGCGCTCGTTGCGCGAAAGAAAAAAGAACGATCGCCGCGCAGTGAATGCAGGATCCCGCAAGGGCCGCAATGCCGCCGGCAGACCCAGTTCGCGGCACTCGCGGTCGAGCACCAGCAGATTGGAAAGATGGCGTTCGTTGAGCACGTAGCAAACCGGCAGATCGGGCCGCAGCTTGAGCATCTCGGGTGTTTCCGGAAACACCTGGGTCCGCGTCACGAGATAAAGAATCCGGCGCAGGACGTTCAGCGTCCAGCCGGTGAAATCGAATAGAGGCAGTTTGCTCACTGGCGGACGGGCTTGCGCGCCGTGACGGCGCCGGGCAGTCGATGCGAAAGCACGCACCTACTCCCCGGAATTGAGGCGATAGATGCGGGAGATAAGCTCTGCAACTTCTGCACGCTCGGGGCCTTCCGCCTGATTCAGGGCGTGGGTCGGAGCGTGCAGCAGCTTGTTGGTGATCCCGTGCGACAGCGCGTCGAGCACCTTGGCCGGATCGTCGCCGCGCGCCAACAGCTTCAAGGCGTGATCCAGTTCATGGCGGCGGGCGCGTTCGGCGGTGTCGCGCAGGGCACGGATGGTCGGCACCGTCTCGCGTGATTCCATCCAGTGCAGAAAGCCGGAGACGCGGTCGTCGATGATCGCCTCGGCCTCGACCACGGCGGCCTGCCGCGATTCAAGCCCGGATTCGACGATCTGGGCCAGGTCGTCGAGCGTGTAGAGAAAGATATCGTCCAGCCGGTTCACTTCCGCCTCGATGTCGCGCGGCACGGCCAGATCGACCATCACCATCGGGCGATGACGGCGCGCCTTCAGGGCGCGCTCGACCATGCCGAGGCCGATGATGGGCAGCGAACTGGCGGTGCAGGAGACCACGATGTCGTAATCCGCGAGACGCTCGCCAAGCTGGTCGAGGCGCATCGCGTCGCCGCCGAAGCGCGCCGCCAGGTCGGCGCCGCGTTCCAGCGTGCGATTGGCGATCGTGAGCCGCTTTGGCTTCTGCGCGGCGAAATGCGCCGCGCACAACTCGACCATCTCGCCGGCACCGATGAACAGCACCTGCTGTTCCGCGAGGCTGTCGAAAATGCGCGCCGAAAGATGCACGGCCGCTGCCGCCATGGAAACCGTGTTGGCGCCGATCGCGGTGGTCGAGCGCACTTCCTTGGCCACGGCAAAGGTGCGCTGGAACAGCTTGCCGAGCAGCGTACCCAGCGTCCCGGCATCTTCCGCGGCACGCGCCGCCTGTTTCATCTGGCCGAGGATCTGCGGCTCGCCGAGCACCATCGAGTCCAGCCCGGCCGCAACGCGGAACATGTGGCGCACCGCATCCTTCTGCGGATGCTGGTAAAGATAGGGATGAATCTTCTGCGGCGACAGGGAGTGATACTCCGCCAGCCAGTCCGCAGCAGCCTGCGGATTTTCAGTCGCGCAATACAGTTCGGTACGGTTGCAGGTCGACAGGATAGCCGCTTCGCGCACGCTCTTCGCCCGCAACAGGTCGTGCAGAGCCTGCCCCATCTGCAACGGGTTGAACGCCACCTGCTCGCGTACTGCCAGCGGGGCCGTATGGTGGTTGATACCCAGAGCGAACAGCTTCACGGCGATGGGACCTTGAGACAACGCGAACTGCGAGTTAGCGGATTATAGGTAAAATCGCGCACTTTCGCGGCATTCGGCCCGTCGCCGTTACCTGCCCACGAAGTGGAAGTCCAGGTACGCAGAGCGCGCCAGCGCCGACTTTTGGAGAATTTCAGTGCAACTCGTCTGTCTCGATCTCGAAGGCGTGCTCGTTCCGGAAATCTGGATCGAGTTTTCCAAACGCACCGGTATCCCGGAACTCTCACGCACCACGCGCGATGAGCCGGACTACGACAAGCTGATGAAGTATCGGCTGGACCTGCTCAAAAAGCACAAGCTCGGCCTGCCGGATATCCAGAAGGTGATTTCGGACATGGGGCCGATGGCCGGCGCCAAAGACTTTCTCGATGCGCTGCGACGCGACTACCAGGTCATCATCCTGTCCGACACCTTTTACGAGTTCGCCATGCCGCTGATGGCGCAACTGAACATGCCGGTGCTGTTCTGTCACAAGCTGGAAACGGATGCCGCCGGTTTCGTGGTGAACTACCACCTGCGCATGCCGAACCAGAAGATGGAGTCAGTCAAGCGCTTCAAGCAACTGAACTTCAAGGTTATCGCCGGCGGCGATTCCTACAACGACACGGCCATGCTGGCCGAAGCCCACGCCGGCATCCTGTTCCATCCGCCGCAGAACGTGATCGACGAGTTCCCGCAGTTTCCGGTGACCATGAACTACGCCGAACTGCGCAGCGAGATCGATAAGGCCTCAACGAGAATCTGATGCATCGCGCGCGCTTCTACACGCTGACCGCCTCCTGCCCCGACCAGGTCGGCATCATCGCGCGCGTCACCGGCTTCATCGCCGAGCACAAGGGCTGGATTCTCGAATCGAGCTTCCACGCCGACGAAGCGACGGAAATGCGTGACGTCCGCTACTTCATGCGCATCGAAGTCAGGGCCGATTCGCTGCCCTTCGAGCTCGCCGAGTTCCGCCGCCGCTTCCAGCCCGTGGCCGACGAGTTGCAACTCGACTGGCGCATCAATGATTCAGCAGTGAAGAAGCGCGTCGTGGTGCTGGTCTCGCAGCAGGAGCATTGCCTGTACGACCTGCTGGCGCGCTGGCAATCGAAGGAACTCGACATCGAAATCGCCTGCGTGATCTCGAATCACGACACCTTCAGGGGCTTCGTCGAATGGCACGGCATTGCCTTCCATCACGTGCCGGTGACGCCCGACAACAAGGCGGCCGCCTACGCCGAGGTGCAGCGTCTGTTCGAGGCAGCGCGCGGCGACACCATGGTGCTGGCGCGCTACATGCAGATTCTCTCCCCCGATCTGTGCGCCGCCTATCCGGGACGCATCCTCAACATCCACCACAGCTTCCTGCCTTCCTTCGTCGGCGCCAAGCCCTACCACCAGGCCTACACGCGCGGCGTCAAGCTGATCGGCGCCACCTGCCACTACGTCACCGCGGAACTAGACCAGGGCCCGATCATCGAGCAGGACGTGATCCGCATCGACCACTCGGATTCGGTGGAGGACATGGTGCGCTACGGCAAGGACATCGAAAAGACCGTGCTGGCGCGAGGCCTGCGCTATCACCTCGAAGACCGCGTGCTGGTCCACGGCAACAAGACCGTGGTGTTTCGCTGAGGACTTCACAATGAAGAAACTTGTTTTGGTGACGATACTCCTGGCGGGCCAGGCACTGGCCGAGGATCACCGGCAGTTCGCTCCCCTGCCGCCTGCCGCGCAGGAATCGCTGCGCGAGGAAATGCTCGGCAACCTGCTCGCCATCAACGAAGTCCTGACGCTGATGGCCGCCGGCAAGATCAAGGAAGCCGGTCAACTGGCAGAGAAGGCGCTGGGACAGTCCGCTCAGGGCAAACACCGCGACAAACCCTTCAATGCGCGTCCGGGCCCGCACATGCCGCCCGCGATGCACGGCATCGGCAACGACGGCCACGTTGCCGCCAGCGAATTCGCCAAGGCAGCGAGCAGCGGCGACCGCGAAAAAGCTCTGGCCCTGCTGCCGAAGCTGACAGAAGGCTGCGTCGGCTGTCACTATTCCTACCGGACGCGCTGAATCAACGGCCCCCGGCGGCCGGTTTGCGCAACATTAACCAGAGTCCGAACAGGACCATCGGCAGGCTCAGCCACTGTCCCATGCTGACCACGTAGGACAGCCCGAAGATGCCATGATCGGGCTCGCGGAAATATTCGGCGACGAAACGCAGCACGCCGTAGCCGATCATGAACATGCCCGAAACGGCCCCCACCGCTCGCTGGCGCGCCGAAAACAGCCAGAGGATGACGAACAGCAGCAGGCCCTCGCCGGCCGCCTGATACAGCGGCGACGGGTGGCGCGGCAAGCTGTCGACCTGCGGGAAAATCATCGCCCAGGGCAAGCCCGGATCGGCCGCCCGCCCCCACAGTTCGCCGTTGATGAAATTGCCGATGCGCCCCGCCATCAGGCCCAGCGGCACCAGCGGCGCGATGAAGTCGGTGACCTGGAAAAACGTCCTGCCGGCTTTACGGCCCCACAGCGCCATCGCCACGAACACGCCGAGCATGCCGCCGTGGAAGGCCATGCCGCCCTTCCATACCGCGAGGATTTCCAGCGGATGCGCAAGGTAGTAGCCCGGCTCGTAGAACAGCACCTGACCCAGGCGGCCGCCGAGGACCACGCCGAGCACGCCGTAGAACAGCAGATCGTCGACGTCCTGCCCGCTCATGCCGTGCCAGGGCTGCGCCGCCGCACGCCGCTTGCCGAGCCAGAGGAAGGCGATGAAGCCTGCCAGATACATGAGGCCGTACCAGCGCACGGCCAGCGGGCCTACGGAAATGGCGATGGGGTCGAACTGGGGGTGGATCAGCATGGTGGCCGGATTCTAACCGTCCGGCAAAAGTCGGCGCTGGTGAGACGGCGATACAATTGCAAACTCGCTCTCATCCATTCGCGTTGGAGAATTCCCATGCCAGTCTACCGTTCCCGCACTTCCACCCACGGCCGCAACATGGCCGGCGCCCGCGCGCTGTGGCGCGCCACCGGCATGAAGGACGGCGACTTCGGCAAGCCGATCATCGCCGTGGTCAATTCCTTCACCCAGTTCGTGCCGGGCCACGTCCATCTGAAGGACATGGGGCAACTGGTGGCGCGCGAGATCGAGGCGGCGGGCGGTGTCGCCAAGGAATTCAACACCATCGCGATCGACGACGGCATCGCCATGGGCCACGGCGGCATGCTCTACAGCCTGCCTTCGCGCGAACTGATCGCCGACTCGGTCGAGTACATGGTCAACGGCCATTGCGCGGATGCGATGGTCTGCATTTCGAATTGCGACAAGATCACTCCTGGAATGCTTATGGCATCGCTACGCCTCAACATCCCGACGGTGTTCGTTTCCGGCGGGCCGATGGAAGCCGGCAAGGTCAAGTGGCATGGCGAGTACCGCATGGTCGACCTGATCGACGCCATGATCGAATCCGCCGACGACAAGAACAGCGACGCCGAAGTGGCCAGCATGGAGCGCTCGGCCTGCCCGACCTGCGGCTCCTGTTCCGGCATGTTCACCGCCAACTCGATGAACTGCCTGACCGAGGCGCTCGGCCTGTCCTTGCCCGGCAACGGCTCGCTGCTGGCGACGCACGCCGACCGCGAAATGCTGTTCCTCAAGGCCGGCCGCGTCGCCGTCGACCTGTGCCGGCGCTGGTACGAAGGCGGCGACGCCTCGGCCCTGCCGCGCAGCATCGCCAGCTTCGCCGCCTTCGAGAACGCGATCGCGCTGGACATCGCCATGGGCGGGTCGACCAACACCGTGCTGCACTTGCTGGCCGCTGCACAGGAAGCCGGCGTCGACTTCGACCTGGCCGACATCGACCGCATGTCGCGCAAGGTGCCCTGCCTGGCCAAGGTGGCCCCGGCGACGCAGAAGTACCACATGGAGGACGTCCATCGCGCCGGCGGCATCATGGCCATCCTCGGCGAACTGGACCGCGCCGGGCTGATCAACCGCGACTGTCCGACCGTCTTGTACCCAACCATGGGCGAGGCGCTCGACTGCTGCGACGTCAAACGCAACCACGCGCCGGCCGTGCATGAGTTCTATCGCGCCGCGCCGGGCGGCGTGCCGACGCAAACCGCGTTCTCCCAGAATCGCCGCTACCCGACACTCGATCTCGACCGCGCCAATGGCTGCATTCACGACAAGGAACACGCTTATTCCAAAGACGGAGGCCTCGCGGTGCTGTACGGCAACATCGCGGAGAAAGGCTGCGTGGTCAAGACGGCCGGCGTCGATGATTCGAACCTCAAATTCACCGGTCGCGCCCGCGTCTGCCAGTCGCAGGAAGAAGCCGTCGAGAAAATTCTGGCCGACCAGATCGTCGCCGGCGACATCGTGATCGTGGTCTACGAGGGCCCCAAGGGCGGCCCCGGCATGCAGGAAATGCTGTATCCCACCTCGTATCTCAAGTCGAAGGGCATGGGCAAGGTCTGTGCGCTGCTGACCGATGGCCGCTTCTCCGGCGGCACCTCGGGGCTTTCGATCGGCCACGCCTCGCCGGAGGCCGCCGCCGGCGGTGCTATCGGTCTGGTGGAGGAAGGCGACACCATCGAAATCGACATTCCCAACCGGAGCATTCATCTGGTGATCGAAAAGTCGGCGCTGGCGACACGGCGCGCGGCGATGGAAGCACGCGGTGCGGCAGCGTGGAAGCCGCTCAATCGCCAGCGCGAAGTCTCGGCGGCGCTGAAGGCCTATGCCGCAATGACCACCTCGGCGGACACTGGTGCAGTGCGGGATATTTCACAGCTTTATTGACCTGAATCAAATCCCGATCGGTATATCAGCAGATAATTAAATTCGATTATCCGAGCATTGATAGATGGGGAAGAATCATGAAACAGGTGTTCGCCCGAATTGCGCTCCTCGCATGTTGCGCCGGTTGGCTGGCCGGCGGTCCCGTTCTGGCTGATGAAGCCGCCGAACCCAAGCCGCTGAAACTGACCACCACCGCCGACCACACCAAATTCAAGGAGTTGCAGAAGCAATTCAACTCCGGGCCGGAGGTAACCAAGGCCTGCCTCGCATGCCACACCGAAGCCGCCGGCCAGATTCACCGCACCAAGCACTGGAAATGGGAATACCTTAATCCCGACACCAAGCAGACGCTGGGCAAGAAGACCGTCGTCAACAACTTCTGCATTTCCATCGCCTCCAACTACGCCTCCTGCACCAGTTGCCACGTCGGCTACGGCTGGAAGGACGCCAGCTTCGATTTCAAGTCGGAAGAGAACGTCGATTGTCTGGCCTGCCACGACACCTCGGGCAACTACAAGAAGCCGCCAGGCTTTGCTGGCAACCCGGTGGTCAAGGATACGGAGTTCCCGCCCGGATCGGGCAAGATCATCAAGGGCATAGACCTCTCCAAGATCGCCCAGAAGGTCGGCAAGACCAGTCGCGACACCTGCGGCGCCTGCCACTTCAACGGCGGCGGCGGCGACGGCGTCAAGCATGGCGACATGGACAGTTCGCTCGCCGCTCCGACCAAGGATGTCGATGTGCACATGGATGCCGAAGGGCTCGACTTCACCTGCGGCACCTGCCACACAAGTTCGAGCCATGATGTCGCCGGCAGCCGCTACACGCCGACCGCCCAGGACAAGAAGGGCGCCCACATCCGCGGCAAGGCCGACAAGGGCAATCCGGCGACCTGCGTAGCCTGTCATGGCAACGGACCGCACAAGAAGGAAGCGCGGCTGAATCACCACGCCACCAAGATCGCCTGCCAGACCTGCCATATCCCGACCATCGCCCGCGGCGGCATAGCCACCAAGATGACCTGGGACTGGTCGACGGCCGGCCAGCGCGATGCGGAAGGCAAGCACATCGTCAAGAAGGACGCCAAGGGTCGCATCATCTACGAATCGCGCAAGGGCGACTTCACCCTGGCCGAGAACGTCAAGCCGGAATACTTCTGGTTCAACGGCCAGGTGACGTACACGCTAGTCACCGACAAGATCGAAAAAACCGACCAGCGCACGCCGATCAACAAGCTCGGCGGCAGCCCGACCGACGGCAAGTCGATGATCTGGCCGATGAAGGTGTTCCGCGGCTCGCAGCCCTACGACCCGGTGAACAAGACATTCGTCACGCCGCACACGGCGGGCAACGACGACACCGGCTACTGGAAGAATCTGGACTGGGACAAGGCCATTGCGGTCGGCATGAAGGATTCCGGCCATCCCTTCTCGGGCAAGATCGATTTCATCAAGACCGAGATGTCCTGGCCGATCACCCACATGGTGGCGCCCAAGGAAAAAGCGCTGGGCTGCGTCGAATGCCACAGCAAGGATGGTCGCCTGGCCGGCATTCAGGGCATCTACATCCCGGTTCGCGACAACAACAAGTTGCTGGACACCATCGGCTGGGCAATCGTCTTCCTGACCATGCTCGGCGTATTCGGTCACGGTGCAATCCGCATCGTATCCAGCCGCAAGCACTGAGCCTCAAGGAGAACTGAAATGGCTGAACGTATTTACGTCTTCAAGCGCTTCGAGCGTTTCTGGCACTGGTCGCAGGCCGGTCTCATCATGTTCCTGATGCTCACCGCCTTCGACATCCACGGCACCTACACGATCTTCGGCTTCGAAAAGGCGGTGGCTTATCACACCATCGCCGCCTGGTCGCTGATCGGCCTGTGGGTGTTCGCGATCTTCTGGCACTTCACCACCGGCGAGTGGAAGCAATACATCCCGACCACGGAAAAAGTCGTGGCGATGATCCATTATTACTCCGTCGGCATTTTCAGGAACGAGCCGCACCCGTTCAAGCTGACGCAGTTGCGCAAGCACAATCCGCTGCAGCGCCTGGCCTACCTCGCCATCATGATTTGCGTCGGCCCGCTGATCTGGGTCACCGGCGTGCTTTATCTGTTCTATTCGGACTGGGCCAGACTTGGAATCAACGGCTTGTCGCTGGAATGGGTCGCCACCGGCCACATCATCGGCGCCTTCATGATGCTGGCCTTCCTCATCGCCCACGTGTACCTGACCACTGCCGGTCATACGCCACTGGCCCACATCAAGGCCATGATCACCGGCTGGGAAGAAGTGGAGTAATCACCAAATTTTCACAAGGAGCATGACCATGAAATTCACCACCCAACTGACTGTCGGCGTCGCACTTTCCATGCTCGCCTCAGCCGCTTTCGCCTATGACGCCGACTGGAAACGCGGCCGCGTTTATTACCGCAGCGTGTGCACTTCCTGCCATGTCGCTTCGCCGATCGGCTCGATCAATCCCAGCACCAAGACCAAGGCGGAATGGGCGAACTACCTGAAGACCGACAAGCACGCCAAGGGCAAGGATACGGTCAAGCAGTATGTCAGCAAGGCCTATCGCGCCAGCATCAAATCGGGCAACAAGGCGGCAGAGAAGTTTGCCGACACGCCGGACCAGGAGCTGATGAGCGACATCGGGGCCTTCCTCAACAAGGGCGCCAAGGACGGCGACTCGCCGGCCAGCTGCAGCTGACAAGGGCACAGCCGAAGGCGTGCGCCTCCCGGGGGACACGCCGGCTTCTCGCGCCTGATTGCCAATGAGATTGGCAGATTGACGTTGGGCAACGACAGCGATTCGGCCATCGAAAGGCAAACATCATGAGCACATCAGAAAAGCAAGGCAATCCGAAAATCAAACCCTTCTGGTCACCCCTGGCTGCGGGCATCGCGCTCGGATTGGTCTTGTTGCTGACCTTTGTTCTTTCCGCTCACGGTCTGGGGGCCAGTGGGGCGGCTACCGACATGGTCGCCGGCGTCGGGCTGAAGCTTGCGCCGGAGGCAACCAGGGCGAACGGCTATCTTGGACCGATGGTGGCGGAGGGCAGCCCGATCGGCTCATGGATGACCTGGGAAATCCTCGGCGTCGCGATCGGCGCACTGGCGGCGGCTTTCATGGGGGGTCGTTTTCGCGTGCAATTCGACGGCGCGCGCAGCGTCGGCACCTCGAAGCGCTTGATCACCACCTTGGGCGGCGGCTTCCTCGCCGGCTTTGGCGCCCGCATCGCGGGAGGTTGCACAAGCGGCGTGGGGCTGTCGGGTTCGGCGGCGCTGGGCATTTCGGCCTTTGTCTTCCTGGCTTTGTTTTTTGCCACCGGCATGATCGTCAGCCGCCTGGTCAAAGGAGTCTGACATGTTCCCGCTCAATGATAATGGCATGATATCGGGTCTGCTCTGCGGCGTCCTGTTCGGCTACGTGCTGGAGAACGCCGGATTCGGCAGCCCCGTCAAACTAAGCGCCCAGTTCAAGCTCACCGACTGGGCGGTATTCAAGGTCATGTTCACCGCCATCGTGGTGGCGGCGGTCGGCCTGTGGCTGCTGAGGCTCGGGGGGCTGCTGAGGCCCGACTCGATCGCCGTGCCGCAAGCGGCGCTGGTGGCGGCGGCCGTGGGCGGCGCGCTGGTGGGTGCGGGGTTTGCGACGGGTGGCTACTGCCCGGGTACTTCGGTGGCGGGCCTGTTTTCCGGCCGCCTCGACGCCCTGGTATTCATCGTTGGTGTTCTGCTCGGCACGACGGGATTTGCGGTCTTTTACGGGGCGGCGCTCAAGTCCATAAAGTCCGCAGGACTGATCGCGGAAGGCGACACCTTCACCGACGTTTACGGTGTTCCGGAACCCGTCGTGCTGGCCATTCTCGGACTTGCCCTGATTGCCGTATTCTATTTCGGCTCATGGTTCGAGCGCCGCGGCACCGGTACGGTCACCGCACAGCAAGCCGTGGAGGGTGCCCGATAGACGGTGGATGGAGAAGCGATGAGTACCGATAGCGACTCCGGCTGGCGGGCCGGCTTCAAGACCGACTACCAGGCGATCTTCGTCGAGGAATGGTCGCCTTTCGTCGGCGCCATGCTGCTGGTGCTGGTGATAATCGGCCTGATGCTCTCCGGCTTGGTCTGGGGCGTGTTCGGCGGCGTCAAGTTCTGGGGCGACTGGTTCAACAACCTGATCGGGCTTGGACCAATGCTCGGGATACCCCAGCAAGTCGATGGTTTCCTGATGCACCGCATGTCGCTGATGAACATCATGCTGGTGGTCGGCGCATTCAGCGCGGCATTGCTGTCGCGACAATTCAGCCCCAATCGTCCGCCACCCCTCGAATACGTCTGGGCCGCCATGGGCGGCAGCCTGCTTGGCATCGGCGCCGCGCTGGCAGGCGGTTGCACCACGGGCGGCTTCTTCAATCCGGTGCTGCACTCCTCCCCCGCGGGTTGGGCGATGTGGCTCGGCCTGCTGGCCGGCGCCGCGATCGGCCTCAAGCTGCTGTTATGGACCCTCGACCACATCGAGTGGGGCATGCGGGCGCCACCCGTGCTGGACATTCCCGAGGGTGTCACGCGCAACTACCCCCTGCTCGGTCTTGCTGTCGTTGTCGGCGTGCTGATCTGGGCCACGCAATGGTACGGCTCCAGCGACGAAAAACTGGTGGCCCGCGCCGTGATCGTCGTCGCCGGCTTCGCCATCGGCTTCATCATGCATCGCTCGCGCCTGTGCTTCGCGCGCGCCTTCCGCGAACCCTTCATGACCGCCGAGGGCGACATGACCAAGGCCGTGATTCTGGCACTGGCGATCGGCATCCCGATCGCCGCGCTGCTGTTCGAGAAGAAGGTGATCGACCCCTACCTCGCGATCCCGCCGGCCTTCTGGATCGGTTCGCTGGTCGGCGGCCTGATCTTCGGCATCGGCATGGTCTTCGCCGGCGGCTGCGCCTCGGGTTCGCTATGGCGCATGGGCGAAGGCCATCTGAAACTCTGGGTGACGATGTTCTTCTTCTCCTGGATGGGCTCGATCGCCAGCGCCGTGTTCAAGAAGCTCAACCTGACCGCGATCGACGAGACCAATGTCGAAACCTATGAAATGACCAAGGTCGGCTTCCAGGCCTACCTTCCCGAAATGTGGGGCAGCTGGGGCTGGACCCTGGCGGTCGGCGGCGGCCTGCTGCTGCTCTGGTACGCGCTGGTGCGCTACAACGAATCCACCGAAAAATTCACACTTCTCTAGGAGATCATCATGAGAGCCAGGCAACTTTCCCTTTACGTCGCCATCCTCGCCAGCCTTGCCGCTGCACCGATGGTCTTTCCGGCGACGGTCTATGCCGCCGATGCGGCGACCATCCAGCCCAAGGACGGCTGGTACAACAAGGCGCTGGTCGATTTCGACTTCGTCAGCCAGAACGTCAGCATTCCGCCGAAGAAAGGCGTCATGATCATCGACTCGCGCCCGGCCGCACGCCAGTATGATCCCGGCCACATTCCCGGGGCAATCAATATCCCGGACAGCCAGTTCGACAAGCTGGTCGACAAGCTGCCGGCCGACAAGGCGACGCTGCTGCTGTTCTACTGCGGCGGACTGGAATGCATGCTGAGCCACAACTCGGCTTTCAAGGCCGAGAAGCTGGGCTATACCAACATCAAGGTCTATCCCGCCGGTTCGCCCGAGTGGAAGGCCAAGGGTGCGCAAATTTCGGTATCCGCCGCGCACATCAAGAAGCTGATCGATGAGAAGTCTCCCTATGTACTGGTAGATGCACGGCCCAAGCGCGTGGCCGACAAGGGCATGATCCCGACGGCAATCAACATCTCCGACACCGAGTTCGACAAGCAGGTCGACAAGTTGCCCGCCGACAAGGCCACGCCGCTGATTTACTACTGCGGCGGCCTCGAATGCGTGCTCTCCGACAACTCGGCGGCCAAGGCGAAGAAGCTCGGCTACACGAATGTCCTGACCTATCCGCCCGGCTATCCGGAGTGGGAAAAGATGCATGGTGCGCCGGCTCCTGCCGCCGCCGCAGCCGCAGCAACAGGCGGCGCGGCAGCAACGACGGCAGCGCTGGTGCCGGGCAAAGAAAAGGGTAGCGTCACCGTGGCTTCCTTCGAGCAGGTGTGGAAGTCCAACCCCGGTTCGATCATGCTGGTCGACGTGCGCGATCCGAAGGAAGTCGCCTCCGGTACCATCAAAGGATCGGTCAACATCCCGATGAACGAACTGGAGAAGAAGATCGCCACGCTGCCGACCGACAAGCCGGTGGTTTTCGTCTGCGGTACCGGTGCACGCTCCGGCGAGGCCTACGACACGGTGAAGCTGCTCGGCGGCAAGGTCCAGGCCTCCTTCATCGACGCCGACATCAAGTTCAATGCGGACGGCACCTACAGTATGGTGGCGAAGAAGTAGTCAACTCTTGAAGGCCGGGCGGCGCCCAGTCGCCCGCCCGCCGCATCAAATGACAGGAGAACAAGAAATGAACAAGCTGTCCATCGCTCTCGCGCTGGGTTTTGCCTGCGCAATGCCGGTTCATGCCCAAAGTCCGACTGAGGTTTTTGTCGGCATCAACTCGGGCGTTGCCCAAACCCAGGGCGTCGCACTGGTCCTGGCCAACCAGGCGCTGGCACAAAAGGCCGGAGTGCGTATCCTGCTTTGCAGTGAAGGCGGCCAACTGGCCGTCAAGGACAAGGAGTCGGCTCCGCTCAAGCCCAGCAACAAGTCGCCCAAGGAAATGCTGCAAGGCCTCATGAAGGCAGGCGCGAAAGTGGAAGTCTGTGCCCTGTTCCTGCCCAATAGCGACCTCAAGCCCGCAGACCTGATCGAAGGTATCGGCGTCGCAAAGCCGGCCGATGTGGCGGCGTACGTGCTGCAAGCCAATGTGAAAACCCTGAGCTTCTGAACGCCGTAGTCACGGTCGTCACGTCGGCTAAAATAGCCGGCGTGACGACCGAAAACAGCCCCACGACAGAATTCCAGCGCCTGTACCGCGGCCGCGTCTGGTCGGTCATGGGCTGGGATCAGCTGACGGCGCTCTGGCAGCGCATCGACCCCGCTGCCGGCTGGTACCTGCAAGCGGTCGGCGTTGCCTGCCCGCAAAGCGGAAACCCAGGTACGCAGAGCGCACCAGCACCGACCATTGCAAATGTGGCCGATGCCGCCACCGTCAGCGCCTTCATCGAGCGCATCGATGCCCTGCTGCGGGCAGAACACCATGAGTCGTACTGCGGCATCGTCTATGCCGACGACCTCGAGAACCCGCGTCTGATCAAGATCTTCGACCCGAACAATCTCGGATCTTCCTGCGGCTCGTCGAAAAACCCGCCCGGGCCGGGCTGGATCATGAGCCGCGTGCAGCCCGATGAAATCCTTGCGGCCCGCCCGGCACCCGAAAATCGGAAGCGCTGGTGGCGGAGCTTGCTCGGAGATAGCTAGGCAGTTCCGGCCCGTATTCCCGGTTTTGGTCCGCTGGTGCCTCAGGCATAGTGCCGGCTATGGCAACGCCGACCGAACCCATGCCCGATCGCACCTCACTCAAGTTCCTGGTAGTCGACGACTTTTCGACCATGCGTCGCATCGTGCGCAACCTGCTGAAGGAACTCGGTTTCACCAACGTCGAAGAAGCCGAGGACGGAGCCGTCGCGCTGACCAAATTGCGCGAAGGTAGTTTCGAGTTCGTCGTTTCCGACTGGAACATGCCCAATATGGACGGGCTCACGCTGTTGCAGAATGTACGCGCCGACGCCCGGCTGAAGAGCCTCCCATTTCTGATGATCACGCCCGAAGCGAAGAAGGAGAACATCACCGCGGCCATACAGGCCGGGGCGTCGAACTACATCGTCAAGCCCTTCACAGCAGCCACGCTGCAGGAAAAGCTGGACAAAATCTTCGAAAAAATGGGCGTCTGAGCCGCCGATCAGGCGGAATCCCCCTCTGATCTATACCCGACTATTTTTATCGGGTATAGTACGGACTCTATCCTGAGTCCGTCATGCCATCAGAACTCACCAACCGGCTTTCTGCCGAAACCTCGCCTTACCTCCTCCAGCACGCAGACAATCCCGTCCATTGGCAGCCGTGGAATGAGCCATCGCTCGCCCTTGCGCGCCAGGAAGACCGCCCGATCCTGCTTTCGATAGGCTACTCCGCCTGTCACTGGTGTCACGTGATGGCGCACGAGTCCTTCGAGGATGCCGATGTAGCGGAGGTGATGAATCGCCTCTTCGTGAACATCAAGGTCGACCGCGAGGAGCGCCCCGACCTCGACCAGATCTACCAGACAGCGCACCAGATGCTGACCCAGCGCAGCGGCGGCTGGCCGCTGACCATGTTCCTCGCCCCGGACGGTACGCCCTTCTTCGGCGGCACTTATTTCCCGAAGGAGCCGCGCTACGGCCTTCCCGGCTTTGTCGACCTTTGCGAGCGCGTCACGGAAGCCTTCCGCAATCGTCGCGGCGACATCGAAACGCAGAACGCCGAGCTGCGCCGGGCCTTGGCGAGCACGGTGCCGACCGGCGCAGCAACGGCCACCGCGTTCGACGCTCGCCCCCTGGCAGCAGCCGCGGAATCGCTGAGCCGCAGTTTCGACCGCCGCCACGGCGGCTTCGGCACCGCGCCGAAGTTCCCGCATCCGACCGAGTTGGCCTTCCTGTTGCGTCGCCCGGATCCCGATCTGCGCGAGATGGCGCTGACCACACTGAGGCGCATGAGCGAAGGCGGCATCTACGACCAGATCGGCGGCGGCTTCAGCCGCTACAGCGTGGATGAGCGCTGGGAGATTCCGCATTTCGAAAAAATGCTCTACGACAACGGCCCGCTCATCTCGCTCTGTGCCGATGCCTGGGCGCAGACCGGCAATCCGCTGTACGCACGCGTCGCCGAGGAAACCGTGACGTGGGTCATGCGTGAAATGCAGTCCGCCGACGGCGGCTATACCTCCTCGCTCGATGCCGACTCGGAGGGAGAAGAAGGCAAGTACTACGTCTGGGACCGCAGCGAAGTCGAGGCTCTGCTCACCCCGCAAGAGTCGGCGCTAGCGCTGCGGCGCTGGGGCTTCGACGGCCCGCCGAATTTCGAAAATCGCCATTGGCACGCAAAGATTGCCGGCGATCTGAGCGACGCGGAAATCCCGCTGCTCGCGGCGACGCGCCAAAAGCTCTTTGCTGCACGCGAACAACGCATTCGCCCCGGCCGCGACGACAAGGTGCTGACCAGCTGGAACGCGCTGATGATCGAAGGCATGGCCCATGCGGCGCGCATATTCGGCCGGGATGAGTGGCTGGCTTCGGCACAGCGCGCCATGGATTTCGTACGCAGCACGATGTGGCAGGACGGACGCTTGCTGGCGACGGCCAAGGACGGCCACGCCCACCTCGACGCCTATCTCGACGATCACGCCTTTCTGCTGGCCGCCCTGCTGGAACTGATGCAAGCCGAGTTTCGTCGCGACGACCTGACCTTTGCCGTCGAGCTTGCCGATACGCTGCTGACCCACTTCGAAGACCGCGACGCAGGCGGCTTCTTCTTCACGGCCGACGACCATGAGGTATTGATCCACCGCCCCAAGTCCGGTCACGACAATGCCACTCCCGCCGGCAATGGCATCGCCGCATTCGCTCTGCAACGTTTGGGACATCTGCTCGGCGAGCCCCGTTACCTGACCGCCGCCGAAAAGACCCTGCGGCTGTTCTGGCCCCAGATCAGCCAGGCGCCGTCCGGTTTCGGCAGCCTCATGCGCGCCCTGGAAGAAGCGCTCACTCCGCCGGACATCATCATCCTGCGCGGCCCTGAAGACGAAATGGCGGAGTGGCGACGCAAACTCGGCGCCGATCCGCGCCGGCTGGTGCTGAGCCTGCCCAACGGAATTGCGGGCCTGCCCGCGGTTCTCGCCAAGCCGGAAAGCGATCATGTCAACGCCTGGGTGTGTCGTGGCGTTACTTGCTCGGAACCGACAGCAGAATTGAAGAGTCTGATTAATTGATACAAAACAATTTTCAGCGATCACCGAATCCGGTAGGATTCCCGAAGTTTTGCTCGGCACTTTCATCAAACTTACCCACACCAAAGGAAAACACATGAAATCGGTATTGATCTCCGCGCTGGTTGCTGCCGGCGTTATGGCTTCGGCCCCGGCTTTCGCCAACAAGGACCTCGCCACCAAGAGCGGTTGCATGGCTTGCCACGCTGTCGACAAGAAGCTGGTCGGCCCCGCCTATCAGGACGTTGCCAAGAAGTACAAGGCCGCCGATGAAGCAGCGCTGGTCGCCAAGGTCAAGGCCGGCGGCAAGGGCGTTTGGGGTCCGATCCCGATGCCGCCGAATGCCGCGGTGAAGGACGCGGATGTGCATACCCTGGTCAAGTGGATCCTCGCCGGCGCCAAGTAAGCACGGTCGCAGCGTCAAGAAGGGCCAGTCCCACCTGCGGTGGGACTGGCCTTTTTTATGTCCGCGGCGACCTGCCGCGGACGGTATCCCCCGGCCGGATCATGCCCACGGGGAGGGCCCGGCAGCATTGACAAGTCCACGACAGAAGGCAAGAATCCTCCCGGCTGATTTGTCACTCACCCACCAGACCCTTCTTGCCCAATCTCAACGGAGCATTGCCATGAACGTGCCGACCAAAGCCCTTTCGCTTGCCGTCATTACCGCTGTCGCTTTGATGGGCTGCGGCAAGGAAGAACCGCCTCCTCCGCCCCCGGTCCAGGCGCCCCCGCCGCCGATGGTAGTCAAGATCGGCAGCGTCGCTCCGCTCACGGGCGGCATCGCGCACCTGGGCAAGGACAACGAGAACGGCGCCCGCCTCGCAATCGACGAAGCCAATGCCAGCGGCGTAAGCCTCGGCGGCAAAAAGGTCAAGTTCGAACTGATGTCGGAAGACGACCAGTCCGACCCGAAGGTCGGCAACACCGTGGCGCAGAAGCTGGTGGACGCCAAGGTGGCCGGCATCGTCGGTCACCTGAATTCCGGCACCACGATTCCCGCCTCGGCCATCTACAACACCGCCAACCTGCCGATGATCTCCGGCTCCGCCACCAATCCGGCGCTGACCGAGCAGGGTTTCAAGGGCGTGTTCCGCGTCGTCGGCCGCGACGACCAGCAGGGCCCGGCCATAGCCAACTATCTGGCCAGTCAGAACAAGCCCAAGACCGTCGCCGTGATCGACGACGCCACCGCTTACGGCGAAGGCCTCGCCAACGAAGTCGAGAAAACACTCAAAGCCGCCGGCGTAAAGGTGTTGCCGCGCGAGAAAGGCACCGACAAGACCGTCGACTGGAAAGCCGTGCTGACCAAGATCAAGGGAAAGAAGCCCGATGCGGTGTTCTACGGCGGCATGGATGCTACCGGTGGTCCGCTGCTGAAGCAGGCGCGCGAGTTGAAGATGACCGCCGTGTTCGCCTTCGGCGATGGCGCCTGCACCGACAAGATGGCCGAGCTCGCCGGCCCCGCTGCCGAAGGGTTGCTCTGCTCGCAGGCCGGCATACCGGTCCAGGCCTCGGGCAAAAAGTTCCTCGACGCCTACAAGGCCAAGTTCAAGGTCGATCCGATTCTGTACTCGCCCTTCACCTACGACGCCGCCAACCTCCTGATCGCCGCGATGAAGAAGGCCGACTCGCCCGACCCGGCGAAATATCTGCCGGCGCTCGCCGCCAGCGACTTCAACGGTGCCAGCGGCAACATCAAGTTCGACGAGAAGGGCGACCGCAAGGACGCCGAGATGACGATCTTTACCCTGAAGGAAGGCAAAATCACGCCTGTCGCCATCCTCAAGAGCGGCAAATCGATGACGCTGGATGAGTATGCGGCGGCCACCGCGCCTGCCGCCGTGGCGCCAGCGCCGACTCCCGCGCCTGCGGCTGGCGCACCTGCGGCTCCGGCAGCGGCACCTGTTGCCGCGGCTCCGGCTGCCCCTGCACCTGCGCCCGCCCCGGCGGCCGCTCCAGCAGCACCGGCTCCGGCAAAGAAGTAATCTCACGCTGAACCAAACGGGGAAGTCGCCCTCCGGCGGCTTCCCCGTTTTTATGTCTCCGGCGGAACGCCGGGGACGGTATCCCCAGAGGATTCGCCCGGCACACCAATGGACATCCTGCTCCAGCAGATCATCAACGGCCTCACCACCGGCAGCGTGTATGCCGTCGTCGCGCTGGGCTACACGATGGTCTATGGGGTGATTCAACTGATCAACTTCGCCCATGGCGAAGTGGTGATGATCGGCGCCATGGTGGCCTTTTCCATCATCACCTCGCTGGCCGGCAGCGGGCTGCCGCCACTGGTCATCGTCCTCGCCGGCGTGATCGCGGCGATTCCCGCTTGCATGACGATGGGTTATCTGCTGGAACGCATGGCCTACCGCCCGCTGCGTCACGCCCCTCGACTGGCGCCGCTGATCACCGCGATCGGCATGTCGATCGTTCTGCAGCACCTCGCCTTGCTGGCCTGGGGCCGCAATCCGCTGGCCTTTCCGCAGATCATCGACAACCGCGTGTTCGCCATCGGCGGCGCGGCGATCAGCAGCGTGCAGATCGCGATCATTCTTTTGTCATTGACGATGATGGCCGGCCTCTCCTGGTTCGTCTATCGCACCCGCTTCGGCATCGCCATTCGCGCCACTGCCGAAAATGTCCATGTCGCCGGCCTGATGGGGGTTAACGCCGACCGCGTGATCGCGTTCACGTTCGTCATCGGCGCCGGTCTGGGTGCCGTGGCCGGCGTGATGTACGGCAGCTATTACGGCATCGCTCATTACACGATGGGTTTCAGCCTCGGCCTCAAGGCTTTCTCCGCGGCGGTGCTGGGCGGCATCGGCAACATCGCCGGCGCCATGCTCGGCGGCATCCTGCTCGGCTTGGTGGAAGCACTCGGTACAGGCTACGTCGGCGAACTCACCGATCTGTGCCACTGGCCGATCGCCCACGGCTGGCTGAGCACCCGGTGCGCCGACGGCGGCAACTTCGTGCTGTTCGGCAGCAACTACCAGGACGTGTTCGCCTTCCTGATGCTGATCCTGGTGCTGGTGTTCCGCCCCTCCGGCCTGCTCGGCGAACGCGTTTCGGAACGGGCATGATTATGACGACAATCCCCCCGACCCCCTTTCCACGAAAGGGGGTGACCAAGGTTCAGCCGCTAGCGCGGCTTCCGGATCCTGGCTTGCTGCCTCCTGGGGACGGCCCGGCGGAGGCAGCATGAGCGCGCGCGAAAAATTCGGTCTGGTCCTGATCGCCGTCGCGCTGATCGCCCTGCCCTTCGTCCTGGCCTCGGCCGGCACGGCCTGGGTGCGCATCACCAACTTCGCCGTGCTGTTCGTGCTGCTGTCGCTGGGCCTGAACATCGTGGTCGGCTTCGCCGGCCTGCTCGATCTCGGCTATGTGGCCTTCTTCGCCGTCGGCGCCTATGTCTATGCGCTGCTGGCGTCCCCGCATTTCGGGCTGCATCTGCCGTTCTGGGTCATCCTGCCGATCGGCGCCACCGTGGCCTGCATTGCCGGCGTCATACTCGGCGCACCGACCTTGCGCCTGCGCGGCGACTACCTCGCCATCGTCACGCTCGGCTTCGGCGAGATCGTGCGCATTTTCATGAACAATCTTTCCTCGCCGGTCAACCTGACCAACGGCCCGAAAGGCATCAACCGGATCGACCCGTTTCAGATCGGGCCGCTGAACTTTTCGGCCAGCGACACGATCGGAGCGCTCACCTTCAGCGGCCCGATCAAGTACTACTATTTCCTGCTGCTGCTGCTGCTGGTGGTGATCGTGATCAACCGCCGCCTGCAGGATTCACGCATCGGTCGCGCTTGGGTCGCCATTCGCGAAGACGAGATCGCGGCCAAGGCCAGCGGCATCAACACGCGCAACATCAAGCTGCTGGCCTTCGCCATGGGCGCGTCTTTTGGCGGCACCGCCGGCGGCATGTTTGCCGCGATCCAGGGCTTCGTCAGCCCGGAAAGCTTCGTCCTCAACGAGTCGATCATGGTGCTGGCCATGGTGGTGCTCGGCGGCATGGGCAACATCTGGGGCGTGATCGCCGGCGCGATGCTGCTCTCCTTCGTTCCGGAACTACTGCGCTACACCGTGGAGCCGGTACAGCGCGCCCTGTTCGGCAAGCTGCTGGTAGATCCCGAGGTGTTGCGCATGCTGGTATTCGGTGCGGCGCTGGTACTGACCATGCGCTTTCGCCCCGCCGGATTGTGGCCGGAAACCCGGCATCGCCGCGAAATGAGCGAGAACCGCGCGTGAACACCGTTCTGCTCGAAGCCCGTGGCATAGGCAAGCGCTTCGGCGGCGTCCAGGCATTGAAGGACGTCTCACTCACTATCAAGAGCGGTGAAATCTACGGCCTGATCGGCCCCAACGGCGCCGGCAAGACCACGCTGTTCAACGTGTTCACCGGACTCTATCCGCGCGACAGCGGCGAGGTGCAGTTAGCCGGTACCGCGCTGGACCTGGCGAGCCCGCATGCCGTGGCCGCCGCCGGCATCGCGCGCACCTTCCAGAACATCCGCCTCTTCGCCAACATGACGGCGCTGGAAAATGTCATGGTCGGTCGTCATGTGCGCACTCGCGCCGGCGTGTTCGGCGCCATCCTTCGCACGCGCGCGGAGCGCACCGAGGAAGCCGCAATTCGCCGCCGTGCAGAAGAACTGCTGCATTACGTAGGCATCGTCGACCGCGCCGGCGATCTGGCCCGCCAGCTTTCCTATGGCGATCAGCGCCGCCTGGAAATCGCCCGCGCACTGGCCACCGATCCGAAACTGCTGGCGCTGGACGAGCCCGCCGCAGGCATGAACGCCACCGAAACCGCGGCGCTGCGCAGCCTGATCGAGGGGCTGCGCCGCGACGGCCTGACCGTGCTGCTGATCGAGCACGACGTCAAGCTGGTGATGGGCCTGTGCGACCGCGTCGCCGTGCTCGACTATGGCGAAAAGATCGCCGAGGACGTGCCCGAAGCGGTGCGCGCCAACCCGAAAGTCATCGAGGCCTACCTTGGCACTAGCGCTGCTTGAGGCTTTGAATCTTCACGTCCGCTACGGTGGAATTTCCGCCGTCAAGGGCATTTCCTTCGCCGTCGAGGAAAACGAGATCGTCTGCCTGATCGGCGCCAACGGGGCGGGCAAGACCTCGACGCTCAAGGCCTTGGCGCGCATGATTCCGTCGAGCGGCGAGATTCATTACCGGACCGAACGCATCGAAGCCGTGCCGAGCCACGACTTGATCGGCAGGGGGCTGGCGCTGGTGCCCGAAGGCCGCGGCATCTTCTCTCGGCTGACGGTTGCCGAAAACCTGGCGATGGGCGCTTACCACCGCCGCGATGCGACCGGCATCGCCGACGACTTCGAGCACGTCTTCGCCCTGCTGCCGCGCCTCAAGGAGCGCAAGGCGCAAGTGGCAGGAACGCTGTCCGGTGGCGAACAGCAGATGCTCGCAATCGGCCGTGCGTTGATGGGCCGTCCCAAGCTCCTGCTGCTCGACGAACCGTCCATGGGCCTCGCGCCGCAGCTGGTGGAAAAGGTATTCGAAGTGATTCGCGCCGTCGCCGCCGAAGGCATGACGATCCTGCTGGTCGAACAGAACGCCCGTCTCGCGCTGGAAGTCTGTTCGCGCGGCTATGTGATGGAAAGTGGCGTCATCACCTTGGCGGACAGCTCCGCCGCGCTGCTCGCCGATTCGCGCGTGCGAACCGCTTACCTCGGCGAATAACGCCGTCCCGCCAGCGCCAGCGCGGTGCGTCCCTTCGGGAACATTCGCGGTCAGGCTGGCGCAAACGTAAAGGCGTCGGCGAAGAACTCTTCGGGGGGCAAGCCGGCGGCAACAAAGTCGGCGCGCGCCGCATCGATCATGGCCGGCGCACCGCAGGCATAGACCTGGAAGGCGGAAAGAACCGGATGGTCTTCGAGCACTGCCTTGTGCGCGAGCCCGGTGCGCCCCTCCCAGGCTTCATCCGACAGCACCGGCGCATAGCGGATATGGCCGTGCGCGGCGGCCCACTCCTGAGGCAGATCAGGCAGGTAGAGCCCGCCACGGTTGCGCGCGCCCCAGTAGATTTCCATCGGCCGCGTGATGTGATGGTGAATGGCGTGTTCCACCAGAGCCTTGATCGGCGCAAAGCCCGTGCCGCCAGCCAGCAGAATCATCGGCTTGGCCGATTCCTCGCGCAGGAAGAAACTGCCATAGGGGCCCTGAAAGCGCAGGATGTCCTTTTCCTTCATGCCGGCAAAAACATGCTGGGTGAATTCACCGCCGGCGATCAGGCGCACATGCAGCTGCAGGAAGCCGTCGTCATGCGGCGCATTGGCAATCGAGAAAGCCCGGCGCTTGCCGTCCTTGAGCAGGAACTCGATGTACTGGCCGGCGAGAAACTGCAGGCGCTCGTTGGCCGGCAACTTGAGGCTCAGCACGATCACATCCTCGGCGACGCGCTCGATCTTCTGCACCCGGCAGGGCATGATCTTGACCGGGATATCCTTCGCCGTGCCCACTTCACGGCATTCGAGCACCAGGTCGGAAAGCGGCTTGGCGCAGCAGAACAACGCCAGGCCGCTGACGCGGTCCGCCGTCGGCAAGGCCTGCTCCTGCGCCAGGCCATGATCGACCAGACCGTCGATGACGCGGCCCTTGCAGGCGCCGCAGGCGCCATTGCGGCAACCGTAGGGCAGGGTCAGGCCGGCATCGAGGGCCGCCTGCAGCACCGAGTCGCTGCCATCGGTGGTGAAGCTGTGCCCGCTGGGCTGAAGCGTGACGCGAAATGAGGCGACTGGGGCCATGCGATAATCGTCCGATGCGTAGATTGCTGATAATTGGTTGCGGTGACGTAATGCGCCGCGCGCTGCCGCAACTCGTGCTGCGCTGGCACGTGCTGGCACTGGTGCGTCAGCACGACCCGCAACTGGCAGCGCTGGGTGTCACGCAGATCGAGGGCGATCTCGACCAGCCCGATACGCTGGCGCGACTGGCCGGCATCTCCGATGCGGTAATCCACAGCGCGCCGCCCCCGCCGCAAGGAACCGGCGACACGCGCACGCGGAATCTGATTGCCGTGCTCCAGCGCGGGAAAAGTCTACCACGCCAACTTGTCTACATCAGCACCAGCGGGGTCTATGGCGACTGTGGCGGCACCCGGGTCAGCGAGACGCGGATGCCGGCCGCAAAGTCGGCGCGGGCGGCACGGCGGGTCGACGCGGAGCGGCGCTTGCGCCAATTCGGGCGCCGCTGCCGCGTCAGCATTCTGCGCGCGCCGGGCATTTATGCGGCCGACCGGCTGCCGCTGGAGCGCCTGCACAAGGGGCTGCCGCTCATGCTCCACGCCGAAGACAGCCATACCAACCACATCCACGCCGAGGACCTCGGTCGCGCCTGCATTGCGGCACTCGCACGAGGCAGGGCCAACCGCGTGTACAACGTCAATGACGACTCCTCGCTGGCGATGGGCGAATGGTTCGATGCGCTGGCCGACGCATTTGCGCTGCCGCGAGCAGTGCGCCTGCCGCGCGAGGAAGTGCGGCGCGCGGTGCCGCCGCTGCAGTGGTCCTTCATGAACGAGTCGCGACAGCTCGACAACACGCGGATGAAACGGGAGCTGCACCTGCGTCTGCGCTATCCGACCGTGACAGAGGGTATCGCCGCCGCAATTCTTGAGGAAGCATCATGCTCTGGGTAAAGGCCTTTCACATCGTCTTCGTCGTAAGCTGGTTCGCCGGGCTCTTCTATCTGCCGCGAATTTTCGTGAACATAGCCATGGTGCCGGCCGACAGCCCTGCCGAGCGGGAGCGCCTGCTGCTGATGGCGCGCAAGCTCTATCGCTTCGTCACGCCGATCGGCGTGCTGGCGATAGGGATGGGGCTCTGGCTGTGGTTCGGCTTCGGCTTCACCGGCGCCTGGCTTCACGCCAAGGTCACGCTGGTCGTCGGCCTGGTCGCCTATCACCTCTGGTGTGGCAGGCTGCTCGCCGAGTTCGCCAGCGGCCGCTCGACCAGGACACATGTGTGGTTTCGTTTCTTCAACGAGGTGCCGGTGCTGGTGCTGGTTGCGATCTCCATCCTGACCGTGGTGAAACCCATTTGAACCATTATTTTTCGACCTGTCCGCGCGGCCTCGAGGCCCTGCTCGCGGAAGACCTCGCCAATGCGGGCGGCAAGGATGTTGCCGTCGTCCCGGGCGGCGCCAGTTGCAACGGCGACCTCGAGACGGGCTACCGCATCAACCTTGAGTCGCGCATTGCGACGCGAGTCTTGTGGCGTATCGCGCGTGGCGGCTATCGCGACGAAGCCGAGATCTACCGGCTGGCCTACGATGTGGATTGGTCAAAACTGTTTTCGGTGGATCGCTCGATTCGGGTCTATGTCACGGCGATTCGCTCGCCGCTGAAGAGCATCGAGTTCATCACGCTGAAGGTCAAGGACGCCGTCTGCGACCGCTTCCGCGCCGAAACCGGAAGACGCCCCAGCGTCAATACCAGGAACCCCGAGGTTCGCGTTCACCTATTCATCACCGAACAACAGGCCACGCTCTATCTCGACACCTCCGGCGAACCGCTCTACATGCGCGGCCACAAGCTGGCCAAAGTCGGCGCGCCGCTCAAGGAAAACCTCGCCGCCGGCATCCTTCGCCTTTCCGGCTGGCAACCGGGTACGCCGCTGCTCGATCCGATGTGCGGCAGCGGCACTTTCCTGCTGGAAGCCGCCCAGATTTCTCTCGACGACGCGCCGGGTCTGTCGCGCGAGCCCGGTGATTTTGGTTTCGAACACCTCAAGACCTTCGACACCGGCCTCTGGCGCAAGCTGCAGCGCGAGGCCGCCGAGCGCCGCCGCGAGGCTGTCGCGCTGCCTCTGTACGGCAGCGACATCGATGCCGATGCCGTCGCCCGCACGCGGCAGAATCTGGCCGGCGCCGGGCTCGACGATCTGGTCACGCTGCAACAGGCCGACCTGTTGACGCGAGAAGCCCCTGCCCCGGCGGGCGTGATGGTAGCCAACCCGCCCTACGGCGAACGACTCGGCAGCGAAGAGGAACTGGCGGCCTTTTATCCGAAGCTGGGTGATGCGCTGAAGCAGCGCTTCGCCGGCTGGAGCTGCTGGTTCCTCTCGGCCGACACGCAACTTCCAAAGCTGATCCGGCTGCAGACTTCGCGCAAGATTCCGCTCTACAACGGGGCGCTGGAATGCCGGCTGTACAACATCGAGATCATCGCCGGAGGCAACCGCCGCGAGCGGACGCCGTAAGGCACAGTCGGTTCGAAGCGCCCCGCGACTTCGAGCGCAGCGAGCCAACTTTGGCCCCCGCCCCGGGGCGGGGGTTGGGGGTGGGGGACGTCAGAGAGTTGTCTGAACTTCGCGATCGCGAAGTTCAGACAATATCCAGGTGCTGGATGCCCGCGCTGCGGTCCACGTCCTGCGACATCTTGCTGTTCAGCTTGATCATCAGCCGCACTTCGTTCATCGAGTCGGCGAAACGCAAGGCATCGTCATAGCTGATGCGGCCCTCTTCGAAGAGATCGAAGAGGGCCATGTCGAAGGTTTTCATGCCGAGCTCCTTCGACTTCTTCATGATCTCCTTGATGCCGTGGATTTCTCCCTTGAAGATCAGGTCGGCGATCAGCGGCGAGTTGAGCAGAACCTCCACGGCCGCGGCGCGACCCTTGCCTTCCTTCACCGGAATCAGGCGCTGGGACACGATGGCCTTGAGGTTGAGCGAAAGATCCATCAACAACTGCGGCCGGCGCTCTTCAGGGAAGAAGTTGATGATCCGGTCGATCGCCTGGTTGGCGTTGTTGGCGTGCAGGGTGCCCATTGCGAGGTGGCCCGTTTCGGCAAAGGCGATAGCGTGTTCCATCACTTCCCTGTCGCGAATTTCGCCAATCAGGATGACGTCGGGCGCCTGACGCAGGGTGTTCTTCAGCGCGACTTCCCATGAATCGGTGTCGACACCGACCTCGCGCTGGGTGATTACGCAGTTGCGATGGTCATGGACGTATTCGACCGGATCCTCGATGGTGATGATGTGGCCGTAGCTGTTCTGATTGCGGTAGCCGATCATCGCCGCCAGCGAGGTCGATTTGCCGGACCCCGTGCCACCGACGAACAGCACCAGGCCGCGCTTGGTCATCGTCACGTCCTTGAGCACCGGCGGCAGCTTGAGATCGTCGATTTCGGGAATCTGCACATTGATGGTCCGCAGGATCATGCCGACGCGCCCCTGCTGGACAAAGGCATTGACCCGGAAACGGCCGATGCTGGCCGGCGAGATGGCGAAATTGCATTCCTTGGTCGCCTCGAACTCGGCGGCCTGCTTGTCGTTCATGATCGCCCGCGCCAGTTCCTGCGTGTGCTGCGACGACAGCGGCTGGGTGGTTGCCGGTGTCATTTTGCCGTCGATCTTCATGGCCGGCGGGAAACCGGAGGTAATGAACAAGTCCGAGCCCTTCTTCTGCATCATCATGGTCAGAAGCTGGTACATGAACTTCAGGCCTTCATCGCGTTCCATGGTGCAAATCTCCAATCGTTTCTTCTTACTCTAGCCGCGTCAGCGGCTCCAACTAGTAGCCTCCCCGCGAGGGGAGGATGGGAGGGGCGGGTGTAATTTTCCGGGCTTTAGCCCGGGAAATTATCCTTGTTGGCGGCCTTGCTGCGGGCCTCGCCCGGAGAAATGATTTTCCGCTTGACCAGATCCTGGAGGTTCTGGTCGAGCGTCTGCATGCCAAACTGCTGGCCGGTCTGAATTGCCGAATACATCTGCGCCACCTTGGCCTCGCGGATCAGGTTGCGGATGGCCGGGGTGCCGACCATGATTTCGTGCGCGGCAACACGGCCGGTGCCGTCCATGGTCTTGCACAGGGTCTGCGAAATCACCGCCCGCAGCGATTCCGACAACATGGCACGGATCATTTCCTTTTCCGCGGCCGGGAACACGTCGATGATACGGTCGATGGTCTTCGCCGCCGAGGAGGTATGCAAGGTGCCGAATACCAGGTGGCCGGTTTCGGCGCCGGACATGGCCAGCCGGATGGTTTCCAGGTCGCGCATTTCACCGACCAGGATCACGTCCGGGTCTTCGCGCAGGGCGGAGCGCAGGGCGTTGTTGAAGGACAGGGTATGCGGCCCGACCTCGCGCTGGTTGACCAGGCACTTCTTCGATTCATGGACGAATTCGATCGGGTCCTCGACGGTGAGTATGTGGCCGTATTCGACATCGTTCTTGTGATTGACCATCGCCGCCAGTGTGGTGGACTTGCCCGACCCGGTCGGTCCGGTCACCAGCACCAGGCCGCGCGGATAGTCGGCCAGTTCTTCAAAAATCTTGGGGCACTTGAGCTCTTCGAGCGACATGATCTTCGACGGAATGGTGCGCATCACCGCCGCCGCGCCGCGGTTCTGAACGAAGGCATTGACGCGGAAGCGCGCCAGGTTCGGCACCGCAAAGGAAAAGTCGCACTCCAGATTTTCCTCATAGGCCTTGCGCTGCCCGTCGTTCATGATGTCATAAATCATGGCGTGGACATCCTTGTGCTCCATGGCCGGCAGATTGATGCGCCGTATGTCGCCATGGACCCGGATCATGGGCGGCAGGCCGGACGAAAGATGCAAATCGGAAGCCTTGTTCTTGACAACGAATGTGAGCAGTTCTGTGATGTCCATGAGCGCTTTCCTGTAGACGGGGTGCTTTATACTTTAAAGTTGCTATATGACATCAATCGCCGCCAACTTGCAAGCTGTGCGTGCACGCATTGCGGCCGCCTGCCTTGCCGCCGGGCGATCTGCGGAGTCGGTGCAATTGCTGGCCGTTTCCAAGACCTGGCCCGCCGCCAGCGTGAGGGAAGCCGCTGCGGCCGGGCAGCGCGCCTTCGGCGAAAACTATGTGCAGGAAGCGGCCGACAAGGCAGCAGAACTGGCCGGCCTCAATCTTGAATGGCATTTTATCGGGCCCTTGCAGAGCAACAAGACGCGGCCGGTGGCCGAAGGCTTTGCCTGGGTGCACTCGGTGGACCGCCTGAAAATTGCCGAGCGGCTGGCGGCACAGCGCACTGCGGCGCTGCCGCTACTCAACGTCTGCCTGCAAGTGAATGTGTCGGGCGAGGCGTCCAAGAGCGGCTGCACGCCGGAGCAGGGCGTCGGACTGGCCGCCGCCATCGGCGCATTGCCGAGCCTGCGCCTGCGGGGATTGATGACGATCCCCGAGCCGACCGCGGACATCGCTCGCCAACGGCGGCAGTTCGCCTTGCTGCGCCACACCCTGGAGCGGATCAACACCGAACTGGATTTCCGGCTCGACACACTGTCGATGGGCATGAGCGACGACCTCGAGGCGGCGATAATGGAGGGCGCGACCATCGTGCGCGTCGGCACGGCAATCTTCGGACAACGGGACACCACGACATGAAAATCACCTTCATCGGCGGCGGCAACATGGCCATCGCACTCATCAGCGGCCTCTACCGGCAGGGTTTTCCGGCAGCGGCGATCCAGGTCGTCGAGCCCTTCACGGAAGCCCGTGACGCCCTCGCCGACCGCTTCGGCGTGCGCTGTACGGCAACCGTGGATGCGGCGGCGCTGGACTGTCATGTCCTGGTACTGGCCGTGAAGCCGCAGCAGATGCGCGAAGCGGTCGCCCCGCTGGTCGGCAAGCTGAACGCGCAACTGGTCGTCAGCATCGCCGCGGGAATGCGTCTGGCCGACATCTCGCGCTGGCTCGGCGGTCACCGCCACGTGGTGCGCACCATGCCCAACACGCCGGCCCTGATCGGCGCCGGCATCACCGGCCTCTGCGCCGATCCCGGCGTCAATCAGGACGGCCGCGACAACGCCGAGAACCTCCTGCGCGCCGTCGGCAACACCTTCTGGGTGCATGACGAGAAGCAGATGGACGCCGTCACCGCGGTGTCCGGCAGCGGCCCGGCTTATGTGTTCTATTTTCTCGAAGCCATGGAAAAGGCCGCTCTCGATCTCGGCTTCGATGCCGACACGGCACGTCGGATCAGCGTCGAAACCGTCGTTGGTGCAGCGCAGCTGGCAGCCCAGAGCAGCGAATCGCTATCGACCCTGCGCCAGCGAGTGACCTCGAAGGGCGGTACCACCGAGGCCGCGTTGCTCGCGTTCGACGCCAGCGGCGTCGCTGCCGGAATCGAACGCGGCATCATGGCCGCCGAGGCGCGCGGCCGCGAGTTGGGCGACCTTCTCGGTAAAGACTGATGCTGGCGCAAATTTTCCTCTTCATCCTCGATTCGGTCTGCGGCTTCCTGACGCTGGCCCTGCTGGTGCGCTTCGCCATGCAATGGGCGCGCGCTCCGTTCCGCAACCCGCTGGGCCAATTCATCGTCGCCGTCACCGACTGGATGGTGCGTCCGGTGCGCCGACTGATTCCCGGCCTGTTCGGCCTCGACATGGCGAGCCTGCTGCTGGCCTGGTTCTGGCAGGTGGTCTATCAGGGAACTGCCCTGGGATTCTCCGGCGTGCTGTCCGCCGTATCGCCAGCGCCGACTTTTGTGGTCGCCCTGCTGGCGCTGCTGGATGTGGCGAAGACCAGCCTGTATCTGGTGATCGGGGCCGTAATCGTCTCGGCGGTTTTTTCCTGGGTGAATCCTTATGCGCCGCTGGCCGAGGTGTTCAACACGCTGACCCGGCCCCTGCTGCGGCCGTTTCGCCGCATCATTCCACCCGTGGGCGGCGTGGACCTCTCGCCGCTGGCCTTGCTGCTGGTGCTGCAAATCGCCCTGTTCGTGATCGCCAGCCTGCGCCACGCCGTGATGCCTTTGATGCTAGTTTCATGACGTGGCTGGTCGCCGACGGCAAGGGAGTGACGCTGCGGCTGCACATCCAGCCGGGAGCAAAGAAAACCGAAGTGGTGGGCCTGCACGGCGAAGCGTTGAAAATCCGCCTTGCCGCGCCGCCGGTCGATGGCAAAGCCAATGCTGGCCTGATCGCGTTTCTTGCGGATCGGCTCGGTGTGGCGAAAGCCGCCGTCAGCCTGATAAGCGGCGACACGTCCCGCGCCAAGCGGGTGCGCATCGACGGCGTCGAGCCGTCTGTCGTGAGGGAGCGGCTCTTAGCTTAGCGTGCCGTCGAAGGCCAGATGGCCGTCGATCAGCGTGTAGCGCACGCGGCCGGGAAACTCATAGCCGAGGAACGGGGTGTTCTTGCCCTGGCTCCTGAGGTTTTCGCGGCTGACCTTGAATTCGGCCACCGGGTCGAACACGCAGATATCGGCGGCAGCTCCCAGGCCCAGGCTGCCGACCTTGACGCCAAGAATGCGCGCCGGATCCGCGGTCACGCGCGCCAGCGCCGTCACCAGCGGCAGCTTCATTTCCCGCGCCCATTTGAGCGTCAGCGGCAGCAGCAGTTCGAGCCCGGTGGCGCCGACTTCGGCTTCATCGAAGGGCATCTGCTTGCCGTCGTCATCGACCGGCGTGTGGTCGGAACACAGCGCGTTGATCGCGCCCGACGCCAGGCCCGCGCGCAAGGCGTCGCGATCCCGCTGCGAGCGCAGCGGCGGATCGAGCCGGGCGTGCGCGTCGAAGAAGCCGAGATCCATTTCGCACAGATGCAGGTGATGTATCGCCACATCGCAGGTGACCGCAATTCCGGCGGCGCGGGCGGCGACGATCATCTCGACGCCGGCGGCCGACGAGATGCGTGTCACGTGCACCCGTGCGCCGGTCTCGCGGGCCAGATGCAGAATGGTCGCCAGCGCGATGGTTTCCGCCGCCACCGGAATCCCGGCCAAGCCAAGGCGCGCAGCGACTTCGCCGTCATGGGCGACGCCCTTCCTGGCAAGAAACGGATCCTGCGCCTGCAACCACACGGGAAAGTCGAAGGTCGCCGCGTACATCATGGCGCGCAGCAGTACCTGCGTGTCGACAATGGCGCGATTGGCCTGGCCGAAGGCGACGCAGCCCGCCTCGGAGAGTTCCGCCATTTCGGTCAGCGCCTTGCCTTCCAGTTGCGTGGTCAAGGCGCCCACCGGATGCACATGGGCGAACTCGGGCAGCCGCGCCCGGTGGGTCAGCATTTCCACCAACCCCGGCTCGTCCAGTACCGGATCGGTATCCGGCGGGCACGCCAGTGACGTTACCCCCCCGGCCGCGGCCGCCGCCATTTCGGATTCCAGCGTGGCCCGGTATTCGAAGCCCGGCTCGCGCAGCCGTGCCGCAAGATCGACCAGGCCGGGGCAGACGATGCAGCCCGTCGCATCGAGCACGCTGTTGGCTTCGAAACCAGCCGGCGTGTTGCCAACGCCGACTATGCGCCCTGCGGCGATGAAGAGATCGAGCGGCTTGTCGGTCTTGCTCGCCGGGTCGATCAGGCGGCCGTTCTTGATATGGATTTTCATGGGCTCAAAACTCGTGAAGAAATCGTAGCGAGCGGGCCGCAGCGGGGTGCGGCCGGAGCGCAGCTACCGGAACATATGTTGTTATATGTGAGGATAGTGAGCACCGCCCAATCCCCGATCCGGCACGCGCAGTAGATTTATTCATGAGTTTCCCGCCAGCATGGCCATCACCGCCATGCGCACCGCGATGCCGAAAGTGACTTGCGGCAGGATCACCGCCTGGCCGCCATCCGCCACGGCCGAATCGATTTCCACGCCGCGATTCATCGGCCCCGGATGCATGACGATGGCGTCGGGCTTCGCCAGCGAGAGCTTTTCCGGCGTGAGGCCGTAGGACTTGAAGTATTCCTGCGTCGAGGGCAGCAGCGCGCCCTGCATGCGCTCGTTCTGCAGGCGCAGCATCATGACCACGTCGACCCCGCGCAGGCCCTCGCGCATGTCGTTGAATACCCGCACGCCGAGGCGTTCGATGCCGGTCGGCAGCAGGGTCTTGGGCGCGATGACGCGCACTTCGGGCACGCCCAGCGTGGTCAGCGCGTGGATCTGGCTGCGCGCCACGCGCGAATGCAGCACGTCGCCGACGATGGCGACGGTGAGCTGGCTGAAATCCGTCTTGTAGTGGCGGATGGTGTACATGTCGAGCAGGCCCTGCGTCGGATGCGCGTGACGGCCGTCGCCGGCGTTGACCACGTGGATGTGGTCGCGCCCGGTCGCCGCCAGGTGCTGCGCGAGCAGGTGGGGCGCGCCGCTCGAAGCGTGGCGCACGACGAACATGTCGGCCTGCATCGCGGCGAGGTTATCTGCCGTGTCGAGCAGGGTCTCGCCCTTGTTCGCCGAGGAGGTGCTGATGTTGAGGTTGATGACGTCGGCGGAAAGCCTCTTCGCCGCGATCTCGAAGGTGGTGCGGGTGCGCGTCGAATTCTCGAAGAACAGGTTGAACACGCTTTTGCCGCGCAGCAGCGGCACCTTCTTCACTTCGCGTTCGGCGACTTCGGAAAACGGCGCCGCGGTGTCGAGGATGCGCAGCAGCATCTCGCGCGGCAGTCCCTCGATGGTCAGCAGATGCTGCAGCTCGCCGTGACTGTTGAGCTGTGGATTGGGCTGCTTGCCGAATGCGCTCATTTTTCGATCAACCGGAAGGAAAGCCCGCCGTCGTCGGCCCGCTCCAGCGCCAGTATCTGCGCGGCAGGCAAGCTCAGCGAATGCGGACAAAAAGTCGGAGCGATGGGCAGCTCGCGCCCGCCGCGATCGGTCAGCACGGCGAGGTCGATGCGTGCCGGCCGGCCGTAATCGAACAGCTCGTTCATCGCCGCGCGGATGGTGCGGCCGGTGTGGAGCACGTCATCGACGATGACGATGTGCGCGCCTTCGACATCGAAGGGAATCTGCGAAGTCTTGGCGTTGGCGTGCAGGCCGCGCTGATTGAAGTCGTCGCGATAGAAGGACACGTCGATCGAGCCGGGCGGAATCTTCAAACCGAGCGCGGCGTGCAGACGTGCGGCAACCCAGACGCCGCCGGTGTGGATGCCGACCAGGGCCGTCGCTGCAGGATCGACATGGGGCCGCATGGCGTCGGCAAGGGCCGCGCAGAGGGCCTCGGCGTCAGGCAGGTGAGTAGCTACGGGCATGGAGTTCGAACCAGCTTTGGAGAATGATGAGTGCGGCTTCGGCATCGACTCGTGCCTTGCGCTCTTGCCAGGACAGCCCGCGTTGGCGCAGGTTCGCATCGGCTTCGGTCGAACTGAAGCGCTCGTCGACCTGCTCGACCGGCAGGCGGAAACGGCCGCGCAACTGGTTGGCGAAGCGCTCGCAACGGGCGGTCATTTCGTGCGGCGTGCCGTCTTCGTTCAAGGGCCGGCCGACCAGCAGCAGCACCGGCTGCCACTCGGCGATCAGCGCGGCGATGGCGTCGAAGCGGGCATCGTTGGCTTCGGCATCGATGGTGGTCAGGGGCCGCGCCGGACCGGATCGGCCCTCACCCAGCAGTGTTCCGATGGCGACGCCGATGCGCTTGATGCCGAAATCGAAGGCGAGCACTGAACCCGCCGCCTCAGGCATGGCCCGCAATTTCAGAGAGATTGGCGAAATCCACACCGAGCAGTTGCATGGCCGCCGGCAGGCGCTCTTCGGGAGGTACCGCAAAGATGATGCCGACGTCGGCCTCCACCGTCAGCCAGGCGTTCTGCGACAGTTCCCACTCCAGCTGTCCCGCCGTCCAGCCGGCATAGCCGAGACTGACCAGCACTTCGGACGGCTCGCCGGTGCTGCCCATGGACTGAAGGATGTCGCGCGAACTGGTCAGCGCGATGCTGTCGCTGACATTGAGCGAAGACTGCCATTGCCCGGAAGGCCGGTGCAGCACGAAACCCCGGTCGGTCTGCACCGGTCCGCCGAAATACACCGGCAGGCCGGAGAAGCGTGCCTCGGCTTCTTCATCGTCGAGCGGAATGCTGACGCGATCGAACAGGCCGGCAAGGTTCATGTCCATCGGGCGATTGACGATGATGCCGATCGCGCCGTCTGCGTTGTGCTCGCAGATATAGGTCAGTGTGCGGGAAAAATTCGGATCGACCATGGCGGGCATGGCGATCAGAAAGTGGTTGGCGAGACTGACGGTTTCCATGAATGTGCCGACATTGTAATCTCTCAGTCCGTTCCCGAGTACCCCCGGTCAATTACCCGATGTCCACCGCCCTTGTCTGGTTCCGTCGCGACCTGCGCGTGTACGACCACGCCGCCCTGCATCACGCGCTGAAGGCGCACCGGCGGGTGCACTGCGCGTTCGTCTTCGATACCACCATTCTCGATCCGCTGCCGCGCCGCGACCGCCGCGTCGAGTTCATCCTGCGCGCCGTCGAGGAGGTCGCCGCGGCCCTGCGGGAAATGGGCGGCGCCCTGCTCGTGCGCCACGGCGATCCGGTCATCGAAATTCCCCGCCTCGCCGTGGAACT